>NZ_JBQYEY010000006.1:0-170341 GCF_052656005.1 Nesterenkonia sp. K-15-9-6
TCTGTATCCGTTCCTGCAGAAGTACTTCGTGCGGGGGATCATGCTGGGCTCCGTCAAACAGTGAGGACGCCCGACGGCGCCCACCTCCCCTCCATGACTCTCTGGCGATGTATGTCCAGGTTCACGACGTCCGGGACCCGATGTCCCGGACGCCTTCAGAAAGGAACACTCGCATCATGATCATCACAACCACAGCAGGACAGCGACGTCGGCTGCTGCCGGTCGCCGCCGCTTTGGCGGCAGGGTCCCTGGTCCTCTCGGCCTGCGGCGGCGCGGCCGACGGGGACGCGGACGCCGAGGTCGACATGGAGGAGGTGGGTGTCGGCGCGATGGAGGACTACGACGTCGGCGACACCTTCGTGGCGACCGAGCCGGTGGAGTTCTCGCTGCTCTATCGGGACCACCCGAACTATCCGCTCCGGAACGACTGGTCCTTCTTCGAGCACCTCGAGGAGGACCACAACGTCACCTTGTCCGCTGAGAACGCCCCGCTCTCCGACTGGGAGGAGCGGCGCTCCCTGGTCATCGGAGCCGGAGACGCCCCTGACTTCATCCCCGTCGTCTACCCCGGGGATGAGACCCAGTTCATCTCGGGCGGCGCGCTGCTGCCGGTCAGCGACTATCTGGAGCACATGCCGAACTTCACCCAGAAGGTGGAGGACTGGGGCCTCGAGGAGGACATCGACAGCCTCTACCAGGACGACGGCAAGTTCTACATCCTGCCCGGTCTGCATGAGTCGCCGCAGGACCAGTACTCCGTGGCGGTCCGCTGGGACATCTGGGAGGAGCTCGGCTATGACGAGCCGGAGACCTGGGACGAGTTCGCCGAGCAGCTGCGCGGGGTGAAGGAGGCGTATCCGGACATGGTGCCGTTCTCTGATCGGTGGCAGATGGATGCGACGCTGAGCTTCGCGGCACCCAACTTCGGCACACAGGCCGGTTGGGGGTACAGCGGTGCCTACTGGGACGAGGCTGCTGAGGAGTTCACCTATACAGCTGCTCAGGACGAGTACCGGGACCTGCTCGAGTACTTCCACGGGCTTGTGGACGACGGGCTGATGGACTCCGAGTCCCTGGTCCAGGACGACGATCAGGCCATTCAGAAGTTCGCCTCCGGGCAGTCTGCGGCCATCGGCGGCAACGACCAGGAGATCCTGTCCTATCGCACCTCGATCGAGGAGGTGGGCGAAGACGACATGGAGGTCAGGCTGATCCGGGTTCCGGCCGGCCCCGCAGGGGACATCGCCCCCGGCGGCCAGACCGAATCCGGGCTGGTGCTCTCCTCCTCGGTGGCCGAGCAGGAGAACTTCGTGGCCCTGCTGCAGTTCATCGACTGGCTGTACTACTCCGACGAGGGACTGGAGTTCGCCAAGTGGGGTGTGGAGGGCGAGACCTTCGAGCGTGAGGGCGACGAGCGCGTGCTGGCCGACAGCATCGACATCCACGGGCTGAATCCGGAGGGGGATGAGGAGCTCTCCGCCGACTACGGCTTCCACAACGGCGTCTTCATGCCGGCTCACGGCTCCACCACCGACCTGGTGCAGTCGATGCTGCGTGACGAGGTGGTCGAGTTCCGCGAGTCGATGGCGGACAAGGAGCGGACCCCGGTCGTGCCCGCCACGCCGTTGGACGAGCTCGAGCGGGAGCAGGTCTCCCTGACCGAGACGGCGCTGAACGACACCGTGTCCACGGCCACTGCGCAGTTCATCCTGGGGCAGCGTGACCTCGAGGACTGGGACGCCTTCGTCAGTGAGCTGGAGGGTCAGGGCATGGCCGACTACATCGACAAGCACAATGAGGCCTATGAACGGGCCCAGCAGGAGATCGACGGCGTCGAAGCGGACATGGACCAGTGATCGGTCAGCCCCGGGGCACTGTCCGGCGCGGGTGAGAGGGGACAGCCCGAGGACGTCCGGCGAGTCCGCGCCCGGGTCCGGCTATGAGTCGGCGCCGGGCGCGGACGTCGTCGTGTGGGGTCCTGTGATGGATCATGGTGAACGGCGACGCGTCGAGACGGGCCGTCGGCGACCGAGTGCGCAGGAAGGTGAGGGATGAGCATCATGGACTCGGAGAGGGAGGGCCCGCTGGCGCGGGTCACCAATGCCGTCTATCGGATGATCGTCATCGAAGTGGCGTTCGTGGTGGCCACTCTGCCTGCGCTGATCGGCATCATCCTGCTGGACCAGGATCCGAGCAACATCCCCCTCTACGGGCTCTTCGCCCTCGCGTTCGGCCCGGCCATCACCGCCGGGGTCTACGCCTGGCGGGCGGACGCCGACATCATCCCCTGGCTGCGGTACTGGAAGGGATGGGTCGAAGGCTTCCGGCAGACGATGGTCGTCTGGGCCCCCGCCGTGATCTTCGCCACACTGGCCGCCTTCAATGCGGCCTTCGCGCAGGTGCCCGGCGCGATCCTGCTGGGCGGGGCAGTGGTGGCGGGCGCCGTCGTGCTCGTGGCGGTGGCGATGCTCGTGATCATCGCGACCTTCGACTTCCGCACTCGGGACCTGTTCAGTGTGGTGATGTACGGGGTGGCCTCCGCCCCGCTCGCCGCCCTGGGGGTGCTGGGGCTGTTCGTGGTGGTCGGTGCCGTGGTGGTGCTGTGGTCCGACTGGGTCGGGGTGCTCCTGGCCTCGGTGTTCCTGTGGCTGCTGGCCCGCACCGTGCGCCCCATGCTGGTGCAGATCCGGCAGGATCTCGTCGCCGGGTGAGCATGCCCGCCGGAGTGCGGAACGTGCCGGGGTGGCGACGCCGGCCGACGTGTGATTTGCTGGCTGGTACGGCCTGCGCCTAGAATTTCAGTGGTCCACCACGGGATCGCGCCCCCATCGTCTAGCGGCCTAGGACACCGCCCTTTCACGGCGGCGGCACGGGTTCGAATCCCGTTGGGGGTACTGCGAAGCTCCGATTTGGAGCCCAGCGAGAAGCTCTGATAGAGTTTCTAACCGTGCCAAGCGGCACGGACAACTGAAAAAGCAAGGCCCAGTGGCGCAGTTGGTTAGCGCGCCACCCTGTCACGGTGGAGGTCGCGGGTTCAAGTCCCGTCTGGGTCGCTCCAGCTCTCGGAGGAGAGTGAAGTCATCTTGTGATGGCGCCCCGGCTCTGTAGCTCAGTTGGTAGAGCGTTCGACTGAAAATCGAAAGGTCACCGGATCGACGCCGGTCGGAGCCACCACCCGAAACCCCCGCTTCCGGCGGGGGTTTCGTCGTGTCTGGGGTCCGTATGACGCGCCCCGGCCTCAGCCCCGCCGAGACATCGACTGCTGAGCGCTGACTCGTATAGGTTGTGAAGTGAATGACGCGACGCAGACCTCAGGAGGCGCCATGACGCAGCAGCCCGGACACCCCGGCCCCGACGACCACCACGACCAGAACGGGGAGCAGGCCTCTGAGGGCACCCCCGAGCAGCAGGGAGAGCAGCAGACCCAGCCGTACCCGGAGCCCGGCTTCCCCGGGGCGCAGGAGCCCACCCCGGAGCCCACCGCCGACGCCGTCTCCGGAGCCTCAGCCTCCTCGGCCGCCGAGACCGGTCAGCCCTTCGACCAGCAGCTGCCCCCTGAGCAGCAGCCTCAGCCGGGCTACGGGCAGAACCCCTACGAGGGGCAGCACCCGAACCACTACGACGCCGCCCAGCACGGTCAGGGCTACGACCCGCACCAGCAGGGCCACCCCGGCGCGCAGCAGGGCTATGGACAGCCCGCCCAGGAGGGGCACGGTGCCTACGAGCAGCCCCAGCCGGGCTACTACGGCCAGCAGGCCGCCGCTGACCAGCAGGCCCAGTCCGCCGCCTCGGCGCAGCCCGCCTACGGCTACGGCCAGCAGCCCGACCCTTACGCCCATCAGCCCGGCTACGGGCAGCAGCAGTACGGCGGCCAGCCCTATGGGCAGCAGTACGAGCAGCAGTACCAGCAGCAGTATGCCCAGCAGCCCGGCGGGGCCCCGGCGCCGGCCGGTCGCCCGAACACGGTGGAGGGCAAGGGCTTCTTCGGTGCGCTGTTCGACTTCAGCTTCCAGAGCTTCGTCTCGGTGAAGTTCGCCAAGTTCATCTACATCATCCTGCTGGCGTTCCTGGGCCTGGCCTGGTTGGTGTCCATCATCGCCGGATTCGGCGTGGATGCGATCGCGGGCCTGCTGGCCCTGTTGCTGGGCTGGATCCCCCTGGTGATCTACCTGATCCTGTTCCGCGTGACCCTCGAATTCATCATCTCGATGGTCCGCACCTCGCAGAACACCGCCGGTGTGCGCACGGAGCTGGAGGACCTGCGACAGGACCTCCGCGACCGGTCCTGAGCACTGAGTCTCTGGACGACGACGGCGCCCGCACCCTCGACAGGGGGCGGGCGCCGTCGTCGTCTGCTGTGATGCCCGGAGCGGATGCGGCCCCGGGTGCGGGCGTCAGCGCAGGTCCACCACCACGGGGGCGTGGTCCGAGGCGCCCTTGCCCTTGCGCTCCTCGCGGTCGATGAACGCCGAGTCCACGCGTTCGGCCAGGGCCGGGCTGGCGAGCACGAAGTCGATGCGCATGCCCTCCTTCTTCGGGAAGCGGAGCTTCGTGTAGTCCCAGTAGGTGTACACGCCCGGGCCCGGGGTGTGGGGCCGCACGACGTCGGCATAGCCGGCCTCCAGGAAGCCGCGGAACGCCTCGCGCTCCGGCTCGGAGACATGGGTCAGCCCCTCGGCCCGGAAGTAGTCGATGTCCCAGACGTCGTCGTCCTGCGGAGCGATGTTCCAGTCGCCCATCAGCGCCACCTGGGCCTGCGGGTCATCGGTCAGCCACGTCTCGGCGTGCTCCCGCAGCTGGTGCAGCCAGGCGAGCTTGTAGACCATGTGCTCGTCCTCCAGCGCCCGTCCGTTGGGGACGTAGAGGCTCCAGATGCGCACCCCGCCGCAGGTGGCGGCGATCGCACGAGCCTCCTGGATGGGGTCCTTGCCGCCCTTGCCGAAGGCGGGCTGATCCGGGAAGGTCCGCTCGACGTCGGACAGCCCCACCCGCGAGGCGATGGCCACTCCGTTCCACTGGTTCAGCCCGAAGTGGGCGACGTCGTAGCCGTTGTGCTCGAAGACCTCCCAGGGGAAGTTGTCATCCTTGCACTTGGTCTCCTGGATGGCGAGGACGTCCACGTCCGTACGGTCCAGCCAGGCCTCCACCCGGTCAGCCCGGGCGCGCATCGAGTTCACATTCCAGGTCGCGATTCTCACGGAGGTCACGCTATCAGCCGCGCCAGCTCCCCTGCGGCGGATGCGGAACGTGCTGGTGCTGGACGTAGACCTGAGCGGGCTGGGGCTTCGAGCCGCAGGCCATCACCAGAGCCACCACCCACCCGATGAACGACCATCCGAGCAGCAGGTTCACCAGGAAGACGCCGCCCAGGTTGTGGCTGCGGATCATGGCGATGAGGGACGGCAGGAAATAGACGGCCAGGGCGACGAGCCCGACGACGACGATGACGATGCCCACGATGGCGCCTTCGGCGCCGTTCATCCCGAACATGGGTGCCTCTCTGTGGTGCGGGAGATGTCAGTCCAGGGTACTCGGGCGCCAGCGGCCTGTCTCAACGGGATCAGCTGCGCCACCAGGTGTCCTGGATGGTCACCGGCAGGGCGCGCTTGTGACGGGTGGCCAGGTAGCGTCGTTCGATGATCTCGGCGAAGTCCGTCGGGACCTCGCGGCCCTCCAGGTAGTCGTCGATGTCGTCGTAGCTCATGCCCAGCTCGGTCTCGTCCAGCTGGCCCGGGTTCTCATCCAACAGGTCAGCGGTGGGGGCCTTCGACCACAGGGCCTCATCCGCTCCCAGATGCTTCAGGATCTGGCGGACCTGACGCTTGTTCAGGGTGAACAGGGGCAGCACGTCGGCGCCGCCGTCGCCGTGCTTGGTGAAGAACCCCGTGATGGACTCCGCCGCATGGTCGGTGCCGACCACCAGGCCCCCGTGCTCGCCGGCGATCGCATACTGGGCCGTCATGCGCAGGCGGGCCTTCACGTTGCCGCGGTGGTAGTCCTCCATGGGCCGGCCCATGGTCTCGGCGTAGGCTGCGTCGAGGCCGGTCACGGCCTGTTCGATGTTGACCGTGTGCACGTGGTCGGCGCCGATGAACTCCACCGCGCGGGCGGCGTCGTCCTCATCATGCTGGACACCATGGGGGAGTCGGACCGCATGGAACCGGACCTCATGGCCCGCATCCCGCAGCCTCTCAGCCGCCCGCTGGGCCAATGCCCCGGCCAGTGTGGAGTCCACACCGCCGGAGATCCCCAGCACCAGGGAGCGGCCGCGGGCGCTGAGCAGGTAGTCCGCCAGGAATCTGACCCGGCGCTCGACCTCCTCCGCGGGATCGATCTCCGGCTTGACACCCATCTCGGTGATGATCGCAGTCTGCAGCTCACGCATGCCGCCGAGTCTACCGAGCCGCGTGTCACAGGCATATGACGGCTCGGGGGCCACGTCACCGGGGCCCAGTAGGCTGAGGCTCAGGAAGTGCCGACGGCGGAGGAGGCATCGTATGACGTCCTGCGAGGTGCTGGACGTGCAGAAGGCCGTCGCAGCCCATCGAGACTACGACTCCGAGAGCGGCTGACCGCTGGTGGAGGTCGCACAGCTGACCTGGGCGGAGCGGCTCCAAGGCTTCCTCGTGGCCGGGGCGGCCCTGCTGGGGCTCAGCCTCGGCTCCGTGGACCAGATCTCCGGGCTCGGCGAGCACATCGTGCTGCCGGCCCTGCTGGTGATGCTCGCCGCCTTCTTCGTCCAGGTCGACGTCGGTAGTGTCGGTGACGTCAGCCGCGCCCGGCGGCTCGTGGGGGCCAGCCTCGTGATGAACTACCTCTTCACGCCCCTGGTCGCCTGGGCGCTCGGAGCCGGGCTGCTGGGCGCCCAGCCTGACCTGCGCATCGGGCTGCTGCTCCTGCTGGTCACCCCCTGCACCGACTGGTACCTGGTATTCACCGCGCTGGCCCGCGGGCACACCGGCATCGCCGTCGCCCTGCTGCCGGTGAACCTGGTCCTCCAGCTGATGCTGCTGCCCGTCTACGTGCTGCTCCTGGGCGGTGAGGCAGCCCCTGTGGAAGCAGGGGTTCTGGTGGAGGCCGTGGCGCTGGTGCTGCTGGTGCCGTTGGCTGCGGCGACGATCCTGCGGAGGACTGCGGGAAGGGTGGGCGGAGCCTCGGCCCGCCGCCGGCTCGACCGGTGGGCGTCCCGGAGCACGCTGCCGCTGCTCTGCCTGGCTGTGGGCGCCATGTTCGCCTGGCAGGCGGAGACGGTGTGGACGGCAGGAGGGACGCTGCTGATGCTGCTCCCGCCGCTTCTGGCGTGGTTCGTCCTGATGCCGCTGATCGCCACCGTGGTCTCCCGGCTGCTGGGGCTGCCGGGAGAGCAGCGGGTGACGCTGACGATGGTCACCGTGGCGCGGAACTCTCCCATCGCCCTGGGCATCGCCGTGGCGGCCTTCCCCGACCAGCCGCTCATCGCGCTGGCCCTGGTGGTCGGCCCGCTCATCGAGCTGCCAGCATTGGCGATGCTGGCGCCGCTGGTACGGCCGCGCGGCTCCCGGTGAGGGTCACGTTCCCTGGTCAGGGTCCTTCGTCTGCAGCCCGCGGAAGTAGGCCTCCACGTTCGCCCGGTGCTCAGCCGGCGCGACGACCAGCAGCTCGTCATACAGCTGGAGGGCGGTGCGCCCATCGGGCACGAAGGCCGAGCCGGCGCGGATGACCAGCGAGATGTCGGCGCTCTCCGGAAGATCCAGGTGCTTCAGCGGCATGCCCTCCAGAGCGCAGTGTCCGGTCAGCTTCACTTTCACGAGGTCCGCTCGCTGCTCGTCCAGCGGAGCGGGCTCCAGGGTCACCGCGGTGGCCGCCGTGTCCTCGACGAGCCCCAGCCGTCGGGCCACCCACGGCAGGGAGGGGGCCTGGATCGCCGTGTAGGCGATGACGAAGACCAGGACGACGTCGAACAGCCTGTCCGCATCCTCCATCTGGGCGGCCATCGGGACAGTGGCCAGAATGATGGGCACCGCCCCGCGCAGCCCCGCCCACGAGAGGAACGCCTGCTCTCGCCAGGGCACCCGGAACCAGACGGCGCAGAGGACCACCGCCACCGGGCGCACCACGAACGTCAGGAAGAGTCCGGCGGTGAAGCCCAGCAGGACGACATCCCAGGTGATCCGGCTGGGGCTGGCAAGCAGCCCGAGCATCACGAACAGGCCGATCTGAGCCAGCCAGCCCGTTCCTTCGGCGAATGCCTGCGTGGCGCGTCGATGGGGGAGCCTCCCGTTGCCCAGCACCATGGCGCAGATGTAGACGGCGGCGAACCCGGAGACGCTGATCTGGGTGGCGATGCCGTAGGCCAACACGGACCAGGCCAGCGCAGCCAGGGGATAGAGGCCGGCAGCAGGAAGGGCGAAGCGGCGCAGGACGAACACTCCCAGCGCCCCCAGCATCACGCCCAGCACGATGCCGCCCACCAGTTGCGCCAGGATCAGCAGCGCCACACCGGGGATGCCGCCCGGCTGGGGCGCCCCGACAGCGGCCGCTGTGGCCGCCGCGACGATGAGCACGGTCGGAGCATCGTTGAGCCCCGACTCGCCTTCGAGGGCGGACCGCACGCGGGCTGGCAGGGGGATGCCACGCAGGACCGAGAAGACGGCGGCGGCGTCTGTGCCCGCATTCACGGCGCCGAAGAGCAGGGCCAGGAGCAGGGGAAGGCCGAGCGCGTAGTGGCCGATGAGGGTCATCAGCCCGATGGTGACCACGACGCCGACGCTGGCCAGGACCGCGGAGAGTCCGATCGTGGGCCGGATGTCCTCCCATTTCGTGCTGAGCCCACCTTCCGCCAGGATCAGCGTCAGCGCGGCATAGCCGAGCCCTTGGGCGATGACGGCGTCGTCGAAATGGAGCCCGACTCCCGACTCGCCCAGGATGATGCCGACCAGCAGGAACAGCAGCAGCGCGGGAAGACCCAACCTCGTGCCCACCCGCACTCCGCCGATGGCGACCAGCAGGACGAGCGGTGCGAGCAGCATGAAGAGGTTGATGAGGTCCATGGCTTCCATTCTTTCAGACCGCCGACCTGGAGCTCCGTGGGGCACTGGTCAGCGGAGCCGCCACCAGTAGGATGGCCCCATGATCTCCAGCACCACCGGCAGCAGCACGGACGTGTCCACTCCCAGCGCCGAGCGCCGTCGGCTCAAGCAGCTCATCAGTGAGCTCGCCGTCGTCCGCGGGAAGGTGACCCTCTCCTCCGGCAAGGAGGCCGACTACTACATCGACCTGCGCCGCATCACGCTCCACCATGAGGCCTCGCGCCTGGTGGGCCGGGTCATGATGCGCCTGCTCGACGACGCCGGCATCGACTACGTGGCCGCCGGCGGTCTGACCATGGGGGCGGACCCGGTGGCCACCGCCATCATGCACGCCGCCCACGAGCAGGGCCGGGCCGTCGACGCCTTCGTGGTGCGCAAGGCCCAGAAGTCCTACGGCATGGGCCGGCAGGTGGAGGGCCCGAACGTGGAGGGCCGGAAGGTCGTGGTCCTGGAGGACACCTCCACTACGGGCGGCTCCGCGCTGACCGCTGTGGAGGGAGTGCGCAACGCCGGCGGCCTGGTGCAGGCAGTGGCGGTCATCGTGGACCGCGACACCGGCGCCCGGGAACACATCGAGGACTCCGCCGGGGTGCCGTACCTCTTCGCGTACTCCAAGTCCGACCTCGGACTCGACTGACCTCCTCCCGACGACGCTCCGGCCCGGGCGGCTCGTGAACGGGTCGCGGTCCAGCGGCGACGCGCGGGAGGCATGAGGAACTGACGGACCACTCTGGATGGAGGAAGACCGTGGCCTTCTACAACTCCCGCGCGCACATGGTGCCTGAGATGCTCTCCGCGCTGCTGTCCACCGCCGAGATCGATCGGCTCGGCACGTCGGACGGCACCGCCGTGCTCGTCCGCCGCGGGCATGATCCGCAGGCCGGGGTCGCCGTGATCAGCGGCGGCGGCTCCGGGCATGAACCGGCCCATGCCGGGTTCCTCGGCGACGGCATGCTCGCCGCCGCCGTCCCCGGCTCACTGTTCGCCTCCCCGCCGGTCAGCGCCGTGTTGGAGGCGATCCGGGCGGTCACCGGGCCGGCCGGCTGTGTGCTGATCATCAAGAACTACACCGGCGACCGGCTCAACTTCGGCCTGGCCGCCGAGCGGGCCCGCGAGGAAGGCCTGGACGTGCGTACCGTCCTGGTGGCCGACGACGTCTCCCTGCCGGAGATCGAGCAGCCCCGCGGGTTGGCCGGCACCGTGCTGGTGCACAAGGTCGCCGGCCATCTGGCGGCCGCCGGGGCCTCCGTGGAGCAGGTGGCCGAGGCCGCGCAGCGGATCGCCGACGGTCTGCGCACCATCGGACTGGCCCTCACCCCGGCCACCCTGCCCGGCGAGGACACGGAGCCCACCCGCGGGGCGGAGCTGGGGCTGGGCATCCACAACGAGCCGGGCGCCCGGGAGGTCGACGTCGACGGCGCCGCCGGTGCGGTGCAACAGGTGCTCGACGCCCTCGATGCCGATGAGTTCGTCCGCACGTCCGAGCACGGGGTGGTCGCTGTGCTCAACGACCTGGGCGGCTGCTCCCCGCAGGAGGGTCTGGTGCTCACCCACGAGCTGCTCGACCGGCTCGGCCGCGACGCCGTCACCCGCCTGCTGGGGCCCGCCCGCCTGATGACCTCCCTGGACATGCACGGCTTCTCCGTGACCCTCGCCCCGGCCAGCGAGGAGCTGGTCGCCGCGCTGGACGCCCCGACGACGGCGCCCGGCTGGGTGCGGCCCAGCAGTCCGTGCGCCCCGCAGAAGGTTCCGGGCGTGGGTGTGGCCACCGGCGAGGTGGCCGCTGTGGTCGCCGAGGCCACGCCGCGCACCCAGGACGGACGCCTGGAGGACGCCGTGGCCGCGGCATGCCGGGCCCTGGAGTCCGCGCAGCGGGAGCTCGACGAGCTGGACCGTGCCGCCGGGGACGCCGACGCCGGCACCACATTCGCCGCCGGGGCGCAGGCGGTGCGCGGGCTGGTGGAGTCCGGGGACCTCGGCTTCGCCGACCCGGCCGCCGCGATGCGCCGGATCGCCCGCACTCTGGAGACCGCGATGGGCGGCTCCTCCGGGGTGCTGCTGGCCATCCTCGCCACCGCCGCCGGACGCAGCCTCGAGACTGACGGCCGGGCGGACTGGTCCGGCGCGCTCGCCGAGGGGATCGCCGCAGTGCAGCACCATGGCGGCGCCGCCGAAGGGGACCGCACCATGCTGGATGCGCTGATCCCCGCCCAGCGGGCGCTCGCCGAGGGTGACGGCGTCGTGGTCCCCGCGGCGGTGGCTCAGGCGGCCGCAGCAGGTGCCGAGGCGACGGCGACCCTCACTGCGCGCGCGGGCCGGGCGGCCTATGTGCCGGACTCAGCCACCCAGGGCTCCCCGGATGCAGGGGCCGCCGCCGTCGCGAAGCTGGTGCGAGCACTGGCGGATTCGCTCAGCTGACCGGAACAGGCGGGGTCCCGGTGCGTCGAGGGGTCATTCTCCCGTGCGACATCCCTGACATGACGCGCGTCAGCGAGCGGGCAAGCGCCGGAATGTGACTCCTCGTCCCTCAAGGATGGGCGGGCTCAAGGATGGGCGGGCTCAAGGGTGGATGACGCCCAGGGGCAGGATCACGCCGCAGTCTCCCGTCGGCGGCGAAGAAGGGACCCGAATTCATCGAGCGCGGGGCGCTGGACCGCGTAGTACGCCCAGCGGCCGCGCTGGGTGCGGGTGAGCAGCCCCGCCTCGACGAGGATCTTCAGGTGGTGAGAGACCGTGGGCTGGGACAGTCCCAGCGGTGCGGTGAGGTCGCAGACGCAGGCTTCGCCGTCCTCGGTGTGCTCGATCAGGGACAGCAGGCGCAGCCGCACGGGATCCGCCACAGCTTTGAACACGGCGGCCAGGGGTTCGGCCTCCTCGGCGGTCAGCGGGCCCTGGAAGGTGGGCAGGCAGCAGGCGCTGTCGGCCGGCGTCGAGGTGCTCATGGAGTCATCGTAGCTCACGTATTGACGAATTTCGATGGGTGACCCTAGAGTCTCTCGTATCGAAGTCTGTCTATGTGTCCTGGTGTCATGTCGGCTCCAGATGACGCCGACCCTGAGGAGACCCCATGCAGCACACGACCAGCACCGCTCCCTCTGCTCCCTCCGCTGCGGACGCGCTGCCGGTCGCGGTCATCGGTGCCGGCCCGGTGGGCCTCGCCGCCGCGGCGCACCTGCTGGAGCACGGGATCGAGCCGCTGATCCTGGAGGCCGGCGACGACGTCGGCGCCGCCATCCGGCAGTGGGGCCACATCCGACTGTTCTCGCCGTGGCGCTACGACCTCGACTCCGCCTCCACCCGCCTGCTGGAAGCCGCTGGTTGGGAGCCGCCGCGGCCCACCGCGCTGCCCTGGGGGCGGGAGATCGTGGAGGACTACCTGGAACCGCTGGCCCAGGTGCCCGCCATCCGTGACCGTCTGCGCACACGCTCCCGCGTGGTGGCCGTGACCCGCGGATCCCGGGACAAGACCCATGTCCGGGGTCGTGAAGGTGCGCCGTTCGTCCTGCGCGTCCAGCGGCGCACCGAGGCCGGACTGCAGGTCGACGAGGTCCGCGCCCGCGCGGTCATCGACGCCACCGGCACCTGGAGCGCCCCCAATCCCCTCGGCGCGGCCGGGCTGCCGGCGCTCGGGGAAGACGCACCCGGCGTCGTGCCGCACCTGACGGGAGCTCTGCCAGATGTGCTCGGTGAGGAGCGGCAGCGGTTCGCCGGCCGGCACACGCTGGTGGTCGGTGCCGGGCACAGTGCGACCAACACGCTGCTGAACCTCGCCCAGCTCGCCCGGGAGGAGCCCGGCACCCAGGTCCACTGGGCGATCCGCGGGCAGGACCCTGGCCGGACCTACGGCGGGCGCGACGCGGACGGCTTGCCGGCCCGCGGAATGCTCGGCACCCGGCTGCAGCGCGCGGTCGAATCCGGCGCCGTCCAGCTGCACGCGCAGGCGTCGGTCTCTGCGCTGCGCCCGGTCGAGGACGGGAAGGGGCACGGCGTCGTCGTCACCGTCGGTGATGGCGACTCGGCCCGCGAACTCACGGTGGACACCGTGGTGGCG
The DNA here is from genome assembly GCF_052656005.1 of Nesterenkonia sp. K-15-9-6. Lineage (NCBI taxonomy): Bacteria > Bacillati > Actinomycetota > Actinomycetes > Micrococcales > Micrococcaceae > Nesterenkonia > Nesterenkonia sp. K-15-9-6. Next base: position 13,120 of record NZ_JBQYEY010000006.1, read on the forward strand.
GCCACCGGATTCCGCCCCGAACTGGACATGCTGCGCGAGCTGCGCCTGGAGCTCGACCCCGCCGTGGAGGCGCCGGTGCGCCTGGCGCCGCTCATCGACCCGGAGATCCACTCCTGCGGCACGGTCCCCGCCCACGGGGCAGACGTCCTGGCCCACCCCGAGGATGGGTTCTTCCTGGCCGGCATGAAGTCCTACGGGCGAGCGCCGACGTTCCTGCTGGCCACCGGCTATGAGCAGGTCAGGTCCATCGCCGCGCACCTGGCCGGCGACGACGCCGCCGCCCGCGACCTGGCCCTGCCGGAGACCGGGGTCTGCTCGGTGGCGGCGCCCGAGCCGGAGCTGATCGGCGTCCCCACCGGGGTGGCGCACGGTCGCACCGGGGACTGACGCGGGTCCGACGCATCAGGCGCAGCCCTTCCGGTCAGGTGAGGCCCGCCTCCCGGGCGTGGATCGCCGCCTGCATCCGCGAACTCAGGTGCAGCTTCGCCAGCACGCTGGAGACATGCGTCTTCACCGTGGCCAGGCTGATCACCAGCTCCTCGGCGATCTGCGCGTTGGAGAGCCCGCGGCCGAGCGCCCGCAGGACGTCGAGCTCCCGCGGGGTGAGCTCCCCGAACGCTCTCTCGGTGCCGTCGGCGACACTCGCGGGGGATCCCGGCGACCTGCCGGATGCGCTGGCGGTGACGGCGTCCGTTCCTGTGACCGGTGCGCCCTCGTCGGCCACGAACGTGCGCAGCAGCCGGCGCGTGACCTCCGGTGCGATGACGCCGTCTCCGGCGGCGATGCGACGGATCGCGTCCAATAGTTCCTGCGGGTCGGCGGACTTCAGCAGGAACCCGGCGGCCCCGGCCCGTAGGGCGCCGAACACCACCTCGTCCAGGTCGAAGGTCGTCAGCATCAGCACCTCTCCGGTGCTGGCCTGGACGACCTGTCGTGTGGCGGCGATGCCGTCGGTGCCCGGCATCCGTGCGTCCATGATGACCACGTCCGGGCGCAGGGACTGTGCCTGCTGCACGGCGACGGCACCGTCGGCGGCCTCACCGATCACCTCGATGTCCGCCGCCGTCTCCAGCAGCAGTCGCAGCCCGGCCCGGATGCTGGGGTGGTCATCGGCGAGCAGCACGCGGACGGGCGGCGTTCCGTCGTCGGCGTGCGGGGTGGGGAAGGGCATGCTCATCGTCTCCGTCCTCGGGGAAGGTCTGCCGTCAGCACCCAGAGGTCCCCGTCGCGGCCCGCCTGAAGCGTGCCGCCGGCCTGGGCGAGCCGTTCCCGCATGGTGATGATCCCCGTGCCGGTGGCCAGTGCCGGGGAAGGTCCTCTGCCGACAGGGGCGTCTGGCACGCCGTTGGTCACTCGCAGGCGCATCTGGTGCGGAGTCTCGGTGAACTCCACCCGAGCGGCGCCGTCCCCGTGGGCCGCCGCGTTGGTCAGCGCCTCCTGCAGCACCCGGGAGAGGACTCCCCGGATGCCGGAGCGGGTCGGCTCGTCCCCGCGCGGAACCTCGCCGGAGATCTGCAGCGACAGGCCGCGGCTGCGGGCGACCTCCACCACGTGCTCGAGGGACGGCGGAGCCAGCAGCTCGGAGCTCTGGGCGTCGCGGCTCTGGGCGTCGCGGCCCTCCGGGACGCCCTCGGGGGACTCGGCGTCCTGGCCACGCAGCAGGTTCACCATGGTCCGCAGGTCCTCCAGGGCGGTGACGGACGTCCGCCGCACCTCCTCGAGGGCGCGGCGGTCGCGGTCCTGGTCAGGGGAGCCGGCAAGCGCCGCCCCGGAGTGCAGGGCGATGGCCGAGACATGCGAGGAGATCACATCGTGGAGCTCGCGGGCCATCCGCTGGCGTTCCGCGGCCACCGCCCGGCGCCGGTCCAGCTCATGCACCCGCACCAGCGCCGCGTGCCGTTCCGCGTCGAGCCGGTCCCGTTCAGCGGCGAGCGGCCCCAGGGGATATCCCCGGCGGACCTCCACAGACCACCACAGCGGAAGCAGCAGGACGCTGCCGATCAGCAGCGTCGCGGAGACCGCCGTGCCGGCGTCCCCGTCGGCCGCGAACAGCACGACGCCGCCGGCGAGCATCAGGGCCGCGAACACCCCCGCCAGCCAGGACAGGGAGCGGCGTCCTCCGCGCAGACCGAAGAAGTAGATGAGGTCGGCCAGGCACAGCCAGATCCCGACGCTTCCACCGATGGCCAGATCGGCCAGTACGCAGAGGCCTCCCGCCAGCAGCGCCGTCAGAGGCGCCGCCGGCTTGACGATCATCGCCGCGCCGATCACGGCCAGTGGCCCCAGATGCCACCACCAGACGGGGCCCGGTCCGAGAGAGTCCAGCCACGGCGTGGGCAGCAGACCCCGCAACTGGACCGCCAGCAGCCCGAGGGCGGCCGCCAGCGTCACGACGGTCTGGACCTGATCGCGGCGCCGCAGAGGGTCCGGCCAGGTGGGCCGTCGACCCCGGCGAGGCGGACTGCCGTCGTCGGAGGCCCTGCGCAGGCCGGGGGAGGAGTCCATGACGCCATCTCACCACAGCGCGGGCGCCTGGTCCTCCGACCAAAGTCTGAGGAGCGGGTCAGGGTTCAGCCCTTCGGCCGATGCGCAGGGCGCGGGGCCAGGGCAGGGTGGCAGGTATGAGCACCACAGACATCCTCATGCCGGTCCTGGACAGGACCTGGTCTGCTGTGAGCCTCTCGGACCTCAGCGGCGAGCTGCCCACCGACGGGCTCGGTGCCGGACTGTGGGGGATCCTCGCCGTGCTGGCCCTGATCGACTCCACCACCTTCGGCACGCTGCTGATCCCGGTCTGGCTGCTGATGGCGCCGGGGCGGCTGCGCGCCGGACGGGTGCTCGTCTACCTGGGTGTGGTGGCCGCCGGCTATGCCGTCATCGGTGTGGTCCTGCTGGCCAGCCTGACCTTCTTCGGGGACGGGCTGCTGAGCTGGTTCGCTGAGGTCCGCGGCACGCCGGTGTTCCTCCTGGGGCAGGCGCTGCTGGGCGCCGCCCTGCTGGCGTACAGCTTCCACCTGGACCCGATGACCAGGGCGGGCAAGGCGCGGAAGGCTCGCCGCGAGCAGGCACGGGGCTCCGCCGGCCGGGTGACTCGGTGGCGTGCCCGGGTGTTGGGCACGGAGGTCTCGCCGGCCCCTGAGGCGGTGACATCACCGCGGGCGCAGACCGCCGCCGCGCCGTCGTCCGGACAGGCTGGCCCGTCCGCGTCGGAGTCCGCGTCGGAGTCGGCGTCGGCGTCGACGTCGACATCCGCGGTCCGACCGGCCGGGGTGGGTGCGCTGGTGGGACTGGGGCTGCTGGCCGTGCTGCTGGAGATCGGCACGGTGCTGCCGTACCTGGCGGGCATCGGGATGGTCGCCGCGACGGGTCCGCAGTGGCCGGCGTCAACCGTGATGATCCTCTTCTACTGCCTGATGATGGTGCTTCCGGCGCTGGCGCTGCTGGGCGGACGCCTCGTGGCCCAGCGGGCTCTGCAGGGCCCGCTGGAGAAGCTCGAGGGGTGGCTCAGCCGTCACGCGGCGGGCATGGTCGCCTGGGTGGTGGGCGGCGTCGGGGTGCTGCTGCTGATCAACGCCCTGGGATCGCTCGACGTGCTCTGAGCGGACCAAGGCCAGGGGCTCCGCGGTTCACAGCTGGCGCAGAGAGTCCAGCAGCTCGTCGGCCTGACGCAGATTCCGGGCCAGCTTCTCCCGGCGTTCCGCCAGCTCCTCCTGCAGGGTGGCCAACCGCCCTCTGGCCTGGTCATCCTCCGGGGAGGCGGTGACGGCGTCGATGGCCTCCAGTGCCCTGGTGATCTCGTCGAGCGAATAGCCCAGCGGCTTCAACGTGCGGGCCACCAGCAGGCGTTCGAGATCGGTGGCGGTGTAGACGCGGAATCCGCCCTCGGTGCGGGAGGCCGGCAGGAGGCCGACGTCGTCGTAGTGGCGGATGGTGCGGTGGGAGAGGCCGGTCTTCTCGGCGAGTTCCCCGATGTGCATGGTCGACTTCGCGGGGGAGTCCGTGCCGGCGGCAGGGACGTGCGCCTCCGATGCGTCATCTCGTGTCCTGCTGCGGTCATGCATCGGGATCCGCCTCCGTCCGGCCAGCTGTCAGGTCCTGTCACGGCGTGCGCGTCGCCGGCCCGCCGGATGCACCGCGTCACGGGACTTTCGAGGGCCCAGTCTATGTGGCCTGCCGCGTGGTGCGCCGGTCTCGTTCTGCCCACTGACGGTATGCCGCTCCGCTGACGTCGGCAGCGCAGGTCCCGTACGCTCGTGCCATGCCTGATCAGCCCGACGCCCTGTTCGCTGATCCGCGCCTGGCCGCGGTCTATGACGCGCTCGACCCGGACCGTGGGGACCTCGACGAGTATGAGGCCGCCGTCGCCGCACTGGAGGCCCAGAGGGTCCTGGACATCGGGTGCGGCACCGGAGTGCTGGCACGTCGACTGGCCCACCGGGGGATGCAGGTGATCGGTCTGGACCCTGCCGCGGCCTCGATCGCGGTGGCACGCAGCCGCCCCGGGGCCGAGCGGGTGCAGTGGGTGACCGGCACGGTGGCCGCCCTGGAGGCGGCTGATCTGCCGACAGAGGTCGTCGCGATGCTCCCGGTGGACGCCGTGACCATGAGCGCCAACGTCGCTCAGGTGTTCACAGACGACGCGGAGTGGTCCGCAGTGCTGGCAGCGGCGCACCGCGCGATGCCTCCCGGAGGGCTGCTGGTCTTCGAGGCCCGTCGGCGAGAGGCCCGTGCCTGGGAGTCCTGGACTCCGGAGCAGTCTCGCACCCGGGCTGATGTGCCGGGGGTGGGCGCGGTGGAGCGCTGGGTGGAGGTGGTCGACGTCGTCGGCGACGGCGAGCTGGTCACCTTCGATCAGCCCACCGTGTTCCTCGATGAGAAGACTGGCGCCCCGCTCGACGACGGCACCCGGTGGGAGTCCCGCTCCACTCTGCGGTTCCGCACCCGGGAGGAGATCGAGGGATCGCTGGAGACGGCAGGCTTCACCGTGGACGTGCTGGACCTGGCGTACGCGCCGGGCTGCGGGTGGCTGTATCTGGCTCGGCGCCGCCCGTGAGCCGGGACGGAGCTTCGCCCGGTCGGTTCCGGACCCGGCGCCGGGATCCTCAGCTCAGCGCCCGCCCGATCCGTGTCACCGCCTCGGTGAGGATCTCCTGCGACGTCGCCATGTTCAGCCGAGCGTGGCCTGCCCCGCCGTCACCGAAGGGGTTCCCCGCGGTCAGCGCGACTCCGGCCCGCGCCAGCAGCGCCCTGGCGGGGCCGCGGATCGGTGCCTCGGCGCCTGCGGCCGCGACGTCGTCCTCGGCCCCGGCCAGCGCGGTCGCCCGGAAGTCCAGCCACGCCAGATAGGTGGCCTGCGGCGGAGTCCACCGCACCTGCGGCGCATGCTCGGCCAGCAGCTCACCCAGCAGCGTCCGGTTGGCGCGCAGGCCGTCCAGCAACGCGTCCAGCCACGGCTCGCCGTGGGCGAAGGCGGCAGTGTGCGCGAGCGCGCCCACATGGCTGGGTCCGTGCGCGACGATGTCCGGCAGACGCCACAGATCCGCGACGGCGTCGGGTCCCGCGATCATCACCGCCGCCTTCAGCCCGGCCAGGTTCCAGCCCTTCGAGGCGGACATCAGACTGATGCCCCGCGGATCCACGGACAGGTACGGCGTGAAGCGGACCGGGGCACCGTCGGAGTCTGCACCGTCGACGCCGGGATCGCCGGGGTCAGGTGTCGAGCCGAGGACCAGCGGGGCGTGGATCTCATCGGCGACCACCCGAAGTCCGTGCCGGTCGGCGAGCTCCGCCAGCTGCTCCAGCTCGGCGCGGGTGTGCACCACGCCGGTCGGGTTGTGCGGATTCGCCAGCAGGAATACCGGGGAGGTCGAGGTGCGGGCGGCCTCCGCGAAGGTCTCCTCCAGCGCGGCCGGGTCGAGCCGTCCTGCCGGGTCCAGTGGGGTCTGCACCACTCGCCGGCCTGCCTCGGCGGGGTACTGGTAGAACGGCGGGTACACCGGGGAGGCGACGACGACGGCGTCGCCGGGTGTGCTGATCAGCTTCAGCGCCTCGGTGATCCCGCGCATCACATCCGGGACCGTGCTGGTGTGCGCGACATCCAGGCTCCACCCCCAGCGGCGCTCGGCGAATCCGGCCAGCGACTCCGCATAGCCGCGGCCGGCGGGGTATCCGGTGTCGCCGCGATCGATGACGCCGCGCAGCGCGTCGGCGATCGGTTCGGCCAGGGGGACGTCCATCTCCGCCACCCAGAGCGGCAGAACACCGTCGCCGAAGGCTCGCCATTTGGCGCTGCGCCGGGTGCGCAGGTCCGCCAGCGAGAGCCGCTCCAGCGGGTTGGGCGGGGATGACGGACGAGCGGGGGACTCGACGTGCGGGGTGCTCTGAGCCATAGGGCCGAGCCTACGTCGAGGCTCGGGGGTGAGGGGAGGGGCGACGAGTCCCGTGGGCGGTGCGGCCGGGGCCGGCTCCGGTAGCCTCGTGCGCATGGATGACGCGCCCCGCCCCCGCCCGGATGCCACGCCCACCGCAGCAGGCGAGCCGTCAGGGGGCCAGGCGGCCGGTGCTCGCGAATCAGGCGCTCGCGCATCTGCCGCCCGGGCCGCCGATGCGAACGATCCCGATGCCCGCGAGGTCGGCGTCGGGCCCTGGGAGGGGCCCTGGCCCGAGGGGGAGCACTGGGACCCGGAGCTGCTGCGTCACGGCGACCGGCGCAATGTGGTGGACCGGTACCGCTACTGGCGCCATGAGGCGATCGTCGCCGATCTGGACACCCGCCGGCACGGGTTCCACGTGGCCATCGAGAACTGGCAGCACGACTTCAACATCGGCACGGTGGTGCGCACGGCCAACGCCTTCCTGGCCGCCGAGGTGCACATCATCGGCCGACGCCGGTGGAACCGCCGGGGCGCGATGGTCACCGACCGGTACCAGCACGTCCGTCACCACGCCACCGTGGAGGAGTTCGTCGCCTGGGCGAAGGAGGAGGGGCTGCCGGTGCTGGGCGTGGACCTCTTCCCCGAGTCCGTGCCGCTGGAGACCTACACCCTGCCGCGGGAGTGTGTGATGGTCTTCGGGCAGGAGGGCCCGGGTCTCAGTGAGCAGATGCGGGCCGCCGCCGAGGCGACCCTGTCCATCGCGCAGTTCGGCTCCACCCGGTCCATCAACGCCGGCACTGCCGCCGGCATCGCGATGCACGCCTGGATCCGCCAGCACGCCCAGCTGGAGTAGATCGGCGCTAGGATGGGCGGCACCGACGCCCTCCGACGAAAGGGGCCTCCGTGTCCGATTCCCTGCACGAGCTCCTCGTCCGTCACGTCGACGCCGGGACGATGCCCGGCGCCGTCGGCACCTACGGCGACGAGTATGAGCCGTTCAGCGTCGGCCTCGATGCTCCGGGCGGGGCTCCTCTGGGAGTCGACACGATCTTCCGCATCCAGTCGATGACGAAGGCCGTCACCGCCGTGGCGACGCTGCGACTGGTGCAGGACGGGGAGATCGCCCTCGACGATCCGATCGCCGCCTGGCTGCCGGAGCTGGCCGAGCCGCGCGTGCTCGCCCATCCTGATGCTCCGCTGGAGGATGCGCAGCCTGCCCGTGCGCCGATCACGGTGCGTCATCTGCTCACGAATCAGTCCGGCTGCGGGATCATGACCGCCGATTCCCCACTGAAGCAGGCGATGGTCGACGCGGAGGTGGAGGCAGGTGCCGAACCTGTCGCACTGGGCGCTCAGGACTGGCTCGACGCGCTCGCGTCCCTGCCGCTGGCGTTCGAACCCGGCGAGGGGTGGCGTTATCACCACTCCTTCGGGCTGCTCGGCATTCTGCTCGGACGTCTCGGCCGCGGCAGCACTGACGAGGTGCTCGCCGAGACCGTGTTCACCCCCGCAGGCATGACGGACACCGGCTTCACGGTGCCCACTGACCAGGTGCACCGTCTGCCGGCCGTGTTCCAGCGCGGCGCTGAGGGCTTCGAGCGGTGTGAGCCGGCGGCAGCTGGTTTCTATGCCGCACCAGCGCCTTTCGATGTGAGCCACTCCGAGCTGGTGTCGACCCTGGCGGACTACCATGCGTTCCTCAGCGCGCTGCGTGACGGCCGGGTGATCAGCCCTGACCTGCGGGACGAGCTGTGCCGGGATCAGGTGGATGAGGGCGCGAAGGCCTCGGACAGCTTCTTCCCGGGATTCTGGGAGGGCACCGGGTGGGGCTACGGGGTGTCCGTGGTGACGGAGGGGCCGCATCGAGGGCGGTTCGGCTGGTCCGGCGGGCTCGGCACTGACTTCTTCGTCGACCCCGATGGCAGGATCTGCCTGGTCATGATGCAGGTGGCCATGGACGAGCGCGTGTTCGCTCTGCTCGGAGAGCTGCGGGGCATTGAAGGGGCGTAACGTCTGAGTCGGCGGGGAGCAGCTTCTGGTGGGCCTGGACTGTCCTACGCGCCGTCAGGGAGGTCGCAGGGAGTGACCCCGGTGGACCTCAGCCCAGCGAACGGGCCCAACGGCTGAGGAACTCGGCGCCGGCGTCGTCATGGATGGCGCCGGTGTCCGAGGTCAGCACCGGGTGGGCGGTCTCCGGGATGCCGTCGGCGGGGCGGACGTCCACATGGCTGACCTGGTGGCCGCGCTCGTGCAGCCAGGAGGCCATCGCGTAGTCGGTGCGGGAGTCGCCCATGGTGTACCAGGCCTGCGGGGTGATGCCGCGCTCGCGGAGCAGCTCCAGGGCCCGGGCGGCGCCGAGGTCCTTGCCGAGACGCTCGTGCTCGATGTCGGTGGAGATGATGGTCGGGTCGATGCGGACGTCACGGACCTGGTGCTTCTCCAGCAGGGCGGGGACGGCGGCGTCGAACTCCGGCTGGACCGCCAGGTAGTCCTCGTTGGCGACGTCGGTGCGCTGCTCCAGGGAGATCATGGCCCGCTTGGTCTCGTCGAAGAACATGTGCCCGCTGAACCGCTCGGCCACCAGGGCGCGGACGTCGTCGGCCAGTGCGCCGGGCAGCCGCAGCTCCGCGTCGATGTGGATCTCGCCCAGCCCCTCCGGGGTGACCTCGGCCCAGACCGCGCCCTTCTCGCTGATGGTGAAGACCGGGGCGCCCGCGCGCAGGCCCGCCTCGCGCAGTGGCGGGACCACCTCACGGGCGATGAAGTCGTCGGAGCGCCCGGTGTTGAAGATGACCGGGATGCCCCGGTTGGCCATGGCGGCCAGATCGCGGCCGATGGAGGTGATCGCCACCGTCCGCGAGACCGGCGAGGCGATGGGGCCGTCCACATCCAGCAGCAGCCCGAAGGCAGGCTCGGCGACGACGGCGGGGGAGGGCGCGGTGGAGACGGTCATCCCACCAGTATCAGGGATTCAGGCCGGCTCAGCAGTGGCGGTGCTCACGCCCCGGGTGCAGGAACGCGGGTCGACATCGTGTGACGGTGCCCCTATGCGCTGGTGACCAGCGATGACGGCGGGGACAGGCGGTTCCCGGCGTCATCTGCCGTCCAGGAATTTCTGTGAGCGGCTCCGCGGTTATATCCTGGTGTGGTCGCGCGCGGCGATCTGCGGAGATGATCTGCAGAAGAGCCGGTGCGGCGACACTGCATACGGGGCTATAGCTCAGCTGGTAGAGCGCGTCGTTCGCATCGACGAGGTCAGGGGTTCGACTCCCCTTAGCTCCACAACTGAAGACGTCCGAACCCTGCCCCGCGGCGACGCCGGGCAGGGTTCGTTCGTTGCGGGCGCGTCTTCCTCGAACTCTTCGGCATCGATCCCTAAACTCCGGGCTGTCCTTCCCCCGGGGGGCCTACCCTTCCGCTCTGACGCGGAACGATCGTCAACCGTGTTCTCGGTGAATATGGCCGCAGGCCTGTGAACCCAGCGGCGTGTCTATGTCAGGGTGGGTGACCTGGCGGTGCGGTCGTTCAGAAGTGTCCCCACGTACTGCATGCTGTCGGGGCCGTCTGACTGACCCTGACACGAACTGGAACGGGAGGCGGAGAGCAAGTGGAGGTTGATCACTCGTCGAAGGGTCAGTGTGTTGTCATCATCGGGGGCACCGGGATGCTCAGGCCAGCCGTACGGACTCTCATGGAGCGGGGAATCTCCGTCGTCGTGGTGGCCCGCCGTCCCCTCCGCGGCGTCCCACCGCAGGTCAACGGAGGGGCCTATATTCCCGTCGAGGGAGAGTGGAGCGCACCTGAGTCGTTGGCTGAAGCGGTTCGTGATGCGCTTGAGGACCGAGGAATATCGCGCTCGACAGTCTGCGGCGCGATCATCTGGGTGCACTCGCCGCACCGCCAGAGCGTCCTGGACGAGCTCACTCGCATCTTGAAGCCCGACGCCCGGGTCCTGCAGCTTTGGGGAAACGCAGCTCAGGACCCCCGGGAGGTCATGGACAACGAGGACCGTCCAGACAGGCCCTGGAGAACGCGCCATCTGTTCCTCGGCTACCACCGAGACAGCGGTGGATCGCGATGGCTCACAGATGGTGAGATCTCGCGCGCGACCGTGCTCGCCTGGGACAGCGGGAGCGAGTACGCCAGCGCCGGTCAACTCGACCCCTGGGAACTCCGTCCCTGAGCGAACCGTCCTGGGTTTCGTTCCTTCGGGCTACGAGGATTCAAGGGGATGGGCCGCGGATCCCCAGAAGCTGTCGACGCTCTCCGGTGTCTTCACATCTCAGGCGCTGCGGCGACAGTCTCAGTGGTCGCAAGCCTCGATATAGTCGAGGGTCGCGGTGGCAATCTGCATCCGGGTATTCCGCATCCTACGTTGAGCAGTTCGATCTGCAGGGCGCCCCAGAGTGACTCGATCACGTCATTGTCATGCCCATCACCCCTGGTCCCGGGTCTGTTGAAGGGTCTGCTGCTGACCGATGATGACGCCATGATCCGTTCGACGCTGGCCCTGCTGCTGCGCCTGGAGCCCGACATCGACGTCGCTGACCGGCTCTCACTCCGCCTCATCACCCGGAGCGTGGTCGTGACTCGACGCGCGCGTCCCGGTGTGCTGCGGGCCGGACGGCGCGGCGAGACGATGGGGCAGATCGCGCAGGCGCGATGGGCCGGTGCGCGCCCCTACACCGCCCGGGCCGCCGCGCACTGGCAGGCTGCCAGCATCCCCTCCGAGGCCTCGGCCTCCGTGGGGCGGGAGGGATCGTGGCCACCCTGGGCCGGGGGCGCGAGGGCCTCCTCCGGCACGGAGGCTGGGAGCTCCACACGGCGAGGCCACAGCACCCAGGCGCTGACCAGCCCGGCGAGGGCCAGCAGGGCCAGAGTCGCCCAGGCGGGGGTGAGCCCGACGGCGGTGCCGAGCCATCCGGCGATCGGGTAGGTGACCAGCCAGGCGGCGTGGGACAGGGAGAACTGTGCGGCGAACACCGCCGGCAGCTGGTGGTCCTCCACGCTGCCGCGGATCACCCGTCCGGTGGGCGTGACGATCAGTGCCATGCCCGCCCCGATGAGCGCCCAGAGCGGAGCGGTGACGCCCCAGGCGGTGATGCCGGTGGCGCTCATCGTCACGGCGGCGAGCACGCCCACCAGCAGGGTCACGGCGCCGGTCATCATCACGGACCGTTCACGCACGGAATCCAGCACGCGAGGCAGCATCAGTGCGGCCACCAGGGTGCCGAGGCCTGAGGCGGCCAGCATCCAGGCGACGTCCGCCTGGGTTCCCCCGAGCTGGTCCCGCACGTAGTTGACCGTGTTGACCACGACGATCGCGCCGGCCGCGGCGACGACGAGGTTCAGGGCGAGGACCCCGCGCAGCCCAGTGGTGCGCAGCATGAGCCCACTGCCGGAGGCGACTCGTGCCCAGACGCCGGTGTGGCCGCTGGGCCGGGCGTCGGGGATGCGCGTGGAGAGCACCAGGGCGGCCGAGACCAGGAAGCCCGCGGAGGTGCCGACGAACAGCCAGTTGAAGGACATGAAGGTCAGGGCGACGGCCGCCAGGACCGGGCTGAGCAGGCTCTCCATGGTGTAGGCGACCTGCGACGCAGACAGGGCCCGGGTGTAGTCGGCCTTCTGCGGCACGATGTCGGGGATGGTGGCCTGGAACGTCGGCGTGAAGGCCGCCGAGGCGGCCTGGAGGAGGCCGACCAGGAGGTAGATCTGCCAGATCTCCGTGACGAACGGGAGGGCCAGGACGACGCCGGCCCGCACCGCGTCGAGCAGGGTGAGGAACATTCGCCGGGGCAGACGGTCGGCGTAGGCCCCCGCCACCGGGGCGACGAGCACGTACATGACCATCTTGATGGTCAGCGCGGTCCCGAGGACCGCCCCGGCCTGGGCTCCGGCCAGGTCATAGGCGAGCAGGCCGAGTGCGACCGTGGCCAGGCCGGTGCCGAAGAGCGCGATGACCTGGGCGCTGAAGAGGTGCCGGTAGTCGCGGATCGCGAACAGACTCATGGGGTCCTCCTAGAGTGTCTCACCGATGACCAACGATATACCCCTAGGGGGTATTCCCGGGGTGTGAATGTGCTCCTCGGGAGCACCCGCACCCCCGGCGCCCAGCGACCTCGGGAGTCGGGGAGCGTCGGGGGCGCAGGGTGCCGCCACTGGCCGACGTCGGCCCGGTCACGGTTGAAGCCGGGGCAGGTTGAAGCCGGGGCGGGCTGAGACCGTCGGTGGATCACGCGGGGTGCGCGTATTGCTCCGGGTCCGCGTCGAAGAGCGGGCCGCAGGCTGCGCAGCAGAACCAATACCGCGTGCCCCGGTGGTCGCGGTACAGGCCGGCCTCCTCCGCCTGGGCCTTGACGACCGGGGTGCCGGCCATCACCGGGCATTCGGCCATGTCGTCGGCCGGGGCCTTCGTGGTGGCCTCAGGGCGGGGCGTGTGGCCGCAGCAGCTCCCACCGCCGGAGGAGGTGTCGGTCAGGGGCAGGCTCTCTCGTGCAGTCATCGTGTGTCCTCTCGTCTGGTCTCGATGATGGATGGTCAGGTGTTCGCCGACTCGTTCGCCGATCCGCGTGCCGGCGCCGCGGTACGGACCGCCGGGGCGGCGCCGTCGTCGGCCGTGGCCCTGAAGCCGCGCAGCCTGAGGCTGTTGGCGACCACCGACACGCTGGAGAAGGCCATCGCCGCCCCCGCGAGCATCGGGTTGAGCAGCCCGAACGCTGCGATGGGGATCGCCGTGGTGTTGTACCCGAAGGCCCAGAACAGGTTCTGCTTGATCGTGCGCAGGGTCCGTCGGGCGAGACGGATCGCGTCGGCCGCCGCCCGCAGATCGCCGCGGACCAGGGTGATGTCAGCGGCCTCGATGGCGACGTCGGCGCCGGTGCCCATGGCCAGGCCGAGGTCGGCCTGGGCCAGGGCGGGGGCGTCGTTGACGCCGTCGCCGACCATGGCCACCACCTTGCCCTGATCCTGCAGCCGGGTGACGACGTCGACCTTGTCCTGCGGCAGCACCTCGGCGAAGACCTCCGTGATGCCGACCTCGGAGGCGACCTGCTCGGCCACGGCCTGGTTGTCGCCGGTCAGCAGGACCGGGGTCAGTCCCAGCTCTCTGAACTGGGCGATGGCCTCCGCGGAGGTGGGTTTGATCGTGTCGGAGACCACCAGCACGCCGCGGACCTGGCCGTCCCAGCCCACTGTGATCGCGGTCCGGCCCTCGGCCTCCGCCGCGCGTTTGGCGGACCGGAGATCTTCGTCCAGGTGCATCGACCAGTCCGCCAGCAGCGCCTCGCGTCCGGCGACGACGGCATGACCGTCGATCACCCCCTGGACCCCGAGGCCTTCGATGTTCTCGAAGGACTCCGGGGTGGGCAGCTTGCCCACCTCCGCGGTTGCGCCGGCGGCGACGGCCTGCGCGATGGGGTGCTCCGAGTGGTCCTCCAGGCCGCCGGTGATCCGCAGCAGCTCGGAGCGGTCCACGCCGGCGGCAGGGATGACGTCTGCCAGGGTCATCTTCCCGGTGGTGACGGTGCCGGTCTTGTCCAGCACGATGGTGTCGACCCTGCGCGTGGACTCCAGGATCTCCGGGCCCTTGATGAGCACGCCCATCTGGGCTCCGCGCCCGGTGCCGACCAGCAGTGCGGTCGGCGTCGCCAGCCCGAGGGCGCACGGGCAGGCGATGATCAGCACCGCCACGGTGGCGGTGAAGGCCGCGCTGACCGGGAATCCAGCCCCCAGCCAGGCTCCGAGCGTGGCGACGGCGATGGCGATCGCCACGGGCACAAACACGGCGGAGACGCGATCGGCCAGCCGCTGGATCTCGGCCTTCCCGGACTGCGCGTCCTCGACCATCTTCGCCATCTGTGCCAGTTGGGTGTCGGCGCCCACGCGCGTCGCCCGCACCACCAGCCGCCCGCCGGCGTTCACCGTGGCGCCGGTGACGGCGTCGCCCGCGGAGACCTCCACCGGCACCGATTCGCCGGTGAGCATGGAAGCGTCGACGGCGGAGGTCCCCGAGACGATCGTGCCGTCAGTGGCGATCTTCTCGCCGGGGCGGACGACGAACTCGTCGCCGACCGACAGCTCGTCGACGGGGACCCGCACCTCCTGGCCCTGCCGGAGGATCGAGACCTCCTTGGCCCCCAGCTCCAGCAGGGCCCGCAGGGCGGCGCCGGCCTGGCGCTTGGAGCGCTTCTCGAAGTAGCGCCCCAACAGGATGAAGGTGATCACCCCGGCGCCGACCTCCAGATAGATGTGGCCGAGCCCGTCGGCCCGGGAGATCGTGAGCTCGAAGGGGTGGACGACGCCGGGCTGACCGGCGGTGCCGAAGAACAGCGCGATGACCGACCACGCCAGCGCGGCGGAGGTGCCCACTGAGATCAGCGTGTCCATCGTGGCCGTGCCGTGCCTGAGGTTGGCCCAGGCGGCCCGGTGGAAGGGCCAGCCCGCCCACACCACGACCGGTGCGGCCAGGACCAGGGACGCGAATCCCCAGTAGTCGAACTGCAGCGCCGGAATCATGGCCATGGCGATGACCGGCACGGAGAGGGCGGCCGCCCCGATCAGTCGCTGCCTGAGCACCCGGATCTCGGTGTCCTCGCTCGATTCGCGCTCCTCCCCGGCGGCCTGGGCGGCGTCCGTGGCGGCGGGTGGGAGTTCGGCGGTGTAGCCGGTCTTCTCCACCTCGGCGATCAGCAGCTGGGGGTCGTAGTCGTGGGGAGCGGTGACGCTGGCCTTCTCCGTCGCGTAGTTCACGCTCGCTGTGACGCCGTCGAGCCCGTTGAGCTTCTTCTCGATCCGGTTCGCGCAGGAGGCGCAGGTCATGCCGCCGATCCTCAGCTCGACGCCGGCGAGGCTGTCGGGGGTGCTGGTGCGCTCAGTGGTCATGATCTGCTCCGTCCTCGTCCTCGTGCGTGTCGTCCTCGTCCTCGTGCGTGTCGTCCTCGTGCGTGCCGTGGTCGGGTCGGTCGCCCGCGTCGCCCGCGTCGAGCACCAAGGGAGCCGTGTGGACCTGCCCGTCGACCTGGAAGTCCAGGTACAGCAGGTAGCGGCCCTCGGTGGGGGCCGTGGCCTCGAAGGCGATCTCAGGCCCCGAGGTCTCCCCGGGCTGCGGGGCGGCCCCGTGCGGATGGACGTGCAGATAGGCCAGGTCTCCGTCGCGCAGGGCCACCAGGTGCCCGAAGGCGCCCAGGTAGGGCTCCAGGGTGGTGACGGGCTCGCCGTCGCGAGAGACAGTCATGGTCAGCGGGGAGGCTTCCCCTGCGACGAGGTCACCCTCGACGGCGACGTCGAAGCCGTCCGTCGTGGCGGCGGTGATCGGCTGCTCAGCCGGTGTCGGAGTGTAGTCGCCCCCGGCGTGCACGGTGGTGGAGAGGGTGAGCCCTTCCCCGGTCTCGGCGGGGAGGAAGTCGGCGATGATGCGGTAGGACCCTGCGGCCTCCCACTCCCAGGGGATCGACCACGTGCCGGTCTCGTCGCGCTCAGGGTGCACGTGGGCGAAGTGCTGGCCGTCGGCACGCACGACGATCAGGTGCAGCTCCTTCTCGTGCTCGAGGGCAAAGTCGGTGACCGGTCGCCCGTCGGGGCCGGTGACCGCGAAGGTCAGCTCGCCGTGGACTCCGGGGGAGGCAGGCGCGCTGACGTCGGTGAGTCGGTAGCCGTTCTGGGCCAGCCCGAGTCCCAGCGCCGCCGGGTCTGTGTGGTGGCCGTGGTGCGTTGTGCCGGTCATGTCCTCGTCTCCGTCCTCGTTCTGGTGGTGGCCGTCTGGGCTCTGGTCGGTCCAGGTCTGCACGGTGGCGTCGGGGACGACGGCGTTCGCCGTGAATCCGGCCACGGCGAACACGGTCACCAGGATCAGCCCGTACAGCCCCAGTCGTGCGGGTGCCTTCATCGGTGGCTCCTTCTCTCCCGGACGGTCGATGGATATACCCCAATGGGGTACCTGCGAGACAAAAGTATACCCCTAGGGGGTACCTGTCAAGGGGTGGGGTGAAGCGGTGCGCCGCCCGGGGGCTTCCGCTGTACAGGTGGCGGGATCTACGGTGAGATCTGTCCCGGTGAGAGCTGCCCCGGTGGCATCATCTAGGGGTGTCATCCGGAGGCGTCATCACTCACGCCGCACCACCCGCACCCGCACCCGTCCCTGATCAGCTCTCCCAGAGGAGCCGCCATGACGTCGTCGTCCGTTCCGTCCGGGGACATCCCCTGGGAGCAGGGAGTGTGGAGCAACCCTCCCGCGGCGGTGGAGAACCAGGGCTCAGACCTTCTGGTCACCGCGGTGGAGACCTCTGACGCCTGGCGGCACACCAGCTACGGATTCGTCCACGACACCGAACACGCCCTGCTGGCACCGTTCCGGCCCGGCACCGCCATGGAGGTGGAGTACACGGCTGACTTCTCCGCCCAGTTCGACCAGGCGGGCCTGTTCATCCGCGCCGCGCAGGATCACTGGACCAAGGCGGCCACGGAGTTCTCGGACGGGCACCTCAGCGCCGGCGCCGTCGTCACCGATGGCGCCTCGGACTGGTCGCTCTCCCCGGCGGACGACTGGCTGGGCCAGCGGGTGCTGGTCCGCGCCAGCTGGAGCGATGACGCGATCACCGTGCGCGCGGGGCTCCTCGGCGGCGAGCTGCGCCTGCTGCGGGTCTTCCCGTTCCCCGCCCGCGACGACGTCGCCGCCGGCCCGCTGGTCTGTGCCCCGACACGGGCCGGGCTGACCGTGACCTTCCACGCGTGGCGGAGCGCTGAAGCCGACGTCGCCCTGCACCCGTGAGCAGGGCGCTAGGACGGGGCGATCGCCCGGGAGGCTGATCAGCGGCGCTCCTGCCGGTGCATCATCACCGTGACGACCCCATCGACGATGAACAGCCCGATCATGGCGAGTGCTGCCGGGGTTCTGCAGTGGCGGGCATACTCTGAGGCGATGACCAGGTGGAGGCCTTCACGGGCCATCAGGGCTGGCCAGCGCCGTCGCGGCCAGATGCGGGAGGATGTGAGGATCGCGGACCCGAGGCCGACGTCGGCGACACCGATGAGACGGGCTCGCGCCGGTGGCGTCCCGTCGAGGCCCAGGAGGCTCCCCACTTTCTTCGGCGCCAAGGTCAGTCCCAGGCCGAGAGCCAGAGAGGTGCTTCCGATGAGATCCGCCAGCAGGTCGACGACTCGCTGATCGGGGGAGAGGGCTGCGCCAGACTGGGCGAAGATCGCCGCGGGCGCCTCCGTCTCAGTGAGGGACACCGGGCCGCCCTCCCTTCCGGCCGAGGTGCTCCCATCCCAGCCCTGTGAAGCACGGTCCCGAGGTCGCTTCGGAGAATTTGATGTCGTTGTGGCCGTTGTTCCACTCGAGCACGTGGACTGAGCCGTCCTGAGAAACGGTCAGGTCCCACCCGATCACCGGGGCCACCGGGAATCGTCGATGCAGCCGTTCCACGGCCTCGCGGCAGGCGGCGTAGTTCGGCACCTCACGTCCGGCGAACACGGCGCCGGAGTCGGGATGCCGGTCGATCTCGAGCCAGTCCACCGTGTAGCCGATCGGGCTGAAGGCTCCCGTGGCGGTGTCGAGCAGTACGCGGATGTTCGAATCCGAGGCGACGTGGTCCTCCGTCTCCCGCCCGAAGCGCAAGTAGGCATCCCTGAGTGACGTCTGCCCGTCAGGTTCGACGACCGTCGTCATCCGCAGCGTCCCGACTGAGCCGGACGCGATCTCAGCGAATGCCTCGTGCTGGTGGATGAAGGGCTGAACCACGCCGTCGGGAAGGTCCCCCGCGGTCCGGGTGAAGCTCTCTCGATCCAGGATCTGCACGCCTCGACCGCGCGCGCTCCCGTCAGCTTTGAAGGCCACTCTGTCCCCTCCTGCGAAGACCAGGTCGGTGAACTCCTCCAGGGATGCGCTCTCGTCGAGCGATGCGCTGAACAGCCGCCCCTTGACCACGTATCCGCTGTCGGGGATCTCCTTCTCGTGCCCGAAGATGCGAGCCGTCATCGCCCGCATGTCCGAGAGTGCGCCATGCCGACCCTCGATCGCGGGAAGCACCACGGACATGTAGTAGTCGTCGGGAATCCACCCCTCGCGGAACTCACCGCCGATCGCGCAATAGACGTACAGCCAGGCCGCATGGCTCCTGGAACCGAGCACATCCCCTGCGTAGTCGTCGGCCTGCGCTCTGACATGCCGCGGCACCGGGCCTGTCGCGGATTCGATCGATCGCAGCACCTTCGCCGCGTTCCGGCGGTTCAGCCGGGCCCGGACCTTCATCCTCAGGGCATCGTCAGCTTGCTCTATCGTGTCCAGGTTCATGCCGACTCCCTTGAGAGGTGTTGTGGTGCCGCGCCGTCAGCAGCCCGGCTCGACCATGGTCGAAGTCTCGAATGCCTCTCTGGGAAACTCCCGCATCAGCGGTGTCACAGCCCGGGTCCGCGGCGCCCGCACCAGACGACGACGGCGCTGACGGCGATCATGGCCGCCGCGATGCCGGCCAGGTAGAGGATCACGCCCGGGTAGCCGGCCAGCGGCACCAGGTCCGGGTTGCCCGGATCCATGAAGGGGTAGGGGTACCAGAAGGGTGCGCCGGTGGCCGGATCGGTGACCAGCGGGCCTCGGACCATTGTGTAGATCGCCCACAGCAGCGGGAACGCCACCATCACCCACAGGGCGCGCCATGGCAGAGCGCGTCGGCGCGGCCCCAGCAGCAGGTCGGCGAAGACGAACAGCGGCACCACCAGGTGCAGCACCTCGTTCGACCATGGCGGCGGCTCGCTGCCGGGGGGCAGCGGCAGATGGCGCAGCAACGTGTTGTAGACCGCCCCGGTGATCAGCACGCAGCTGGTCACACAGGCCAGCCCCAGGGAGAGCGCCGGCGGGTCCACCAGGGAGCCGCGCCGACGGATGAGCGGACGCAGCCCGGCCCAGGCCAGGAACACTGCTGCCGCTGAGTTGGAGAGGATGGTGAAGTAGCTGAAGAAGTTCCCCACCGTGGCGCCCAGAGCCCGGTCATGGGTGAGGGCGCCGTCCAGGGCGGCGACGAACTGCGCGACCACGGCCGCAGTGGCGAGCACCGCGACGAGCACGCGCATGGCGGACCAGAGGATCATGCTGGTCGGCAGGCGGCGCAACGGGATCCTCGACGCCGTCGGCGCGCGCGGGTCTCCGCGCTGAGTCATCGTCTCGGCCTCGGCCACCCGGTGAAGTCCTTCCCCTCGCCATGCCCCGCCGACGCCGTCAGGCTCACCGCCGGACGTCCGACGCACGGGTGGTCATCCGACCATATATAGCGCATCAGTGGCTCGGGGGCCAGGTCTGAGGGCTCGCCGTTGGGCCGTCAGTGGAGGTCGCGCTCCGCGGCAGTCCGCTGCGACGGCTCAGATGATCTGCAGCTCCCGCAGCTTGGCGGCGACGTCGTCGTTGCTGGGTTCCACGTGGTGGGAGCCGTCCGGGTAGACCACTACGGGGATGTTGGTGCGCCCGGAGATCTCCCGGGCGACGTCGGCGGCTGCCACATCCTGCTCCAGGTCGATGTACTGGTAGTCGACGCCGAGGCCGTCCAGCTGCGCCTTGGTGCGGCGGCAGTCACCGCACCACTGGGCGCCGAACATACGGATCGTGGCGGGGGTCGTCTCGGTCATGGCGGGTCCTCTCGGGCGATGCGGTCGGCGGGATGCTGTGCCGACGTCCACTGCTGCAGTGATGTCCACAGAGGGAACCATCGGCGGTGCAGGAGGATTCCCGGGGCGGTCACCGGGTCGAGCACCGTCGCTGTCCCAGTTTCAGGGATGCGACGACTCATAGAAACCGCCCCGCCACTCATAGAAACCCCCGCCCCGCCTCGCATCAGTGGACGGCCTCGTGCCTGCAACGGAGACACAGATCGGGGACCGTGAGAGGAACCCCGAGAAAAACTTCGCCCGGATCTGTCGATCCCGGCACACCCCGTGCGTCAAGATGTTGTCGGACCATCCGGTGCGACGTCCTTCGGCTCTCGTCGCGTCCCTCCCCGGGCCGCGGTCCACGGCCGACAGATATGAGGAGTCACTATGAAATACGCACTGCTGCTGACGGGTCGCACGGATGACGCCGGCTGCGGCGAGCACGGAGGCGCGGACCCTGAGGAGTTCTTCGCCTTCGACAAGGAGATCACCGAGGCCGGCGTCGTCGTCACCTCCTTCGCCCTGGAGGACCCCGAGCACGGGGTGCGGGTCGCCAGTGACGACGACGGCGCCCGGGTCGTCACCTCCGGCCCCTTCGCCGAGGTTCAGGAGTTCGTCGGCGGCACCTACATCATCGAGGTGGCCGACATCGACGAGGCCATCGAGTGGGCCCGCCGCAGCCCCGGCTCCGCCCCGGGCGGGCATGTGGAGGTCCGCCCTGTGGCCCCCTACTGAACCGCCGGCCGTGACAGCCCCGCACATCGGCGGAGCGGATGCCGCGCACCGGGCGATCGCCGGCCTCGGCCGGGACGCCCGGGCGCGCATTCTCTCCGCTCTGGCGCGTCGGTTCGGAGACCTCGACCTCGCCGAGGACATGCTCCAGGACGCCATCGTCCAAGCGCTGCACAGCTGGTCCGAGACGGGCGTGCCCGCCGTTCCGGAGGCTTGGCTGACCACCGCGGCGCGCCGCAAGGGCATCGACTCCCTGCGCCGGGGCAGGGTGCGGGCCGCCGCGCTGCCGCGGCTGCGGGTGGAGCAGGACCGCGGCCCCGTCCCTGAGGCGCTGGAGGACCCCGCCCAGCAGGACCACGACGACGAGCATGCCGAGATCCCGGATGAGCGCCTCGGGCTGTTCTTCGCCTGCGCCCACCCCCTGCTCGCCCCTGAGGACCGCATCGCGCTGACCTTGCGGTTCCTCGGCGGTCTGAGCACTGCGGAGGTGGCGCAGGCGCTTCTGGTGCCCACTGCGACCATGCAGCAGCGGATCGTGCGGGCCAAGCGACGCATCCGCACCCTCGGCATCGCCTTCACCCCGCCTCGACGACAGGATCTCGGGGCGCGTCTTGCGGGCGTGCAGCGCGTCATCTACCTCCTCTACACCGAAGGCTTCGTCGCCACCGGGGGAGAGTCTCACACCCGGGAGGACCTCACCGGCGAGGCGATCCGCCTGGCCCGGGTGCTCCACCTACTCATCCCGGGCTCCGCCGAGACCACCGGCCTGCTGGCCCTGCTGCTGCTCACTCAGGCCCGGCGTCCCGCCCGGTTGGCCGACGACGGGTGCCCGGTGCCGCTGGCCGCCCAGGATCGGGCCCTGTGGGACGACGCGCTCATCCGCGAGGGCGTGGCCCTCACCGAACAGGCGACCGCTTCCCCTGGCGCAGGGCCGTACGCCATCCAGGCGGCCATCGCTGCGGTGCATGCCGAGGCGCCCGCCGCAGAGTTCACCGACTGGGCACAGATCGCGGTGCTCTACGACATGCTGCGGACCCACGACGACGGCCCGGTGGTCCTGCTCGGTCGGGCCGTCGCGCGAGGCAAGGCTCGGGGCCTGGAGACGGGCCTGCGAGAGCTGGATGCGCTCGCTGAAGATCCGGTCCTCTCGCGGTTCCGGCCGTTCCACACCGCCCGGGGGCTCACGTTGGAGCAGCTGGGGGATCACGGCGCCGCCGCAGCAGCGTACCGGCGCGCCCTCGAGCTGCCGGGGAACCAGGCCGAGGAGGGCTTCCTGGCCGCCGCCCTGGCCGGCGTGGAGGGCGAGGCCTGAGGCTCACATCAGCTGAGGCAGAGCCGTGGCGACCATGTAGACGCCCAGCCCGCCGAGCACCGCCCCGCTGACGGCCTGGATGCCGTGGGTGACCGCCGGCCGGGCCAGCCAGCGACGGGCGGCGTCGGCCAGCACCACGACGGCGATCAGGTAGAGGAAGATGCACAGCGCCACCGTCCCGCCCAGGGCGAAGGTCACCTGCGGCACGCTCATCTCGGCCGAGGTGAACTGCGGGAACAGGGCGATGAAGAACAGTCCGGTCTTCGGATTCGTCAGGCACGTGGTCACCCCGGCCAGCAGCGCGGTCCGATTCCGGATCCTGGGCGGCGCGGCGACGGCCACCGCCCCCGACGGGCCGACGGCGGCGTCGTCGTCGGTCCTGGCCGGCTCGGCGTCGGCCCGCGGGCCGTGGGCATGGGTGGCAGGCGTGACCGGAGCGGAAGTGGCCGAGAGGGACGCGCGGGCCTCCCGCGCGGCGTGCAGTGCCCGGGCGCCCACGATGATCAGGTACGTGCCGCCCAGCAGGGTGAGTCCGTAGTAGGCGGTGGTGGAGCTGCGCAGCGCCGCCGCCACTCCGGCCGCCGCCAGCGCGGCCCAGGCGAAGATCGCCGCGGAGGATCCGGTGGCGGCCAGCAGGCCGGGGCGACGGCCAGCCATGGCATAGCGCAGAGCCAAGAACGTGTCCGGTCCCGGAGTGACCGCCAGGATCGCGGCGACGCCGAGAAAGGCCAGGTAGCTGCTCAGGGTCACGATGTCTCCTCGGGGGCGAACGGCCAGCCTCACCATTCCACCTCCTTCAACTGTTCGGGACAAGCGGGTGTTCTTGAATGATTGTTCGTCATCACCGTATGGTCATGGCATGCAGAACCCGCACCGTCTCCAGATGCTGGAGGCCGTGATCGCCAGCGGCTCCGTCCAGGCGGCGGCCCGGAACCTGAACTATTCGCCGGCGACCGTCAGCCAGCACCTCAAACAGCTGGCCCGCGAGACCGGGCTGGAGCTGTTCACCCGAGAAGGCCGGGGGATCGTGCCGACCGAGGCGGCCCGGGAGCTCGTCGCCCACGCGTCGGGAGCGCTCACCGAGCTGCGTCGGCTGGACCGCACCATCGCTGACCTGCGGGAATCCCCGGCGGAACACCTGGCGGTGGCGTGCTTCTCCTCGGCCGCGCAGGTCTGGCTGCCGGGAGTCATCGAGGCGGTCCGCACCCACCACCCTCAGGTCACGGTGGAGGTCAGCCTCAACGAGCCCTATGGCGGGCATGGCCGCCGTCATGCCGACCTCGACATCCGCAACGAGCCCCTCGACGATCCGCCGGAGCCGGATGCTCCCCGCCTGGAGGGCTACGAGCGGCATCCGCTGGCCGTGGACGCCTTCTTCGTGGTGCTGCCGCCGGGGCACCGGCTGGCCGACCGGGACGTCATTCCGCTGCAGGAGCTGCAGGACGAGCCCTGGATCGACCACGACATCTATGACAGCCCGACGGGCCGGATCATCAGCACCGCCTGCCGCGCGGCGGGATTCGCGCCGGGCTATGTGGCGCGGCTGGACGACCATCACGCGGCGCTGGCGCTGGTCGAGGCCGGGATCGGTCTCACAGTCCTGCCGCGGTTGGCGCTCACCGGCGTGGAGGAGAGGCTCCCGGTCCGGGGGCTGACAGCCCCGGAGGTCCGCCGGCGCATCGTGGTGCATGTCCGGCGTGCCCCGCAGCCGCGCCCTGTGGTGCAGCGTGCCCTGCAGACGCTGATGCAGCTGTCCGCCCGAGGCTGAGGGGCGCCCAGGGCCAGGACCAGGGCCCGGTGTCCAGCGCTGAGGGGTGGGACAGCCGGCGACGCCGAAACCTCGCGCAGGCGAGGTGCCGCTGACTATCCTGCGAGCACACCGGAAGGACCGGCCCATGGCACGCATCCTCATCACCGGATCCACCGACGGACTCGGTCGCATCGCCGCGGAGCACCTGCAGGCGGCAGGACACCACGTCACGGTCCACGCCCGCGACGACCACCGTCTCGCCTCCCTGCGGCCGCTGGTGGACGACGGCGCCTCCGCCGTGGTCGGCGACCTCGCCGACAGGGAGCAGGTCCGGGACATCGCCGCCCAGGCGGAGGAGCTCGGTGGCTTCGATGCGGTCATCCACAACGCCGGCGTCCTCCGTGGTGCGCACCTGCTGCCGGTCAATGTGGTGGCCCCCTATCTGCTCACGGCGCTGCTGCCCCGTCCCCGGCGCCTGATCATCCTCTCCAGCGGTCTTCACCACGGCGGCCACCCGACCCTGGAGGGACTCGACTGGGCCGGAGAGCAGGAGACTGCCACCTATGCGGACACCAAGCTGATGGCCACCGCTCTGGCCGCCGCCGTCGAGCGCCGATGGCCGGAGACCGTCTCACACGCGGTGGACCCCGGCTGGGTGCCGACCCGCATGGGCGGCGCCTCGGCCACCGGGGACCTCCGGGAAGGAACTCGGACCCAGGAATGGCTGGCCGTCACCGACGACGCCGCCGCCGGCGTCGGCGGGTATTGGCACCACCGGCGTCGCGAAGAGCCCCATGCCGCCGTCCACGATGAGCAGTTCCAGGGGCAGCTGTTGGCCGCGCTGGCCCAGCACACCGGCGTCACACTGGACTGAGCCCCGCAGACCGCCCCCGGGGTCGCCCGAGCTGACCCATCTCCCGGCGGCTGTGACTCGTACCATGGACTATGGAGGGCTTGTCCCGGGCGGACCGGGCGGACGACGCCGCATTGCTGGCGGGCCTCGCAGTGGGAGACGCCGCTGCGGCCACGGCCTTCGTGCGCCGGTTCCAGCGTGCGGTGTTCGGCATGGCGGTCAGCATGACCCGCGACCCGGCCCTCGCCGAGGACGTCAGCCAGGAGGTGTTCCTGCGTGCCTCGCGGGCCGCGGGCACCTATGACCTGCGGCGCGCCTCCGTGCTGACCTGGCTTCTGACGATCTCCCGCAACGCCGCCATCGACGCCGTGCGTGCCCGACGGGTCACCCCGGTGGAGGACGAGATCCTGGACCGGCTGGTGCAGGACACGCTGACGGCGGTGCCGGAACAGGAGGAGACGGCGCTCAACCGCATCGAGTCGGAGCGGGCCCTCCGGAGGCTGCACAGCCTGTCACCTCCCCAGGCGCGGGCGGTGGTGCTGGCAGTGTTCGGCGGCTGCACCGCCGCCGAGGTCGCTGACCGGGAGGGGATCCCGCTGGGCACCGCCAAGACGCGCATCCGCGACGGGCTGCGCCGCCTGCGGGACCGGAAGGAGGCGGATCATGCCTGATGCCCACCCCGACCCGCACCTGCTGACGGACGTCGCGCTGGGCACCGGAGACCCCGAGCCCACGGCATCGCTGGTGGACCACGTGTCGCAATGCCCGAGCTGCCGCCGCACCGTCGCCGAACTCCTGGACGCCGTGGAAGCGGTCCTGCCGGCGGCGCCGCGGGCGGGCCCCGCGCCGGGGCTGGAGTCACGCGTGTTGGCCGGTCTGGGCGTGGAGCCGCCGTCGTCCTTCCCGACGGCGGCGCCTGCCCCCGGGCCCACCGGTCGCCTGCGCAAGGCCCTGCTGTCCTCCGCGGCAGCGGTGACGGGCCTGACCATCGGGGCGGGGATCATGTGGGGAGTGCTCGGCGGGCAGCCACCGGCGGGACCGGAAGACGCAGCGGGGATCCCTCTCGTCGCTGCCGACGAGGATGACGCCGATCCGGTGGGTGAGGTCTCCCGCGCCTACGGAGAGTCTGGGGCGGTGCTGGTGATCGACGTGGTCGCGGCCCCGGAGGGCCGGGCCGTCACATGCCTGGTCAGGCTGGCCGACGGCACCGTGCAGGAGGTCGGCGAGTGGCCGCTGGGTGAGGGCGGCGGCACGTGGGTCGTCGCCGACCGCGACCCCGGCGTGGTGGAGGTCCTGCTCATCGACCAGGACGGGCAGCGGTGGGCCTCCTCCCGCCTGTGACCGACCAATCCCTCTGCGGCTTCCAGACGTATCGTCGGTATGAGACCACACCTGAGGAGAACTCCTGCACAGCCCGGCAGGCGCCGGACGAGCACCACCCTGGCAGTCCTGGCCGCCGCGGGGCTCCTGCTCGTCGGCTGTCAGGGCGATGAGCCGACCGATGACCACGGTACTGAGGAGGAGGCCGACAGCCCCCGGCCGGGCTACGGCGCCCCTCGAGAGGCCGAGGAAGAGACAGACGGTGCCGACGACGGTGACAGCGCGGCGACACCGGTCCACCTGACCATCACCGACCACGAGTTCGATGTCCCGGACACCGTGGCTCCCGGGGCGGAGATCACCGTGACCAACCATGACGGTGAGGCCCACACCGTGACCTCCGATGAGTCCGGGATCTTCGACGTCGCGGTGGGCGCCGGTGAGACCGTGACCTTCGCCGCCCCCGAGGAGCCGGGCGACTACAGCCTGCACTGCACCCCGCATCCGTTCATGACCGCCACGCTCGTCGTCGAGTGATCCGCCCTCGAAGGGCCCTCCGGGGCGTGACGGGACCTCGCCGCCGCCGCCTGACAGTCATGCCACGGGGCTGGCGACGCATGCGGCGTCACCAGCCCCGATCGGCTACTGCGTCCGTCCCACGGGAGAGATCCCTGAGCAGATGCCCAGGGGCGGGACGTCCACCTCTGTGATCACGTGGCCGTGTATGCGGCTCACAGGATGTACATGATGTTCATGAAGTTCATCACCGTGGTGAGAAATTCGAGCATGGCTCCTCCTCTCGGGTCCTGGCGTCGCGGTCTGGACCGAGGGGCGCGGTGAGGTGGCAGATGCCCGGACGCATGTCGTCCGGACGCCCGTGAGGCCGCGCCCCTCGGCATGGCCGACTATGTCGACGCTGACGACTCTCCCAGGGGGTGCTCACATCTCACTCACATCTCACTCACGAGGTCGTGAGGCAGGATGGGTCCATGGAGACGACCCCCACCGCATCCCACCATCGCCGTGAACTCCGCAACGTCCCGGGCGCCGACATCGGCTTGGACCCCCGCGAGCGTGAGGTCCGTCGTCGTATCGCCGCCCAGGAGCTCTACACCGATGCGGCGCCCGGCCTCGACGGCCTGGAGGAGGCCCGCATGAGGGGGAAGGAGCTCGCCGGCGAGTACAACGCCACGGGTCCGCGAGAGGCCTCCCGGCGGGCCGAGCTGCTCGGGAAGCTGTTCGGTCGCGCGGGCCGCGACCTGTGGGTGGAGCCTGATGTCGTGGTCTCCTACGGCGCGCACACGTTCTTCGGCGACGACGTCTTCGTCAACACCGGGCTCACTCTCGTCGACGACAGCGAGGTCCACATCGGCGACCGCGTGATGCTCGCCCCCAGGGTCACCATCACCTCCACCGGACACCCTGTCCACCCGGAGCTGCGCCGGGACGGCACCCAGTTCTCCGCACCCGTGATCATCGAGGACGACGTCTGGGTGGGGGCCCATGCCGTCATCCTCCCCGGCGTCAGGGTCGGGGCCGGGTCCGTGGTCGCCGCCGGTGCGGTGGTCCACGCCCACGTGCCACCGCTGACGGTGGTCGGCGGGACCCCGGCGCGCGTCCTGAGGCAGATCACCGAGGCGGACTGGGACTGGTCCTGGAGGGAGCCCCGGACTCTTGCGGTGCCGACCGGCAGCGAGCCCACCGAGGGACCTGGCCGATGAGTTCGGGCTCCACGGGCTCCACGTGCTCCGCGGGCGGGGCCGTGCCCGCGCCGCGCTGGGCGGTCTGGGCTGCCTGGGGCACCGTGCTCACCACGCTTCCCAGCGGTCTATGGAGGCTCGGCAACGCGCTGGGCCTTCCGTGGGGCTATGCCAGCGCGCGGTGGGACCAGGACGGGCCAGCCCTGATCGCCTTGTCGCTGCTGACCACCGCGACGGCGGCTCTCAGCCTCGGCCTGGTGCGCTCCTGGGGTCAGACCGTGCCGGGCTGGGTGCCGCAGCTGGGTGGGCGGGTCGTCCCCGTGCGTCCCGTGGTCGTGGTGGCCTCGATCGGCGCGGTGCTGCTCACCCTGCTCTGGGCGCAGCTGTTCTGGTGGTGGGCCGTGGAGCCCGTGTCCAGCGGGGTGGATCCGCGCTGGCACACTGCCGTCGGGTTCCTCTACCTGCCCCTGGTCGCCTGGGGTCCGCTGCTGGCGGCGGTGACGTGGGACTACCGCCGACGTCGGCGGGCCTCCGAATCCGTCTGAGGGGGAGCGACGCGGGCGGTGAGGCGCCAGCAGGCTGAGGCGTCTCACCTCGGGAGAAGGTCCGTGGATCTCTGGTGGCCCGGCAGGTCCAGCTGGTAGAACGGTGAGCACAGCCTCGAGGGTGAGGCTTCAGAACGATCACCGCTGCGGTGCGGCGAGAAAGAGGCTGAGGTGGCAGGCGATCCAGAACGGATTGAGGGGAACGGGGCGGACGCTGAGAGCAGCTCGCCCCTGCTGATTCCGGTGCGTCTTGACGCCGCCGTGGACCTCGCTGATCGGGACGGTCAGCGGACGCGGCATGCGGACCTTGCCTCCGCGCTGGCCGCGGTGCGTCGCGGTCATCACGGGCACCTGTCTCCGGTCATCGGGCTCGACGCGGGTCCGGGCGCCGCCGACGTCGTCGAGTCCGGGTGCTGGACGCTGGAGTACATCGATCCGGAGCGGTGCGAACGGCCTCCTCGTCAGGCCGTGGACTTCACACTCTCCTACACGGATTGGACGATGACGGTCCCGGGAGAGGGGCCGCGCCCGGTCGATGTCGCGGAGCTGGGCGAGGAACTCGCGTCGGTGATCCGCGCCAGCGGGCGGCCCGCCGAAGTCGTCGGGGATCTGCTGGGCCTGCGACCGACCGTCTTCACCCTGGACACCGACGGCCGTGCTGCGCCCGCACCCGCAGCACTGGCGGAGCACATCCGGTCCGCCGGGCTGCCCCAGGAGGAGCCGGAGTCAGACGGCACGGCTGAGCATCAGGCGGCAGGGCACGCGAGCCGCGCCGACGAGGTCGGCTCGGACTCCGCTCCTGTTGTGGCCGGGGCTGTTGAGGGTGAGCCTTCCCTGGACACCGGTGAGTTCGAAGCGCTCACCCGCAGTGCGCGCCGTGCCCAGGACCGGCAGCGGCGGAAGCGTCGTCGTCGGCGGGCTGCGGTGCTGGGAGCGGTGGTGGCGGTGCTGGTCGGCGGCCTCGCCTGGTACGCCGTGACAGGGGAGGACGACGCACGGGGAGACTCTCCGGCGACCGCCTCCCCTGAGCTCGTGGAGGCAGGGATCGATCTTCGGGACGAGTACTCCCTGCGGCTGTGGGACCTGCCGCCGTCGGAGGCCGGTCAGCTCTCGGTGTTCTCGGCGGGCGTTCTCAGCGTGGCCGGCGAGGGCGAGACCCTGGTGCTGCGTGCTGGGCTGACCGGCGAGCCGGTGGCGGAGATCGAGCTGGACTCCGAGCTGCAGTGGACCACCGAACTGCGGCTGCCAGGGGAGACCGAGGCCGCCGTCGACGCCGTGGGCGTCCGTACCGACGGTGAGTTCACCGTGGTGACCGCCGCAGGGGATGAGCAGAGGTGGGAGATTCCTGAGGGGTCGGAGGTCACGGCAATGGGGGAGATCCCGCTGCTGCATGACCAGGACGGCGTCCACTTGCTCGAGCTGGGCTCGGAGGAGCCGGAGCTCCTGGAGGTCAATCCCGAGCTGATCACCGGAGCGGCCGACCGGGCCGGGATCATCCAGGCCCGACCCGGTGAACCGGAGATCGTGCGTATCCCGTGGTCAGAGGGCGAGGAGTCGACGGCACTGACCCTGGAGACGCCGGAGGAAGGGTTCACCTTCACCAAGCACCTGGCCGTGGGGCACGGGCAGGGGCTGTCGTACTGGACTGCCGAGGACCAGGGCTACTACGTGGTCCACGATCTCGACGACGGGGCGGCCCGTGCCGTGCTCGAGACGCCGACCCCGGCCTCCGAGGCGCCGGCCTGGGAGGTCGGGCGGGGTATGGACCTGGCCATCATCGAGAATTATGCTGTGTCTTTGACGTCTGGCGAGTTGGAGGCGGCCTGGGATGGAGCCGACTTCACCGTGGCCTTGGGGCCCGCGGCGGTGGTGGAGACCGACAGTGGGCGTCATATCGTGCTGGACCAGCACGTGTATTCAGAGACTGACAGAGTGATCGGGGTGTCCCCAGGGGGGACGATGTGGGTGCGGCAGCCGGATGGTTCGGTGGTGGCGCTCTCCCGGGACCGAGGGGATGCTTGATGACACCGATGAATCGTCCTGCCGGCGTGCGAGCCGGTCTTGCTGCTGCCGTGGTGGTCGGCCTGAGCGCGCCGCTGAGCGCACTTCCGGCCTATGCGGAGACCGAAGAGTCGGTCCGCGACGTGCCCGCGGAGGTCAGCCCCGACGAGACGTCGGCATCTGACCCGCAGGAGGATCTCGAGACGCCTGACGTCCCGGAGCCGGAGCCGGAGCCGGAGCCTGAGCCTGAGCCCGAAGACGAGCCTGAGTCTGTGGTGGCCGGCCACACCCTGGACGACTACCAGCCCGGAACTCGCGGCCTCGTCGAGCAGCTGGCGGAACTTGAGGGGGAGGACCTGCAGAGTCTCTTCCAGACGTTGATCGGGGACGACTCCTTCACCGACTCATCCGGTGTGCTCGACCACGCCGCCCTGCAGGCTCGCGTCGACGAGCTGACGCCGGAGCCGGAGCCTGAGCCTGAGCCTGAGCCTGAGCCTGAGCCCGAGCCTGAGCCTGAGCCCGAGCCGCAGCCTTCGGGGTCGCCCTCGTACAACTCGGTCTGGGACCGCTTGGCGATGTGCGAATCCTCCGGTGACTGGAGCATCAACACCGGCAACGGCTACCTGGGCGGCATCCAGTTCTCCCAGCAGTCCTGGGAATGGGTGGGCGGCACCGGGTCCCCGCACCAGGCCTCCAAGTATGAGCAGATCGCCCGCGGCTACGAGCTCTGGAAGATCCAGGGCTGGGACGCCTGGCCCGGCTGCAAGGCCAAACTGGGGCTCTCCGGCGACCCGGGCGGCGTCGAGAACTACGAGATGGGCAGCAACGCCCGCACCGCCTCCAGCTCCGCGAACATCTGGAACGCCAGCTTCAGCGTCCCACTGCGCGAGGAGGCCGACTCTTCCAGCGAGAAACTGGCTCAGATCCCGCGCGGCGCCGACGTCGAACAGCTCGGCACCGACGGGGACTGGATCCACGTGCGGTTCACCGACGACGGTGAGGCGCTCACCGGCTGGGTGAACACCGGCTACCTCTCTCACGCCTGAGAGTGCTGACGGTGTACGCTGGGACCGCTGAGTTCTCAGCGACATCGTCTGCCCTCCGCGGCATCCCCTGCTCCGGCTGCGGCACTTCGCGTGCCGCAGCCGGAGCAGGGAATCCTGTGCGTCGCTGACCACAGTCCTGCATGACGGCGTACGGCGCCGGCACAGCTCTTCAGTTCGCGGGAAGAGCCGTGCCGGCGCCGTCGTCGTGTCAGGGTGAGCGCACCACCAGCTCCGGAACGACCAGGACGTGTCGCCCTTCGGAGAGCTCGGTCTGCGGGCGCACTGAGGTGCCGTCCGGGCCCATGAGCTGATCCAGGACGGCGGAGGCCACACGCTCGGGCTGCTGCTCCACGCTGCTGATCCCCAGCGCGTCGGCCGTCGGTGTGTTGTCGAAGCCATAGATGAGAAGCTCTGGCCGTCCCGCATCCAGCCCGGCAAGGTGCGCGCCGATAGCCAGCACGTCGGAGGCGCAGACGACGGCGTCGGTGCCGTCCCCGGCCAGGACTGCCGCCACCGCCAGGCGGGCAGCGGTGACGTCGTCGTCCACGGCGAGCCGCTCTCCAGGGGCCACGCCGCCGGCTTCCTCCAGTGCGCGCAGCCAGCCCCGTTCCCGATCGTCGCCGGTGCCGGAACCGGCGGGCCATCCGAGGAACGTGATACGTCGAGCGCCGTTCTCCAGGGCGTGACGGGTGGCCAGCTCGGTACCGACCGCGGAGTCCACATCCACCCACGGATGGGCGTCCATGCCGGCGGCGTCGCGGGTCGCACCCCAGGGGCGGCCGAAGCTCGCGAAGGGGATGCCATGGGCA
Organism: Nesterenkonia sp. K-15-9-6; assembly: GCF_052656005.1. Taxonomy (NCBI): domain Bacteria; kingdom Bacillati; phylum Actinomycetota; class Actinomycetes; order Micrococcales; family Micrococcaceae; genus Nesterenkonia; species Nesterenkonia sp. K-15-9-6. The sequence continues at coordinate 45,197 of NZ_JBQYEY010000006.1, forward strand.
TGCAGCCAGGTGGTGCGGGGGTCCTGATGCCGCGTTCCGGAGAGGACGACGGCGTCGATCTCTCCTCCGTCGACGAGGTCCTCGATCCGGCGGATCTCCTCGTCTACGTCCCGGGCGGTGTAGACCAGCACTCGCATGGCCCGGGCGGTGGCACGTTCGGTGAGCGCATGGACGAAACGGTCCAGCATGACCCCGGAGATCCCACCGCGGTAGGGGTCGAGATGCACGCCGATGGCGGAGGAGCGGCGGGTGCGCAGTTGTCGGGCAGCGGTGTGCGGACGGTAGCCCAGCTCCTTGACGGCGTTGAGGACCTTCTCCTGGGTGCTCCGCCGGACGATCCCGGGGTTGTTCAGGACGTTCGACACCGTCTGCCGGGATACGCCCGCGGCGCGGGCGACGTCCTCCACCGTGGGGGTGCGCGCCATGGGTCCTCCTTTGATCGCTGCCCGTGCGTTCGGGGTGGCATGCCGGTGATGCGCGTCATCCTACACAGCATGCGGAAGACGTCTTGACTTCCGCCAAACGTGCTGAGTAATCTACGTCACGCCAGCCTTTGAACGTTCAAAAAATGGCGCATGGTCACCGTACCGCATGCGCCTGAAGGAGACGATCCCCATGAGGCAGCCTCAGACTGCACCCCGCTTCCCTACGGCCCGTCGCACCCGCTGCGCCCTGCGCGGCGGCGTCATCCTCGGCGCCACGGCCCTCGCGCTCACCGCCTGCGGCAGTGGATTCGACGACGGTCCCGCTGCTGGGGACGACGCCGGCGACTTCACGTCCGGGGCAGACCCTCTGACCGTGCTGATCGGATCCTCCGGGGACTCCGAGACCGCCGCCGTCGAGGACGCCGTCGCCGCGTGGTCCGAGGAGTCCGGACTGGAGGCGTCCGTGCAGATCGCCAACGACCTCACCCAGCAGCTGTCCCAGGGATTCGCCTCGGGGGATCCGGCGGACCTGTTCTACCTCTCCACCGATGCGATCGCCGGTTATGCCGCCAACGGCAGCCTGCAGCCCTACGGCGACCACCTGGAGAATCGGGACGACTTCTACCCGAGCCTGGTCGAGAATTTCACCGTGGAGGATCAGTTCCATTGCGCGCCCAAGGACTTCTCCACCCTGGCGCTGATCATCAACGACACCCTGTGGTCCGACGCCGGCCTGACCGACGACGACGTCCCGGCGACCTGGGAGGAGCTCGCCGGCGTCGCCGAGCAGCTCACCACCGAGGACCAGGTCGGCCTGACCTTCAGCCCCGAGTACCAGCGGCTGGGGGTCTTCATGGCCCAGGCCGGCGGCGCCCTGGTCGAAGACGGCGCTGCCGTCGCCGACAGTGCTGAGAACGTCGAAGCGCTGGAGTACGTCCAGGAACAGCTCGATGCGGGCTCCTTCGCCTTCTCATCGGACATCGGTGCCGGGTGGGGCGGCGAGGCCTTCGGCACGGAGGACGCTGCGATGGTGATCGAGGGGAACTGGATCACCGGGGCGCTGGCCAATGACTTCCCGGACCTCGACTACACCGTGGCGGAGCTTCCTGGCGGTCCCGCGGGGCCGGGGACCCTGCAGTTCACCAACTGCTGGGGCATGGCCGCTGACAGCCCCAACCAGGAGGCCGCCCTTGACCTGGTGGAGCATCTGACCAGCACCGAGCAGCAGCTCGAGTTCTCCGAGCGCTTCGGCCCGATGCCCTCGGTGGAGTCGGCCGCGGCTCAGTGGTCGGAGGAGAATCCCGAGCTGACCGCGTTCCTCGACGGTGCCGAGTACGCCCAGTTCCCACCGCACCAGGCCGGCGCGGCCGACGTGATCGCCGACCTCAACTCCCAGCTGGAAGACCTCGACTCCGCCGATGCCGAGTCACTGCTGGACTCGGTGCAGGCGAACCTTGAGCCGATCACCGAGTGAGGACCAGATGAGCACTGTCACGCGGGCCGGAGTCGGCCGTGGAGAGGCGGCCGCGGGGTGGCTGTTCACCCTGCCGGTGATCATCATCCTGGGGCTGTTCCTGCTGGTTCCGGTGGTCATGGCGCTCTGGGTCTCGTTCTCCGACTGGACCGGCCGAGGCTCGCCCTTCTCGGCCGACGTGGGACTGGTCGGGGCCGAGAACTACGAGGCCGTCACCACCGGAGGCGGTCTGGCGGAGCGGGACTTCGGGCTCGCCATGCGCAACAACGCCTGGTATGCCGTGCTGGTCATCCCATTGCAGACCGCGCTCTCGCTGTTCCTGGCGGTGCTGGTCAACCGCGCGGTGCTCCGCGGCCGCGGCTTCTTCCGCACCGCGTTCTACTTCCCTTCGGTGACCAGCTCGGTGGCGATCACCGTGCTGTGGCTGTTTCTGTTCTCCTCCTCGGGCGCAGTGAACCGCATCCTGTCCTGGATCGGCGTCGCGGGCCCCAACTGGTTCAATGACCCGACCGGCGTAGTGCACGCGGCGCTGCGTGGGATCGGGGTCGACCGCGGGCCCGAGGTGCTCACAGAGAACAGCTTCCTCAGCGTCTCCTGGTGGGAGTGGCTGGCCGGACCGTCCTTCGCGATGAGCGCCTTCATCCTGATGGCGATCTTCACCACCAGCGGCACCTTCATGCTGCTGTTCCTGGCCGGACTGCAGAACCTCGGCCAGGACGTGGACGAAGCCGCCGTCATGGACGGTGCCGGAATCTGGCAGCGGTTCTGGCATGTCACGCTGCCTCAGCTGAAGCCCGTGCTGTTCACGGTGCTGACCCTTGGTCTCATCGGATGCTGGCAGGTGTTCGACCAGATCTACACAGGAACCCAGGGAGGCCCCGGCAAGACCACCCTCACCCCGGCCTACCTGAGCTACCAATCGGCCTTCATCTCGCAGGAATGGGGGCAGGGTGCGGCCATTGCGTTCATCCTCTTCCTCATCATCGTGGCGATGACCCTGCTGCAGCGCTGGATCCTCCGGGACCGGCCCATCTCCGGCCGACGCCGGATGCTGCCCGCAGACCAGGACTCGCTGTCCGCGCAGCCGAAGGGAGGACGCGGATGACCGCCGTCGCGCTCCGTCACCGAGGGAGGCCTGCCTGGGGACAGATCGGACTCTACGGGGTCCTGTGTGTCCTGGCTCTGGTCTACATCTATCCCTTTCTGGTGCAGCTGGCGACCTCGTTCAAGACCGACCCGGACGCCGCCGCACAGCCGGTCTCCCTGGTGCCGCAGGCGTTCACCTGGCAGGCCTATGAGCGGCTGTTCCTGCACTCGGACTTCCCGGTGTGGTTCATGAACTCCGCCGTGGTGACCCTGCTGGTCACCCTGGGCCGGGTCTTCTTCTGCTCCCTGGCCGGGTATGCCCTGGCCAGGCTGCGATTCCGAGGCCGGGCCGTCATCTTCGCGGCCCTGGTGGCGGTGATGTCCGTGCCTGCCGTGGTGCTGCTGATCCCGAAGTTCCTGGTGATCAACTCACTGGGCATCTACGACTCATACGCGGGCATGGTGCTGCCTCTGCTGGTGGACGCCGCCGGGGTCTTCATCATGAAGAACTTCTTCGAGTCCATCCCCCGGTCTGTGGAAGAGCAGGCGCGGATCGACGGTGCCGGCATCTTCCGTACCTTCTGGTCGGTGGTGCTGCCCATGGCGCGGCCGGCGCTGATCACCATCGTGATCCTGTCGTTCCAGGGCTCCTGGAACGAACTGAGCCATTTCATCGTGGCCACGCAGTCTCCGGAGCTGACCACGCTCACCAAGGGAGTGGCGTCCCTGGCCAGCGGACAGCTGAGCCAAGGCAGCGAGTACCCCATCAAGTTGGCCGCCGCGGTGATCATGACCATTCCGGTGGCCGTCATGTTCTTCATCTTCCAGCGCCGCATCATGAACTCCACCGAAGGAGCCGTCAAAGAATGACTGAAACACCCAATGCCCCGCTGCAGCCGTTGCTCAGCGATGCGCTCGTCGCCTTCCGCGCTCCGACCCAGGTGTGGTCCGGGGCCGACGGCGACATCGGCGGCTCTGCCGTCGAGGGCATCTTCCATGGGGACGTTCGGCATGTGCGCCGGATGAGTCTGCTCTGCCCGGACAGCCAGGTGGAGACCATCTCACGGTCCGTGGAAGGCCCGGATGAGCTGACCTTCCAGGCGCTGCTGCGGGAGGTGGATGATCCCACTCCAGACCCCAAGGTGAGGCTCCGTCGTGACCGGCAGGTCAGCCCTGGGGTGATGACGGAGACCTGGCGGCTGAGCTCTGCAGTGTCCGAGGAAGTCACGGTGCGCTTGGGCGCCATGCTGGTGCCCGAGTTCGCCAGCATGCATGACGTCAAAGCCGGTGTCGCCGCCGACGAGGCGTTGAGCATCGAGCAGCAGGACGGGGGGATCGTCGTCACCAGCGGTGCACGCCGTCTGCGTCTGGAGGCCGACGGTGCTGCTCTGTTCGTCGTCGACGGGTCCGTCCACTGCTCCTGGACGGTCACGCTGGCGCCGCGGGGGCGCTGGGAGTCCACGCTGCGGATCAGCATGGAGGACCCCGGTCTGGTGGTCAGGGCTCCATCCGATGACCTGCCCACCGCCGTGGCCGAGCAGCCGCTGCCTGCCGACCCGCGCGCCGGCCGGTGGCTGCATCGTGCGGTGGCTGACCTGGACGCGCTGCGCCTGGCGCTGCCGGAGAGCCCGCAGGACGGCTTCTACGCCGCAGGAGCCCCGTGGTTCTTCACCCTCTTCGGGCGGGACTCACTATGGGCCTCTCGGCTCGCGCTTCCGGTGGTTCCGGGATCGGCGGCGCCCACGCTGCGCACGCTGGCGCGTCTTCAGTCCACGGACGACGACGCCGAGGCTGCTCGGGAGCCCGGGAAGATCCTCCATGAGCTACGCTCCGGCACGTTGAGCATCCCCGGGGAGGCTATTGAGCTGCCCCCGCTGTACTACGGCAGCGTGGACTCCACCCCGCTGTGGATCTGTCTTCTGGCCGAAGCCCGGGAGCACCTGACCCTCGAGGAGCTCCGCGGACTGCGTCCGGCCCTGCGTGCGGCCCTGCGCTGGATCCTGGTGCACGGCGACGGCGACGGCTTCCTCGACTACATCGACCGGACGGGACATGGTCTGGCCAATCAGGGATGGAAGGACTCCGGGGACTCCATCCAGTGGCGCGACGGCAGACTCGCCGAGGGGCCGATCGCGCTCTGCGAGGTCCAGGGGTACGCCTACGAGGCGGTGTTGGTCGGGGCGGAGATCCTGGAGGTCCTCGGCGAGGAGGCCCCGAACGGCAGCGATGTCAGGGAAGGAGATGACGACGTCGACCTCTCGCTGGAGTCCCTGCGCCGATGGGCGGCCGAGCTCCGTGAGCGCTTCCACCGGCACTTCTGGGTGGAGACCGAGGAGGGTCGGTATCCGGCGATCGCCCTGGACCGGCATAAGCGCCCTGTGGACACCCTGACCTCGAACATCGGGCATCTCATCGGCACCGGGATCCTGGATCCTGAGCAGGAAGCGCAGATCGCCGAGCTGCTGCTCGGGGAGTCGATGTCCAGTGGGTACGGCGTGCGCACCATGTCCACCGAGGCGGCCGGCTACTGGCCGCTCTCCTATCACGGAGGCAGCGTGTGGATGCATGACACGGCGATCATCGTCCACGGTATGCTCCGGGCCGGGTTGACCGGGCCTGCCGCGCGGATCGCCGAGCAGATGCTCGACGCCGCTGAGGGCTTCGCCTACCGGGTGCCGGAGCTCCAGAGCGGCGACCCGGTGGCCGACGTCGGCGCGCCGGTGCCCTACCCCGCGGCGTGCCGGCCGCAGGCCTGGTCCGCGGCCGCCGCCGTCGTCTGTGCTCAGGCGCTTGCAGGCGCCGAGGAGGCCTGACCCTCCCTTCATCCAGTGGCCACGAATCCCGGCTTCTCGCCCTCATCGACCGCGTGTCATGAGGGAGAAGCCGGGATTCGTGGCCACTGACGTCAGATCTGCTGTCCGATGAGCTCGGCCGCTCGCAGCACCTCGGGGATCCTGCGGCGCAGCGTGTCCACGCTGACAGTGTCGTCGTGGGCGACGATGTTCAGGACGCCTGCTGCCTCGCCGCGAGCACTGCGCACCACAGCGGCGACGCTCACCGTGCCGAGCACGCGTTCGGAAACGCCCAGGTGGTACCCGGACTCCCGGATCTCGCTCAGCTCCGCGCGCAGGCTCTCGGACGTCTGGTGCTCCCCTGAGGCGAGCCGCACTCCGGGGTAGTCCTCGAGGTACTCCTGGAGTTCCTCATCTGTGAGGTGCGCGAGCAGCGGCTTGCCGGCCCCGACGTCCAGGGGGAGGCGCCGGCCGATCGGGAACTGGTAGCGCATCGGCTCCGGCGCCTCCACGCGTGCCGTCAGGATCCGGTCGAAGCCGGAGCGCACGAAGATCGATGCCGTCAGGCCGGTCGAGTCCGAGAGCTCGGTCAGGACGGGGCGTGCGGCCTTGACCAGGGGGTCCTGCAGCACGAAGGCGTGAGCCTGAGCCAGCGCCACGGGGCCGAGCGTGTAGCCGTTCTCCGAGGTCTGGGCGTAGCCGCTCCCCACCAATGTGGCCATGATCCGCTGAGCGGTCGCGATGTGCAGGCCCGTCTCGCGGGAGACCTCGCTGAGCCGGATCGGTGACCGCGCATTCTCCAGAGCTCGCAGCACGTCGAACGCACGCTCGAGCGTGCGTCCCTTGTTGCCCGACGCGTTCATGTCTCTCCTGTCGTCTTGACCGATGCGCCCCTTCATTCTCCACGAGTGTGCCTCCTGATGGAGGGGTGGTTGACAACACACTCGATGCCATGTGATGGTAAGCACACTCATAAGATGAGAGCAACTATCACTCAGTGAGAGGCATTGATGACTGTAGCAGTTCTCGGGCTCGGTGAGGCGGGTCAGGTCTTCGCCCGGGCCTTCGCTCAGGCGGGAGACCACGTCGTGGGATTCGATCCTGGTCCGGCCAGGACTCCCGACGGCGTCGTCCGTGCTGACACAGCGGCCGAGGCCGTGGCGGAGGCGGAGATGGTGCTGTCGCTGACCACCGCGCGCTTCGCCGTCGCGGCGGCGGAGCAGTGTCGGGCCGCTCTGTCTCCTGGTGTGCTGTACCTGGATCTCAACGCCTCCTCGCCGGAGGTGAAGAAGTCCGTCGAGACGGTCCTTGAAGGTGCCGCGCAGGTCGTCGACGGGGCAGTCATCGGCTCGGTGCGTGCCTTCGGCGCCACCGTGCAGGTCCTCCTCTCGGGAGCTTCCAGCGGTGAGGTCGAACAGCAGCTCAGCAGGGTCGGCACGCGCACCGAGATCCTCGGCGCCCAGGTGGGAGATGCCTCCCGGCGGAAGCTGCTGCGCAGCATCTTCATGAAAGGGCTCAGCGCGCTGGTCCAGGAGTCCCTGGAGGCCGCGGCCGGCGCAGGTGACGAGCAGTGGGTGCGCCAGCAGATGGCCGAGGCGCTGGTCGGCGGCGAGTCCACAGTGGACCGTCTGGACAGCGGCATTCGGATCCATGCTCGTCGGCGCAGCCAGGAGCTGGCCGACAGCCTTGAGCTCATCCAGGACCTGGAGGGCACCTGGCCGATGACCTGGGGCGCACGGGAACGGCACCTGCTGCTGGCCCGACGGGCCGAGGACGTCTCACCGGCTCTCGAGGTCCTGCGGCGTACGCCCACCGCGGCCCTCGGGGACGGCAGCGACCGTCTGGGGTTCGTCGGTGCGGACCTGCGTCCGGTGTGGGACTGCCCGCAGATCGCGGGCCCGGCGCTGACGGTCCAGACCCAGGCCGGCGACAACTTCGCCATCCATCAGGCCCTGGCCCGGGTGAAGCCCGGGCAGATCCTCGTGGTCTCCGGGGAGCGGGGCCGCGAACGTGCCCTGATCGGAGATCTGATCGCTGAGCGGGCGAAGAAGGCCGGGGTGGCAGGGATGATCCTCGACGCCCCAGTCCGTGATGCCGCCGGCATCGCCGAGGTGGGCCTGCCTGTTTGGGCGGCCGGCGTCTCTGCTGCCGGTCCCTACAAATCAGGACCCGCCCGGCTCGGGCGCCCTGTCGCCGTGGGTCATGCTGTATGCAACCCCGGTGACATCGTGGTCGCCGATGCCGAGGGCATCCTCTTCCTGCCCCCGGAGGAGGCCACCGCCGCAGCAGAGGCCGCCGAAGCAGTCCTGGCCGAGGAATCCGCGCGGCGCGAATCCATCCGAAGCACCACCTAGACCACGACGACGTCATTCCACCACTTGGGAGGAACCATGAAGAAGACCCACAGCCGCACGACACTCATCACCGGACTGCTGGCCCTGCCGGCCCTGGCCCTGACCGCCTGCGGCGGACAGGCTGACGGAGGGGACGCCGAGAGCTTCCCCGACGAGACCATCACCTTCATCACAGCCTTCGCCGCCGGAGGGGCGAACGACTCGCTGGCCCGCATGCTGGCCGAACACACAGAGACTGTGGCCGAGGACTACGACTTCGTCATCGAGAACATCGACGGCGGCTCGGGCTCCGTGGGTCAGGCCGAGGGGGCCCAGGCGGACCCGGATGGGCACACCCTGCTGCTGGTCACGCCGTCGATCATCACCAATCCGATGTTCAACAACGTGCCCTACACCCACGAGTCCTTCGAGCCGGTCATCCTGATCAACAGTGAGCCGCACGTGCTGCTCGTCAACGCTGACGCTCCCTTCGACGACTTCGCCTCCTTCGTCGAGCACGCCGAAGAGAACCCCGGACGGGTCAGCATCGGCGTCTCCGGGGCCGAGACCACGACAGCCTTCACCAGTCGCGACCTTGCGACCGCCGCAGGGATCGAGACCACCACGGTGCCGCACGACGGCACGGCCGACGCCCTGCTGCAGGCCCAGGGCGGGCACATCGACGGTGCCGTCGCAGGAGGCCTCACGGAGGCCCAGTCCGCCATCGACGAGGGCAGTCTCAAGCCGATCCTGGTGTTCGACGACGAGCGGCTGGAGGGCCTCCCGGACGTCCCCACGGCGAGCGAGGAGGGGCTGGACACCATGCACAGTTCCTGGCGGGGAGTGGCGGCGCCCGAGGGCACCGATCCGGAGGTCATCGAGGCTCTGCACAATGTCTTCCAGGAGGCGCTGGAGACGCCGGGCTACGAGGAGGCCGCACAGAACCTGAACCTCTCCATCGACTATGCCGGACCGGAGGAGTTCCAGGAGCTGATCGACGCCACCTACGAGACCTACTCGGCATATGAGGACTGACCCCCATCCTGCCTCTCCTCGACCAAGGACGGTGATCCATGAAGGTCAGATCGGTTGAGCTGATCGTGCTGCTCGGTCTCGCAGCCGCGGGAGTCTGGTACCTCGTCAGCGCAACGAGCTTCCTGGAGGCCGGGGAGCCGGACTACTACCTGAACCCCGGCTTCTTCCCCACGATCCTGGGGTGCGCACTGCTGCTGTTCATCACGGTGAGTCTGGTCCAGACGCTGTTCAGGACGTCCAACAGGGAGGCGTTCCCGGCAAGGAACACCCGCCGGGTGATCCTGGTCATCGGGCTGACGGCCGCCTACCTCCTGCTCTGGAGCATGATCGAGCCGCTGTTCTACCTGTTCACCGTCCTGTTCTTCCTGGCGGTCTCCCTGGTGCTGACCCTGAAGAGAGGAACCCCGCTGCTGCCGGCGATCGCCAGGCTCGGGCTGGTCGCCGTCCTGCTCACCGGACTGGTCTACCTCATCTTCGATGCCACGTTCGGGATCTCCCTGACATGACGGCCGCCTCGCCGCCCCGAAAGGACGTGTACACATGGGCTTGACGGAATTCGACGTCTCGGTCCTCTTCGATCCGCTCAACATCGTCGCCATCCTGGTCGGCTCCCTGGCCGGCATGTTCTTCGGTGCCATCCCGGGTGTCGGAGCGATGGTGGTGCTGGTCCTCTTCCTGCCCATCTCGTTCCTCCTGCCGCCACTGCCTGCGGTGCTCCTGCTGCTGGCCGTGTATCAGTCGAGCGAGTACGGCGGGTCGATCTCCAGCATCATCCTGGGGATCCCCGGTTCGCCGTCGAATGTGGCGACGATCCTCGACGGGCATCCGATGGCACAGAGCGGGATGCCGGGCAAAGCCTTGGGATACTCGCTGTGGGCGAGCACGATCGGCGGACTCGTCGGTGGTCTCGCGCTGCTGTTCCTCGCAGTGCCGATCGCGGCCTTCGCGATGACCCTCAGCTATCCGGAGTACTTCCTGCTCGGCATGTTGGGCATCCTCGCCGTGGCAGTGATCAGCTCCCACGATCTGATCCGCAGCATCATCTCGGCGATCCTGGGGCTCATGGTCGGCACCGTGGGCATGGACCTCATCACCGGGGACCCACGGTTCACCGGGGGCCAGATGGAGCTCTACAGCGGATTCACACTCGTGGCGATCATCCTCGGGATGTTCGCCTTCTCCGAGGTCATCACCATGATCAGGGACAAGGGGAGCCGGCCGGCACCCGACACCCTGACGGTGAAGACGGAGGTCCCGTTCGCGGAGCTGAGGACCACAGCCAAGGCGACCACGGGCGGAAGCGTCATCGGCTCGCTGATCGGCATCTTCCCCGGCACCGGCTCCGGGACCGCATCCTGGTTCGGCTACAGCCTGGCGAAGAAGCTCTCCAGGAACCCGGACCGGTTCGGCAAGGGGAGTCCTGAGGGCATCGCCGGTGCCGAGTCAGCCAACAACTCCTCCGTCGGCGGCTCACTTCTGCCGCTCCTGACTCTCGGGGTCCCCGGGTCTCCGGCCATCGCGATCGTGATGGGGGCGTTCCTCATGCACGGCATCGTGCCCGGCCCCAACATCTTCGCTGAGGAACCCACCCTCACCTACGGAATCCTCTTCGGCTTCCTGCTCACCTCGGTGGCGATGTTCTTCTCCGGGAAGCTGGTGACGCCCATCTTCTCGCGGGTGCTGAAGATCCCCAGCGAGATGCTGATCCCCGCTGTGCTGCTCATCTCGATCGTCGGCGTCTATGCGGCGAACACCTCGAGCTTCGAGCTGTGGGTCGCACTCACCGTCGGTGTGATCGCCTACTTCATGAGGAACCTCGGTTTCTCCCTCCCTGCCTTCGTCCTGGCGTTCGTGCTCAGCGGGATCATCGAAGAGAACTTCCGCCGTGCCCTGCTGGTCTCGGGCGGGGACCTCACGATCTTCGTGACCAGGCCCTTCTCTCTCGTCCTGGTCCTGATCATCGTCGGCCTCGTGAGTCTGGGAATCTGGGGCAAGGCCCGAGGCACCCGGCGTGAGAAGATCCTCGCCGAAGTGCAGGGGACCGACGAGCAGAAGTCCAAGGCCTGACATCTCATTGACCTGCATCCAGTGGCCACGAATCACGGGATCTGCCCGATGACACGCCGGTCAGGAGCCCGAGATGCCGGGATTCGTGGCCACTCGATGCAGTGAGGGCATGTCGTCACCGGCGAGGCCGCAGCGCCTCACGCCAGATCCGCTCGTGCGCACGCACATAGGAGGTCACCGCGGACCAATGCGCGCCGTGGCCCGTGAGGTACATGCTTCCCCACGGCTCGCGGCCACTTGCGTAGGACTCGCACAGCAGCCGGTGCATGGCCGCCGTGCGGTCGCCCATGGCTTCGGGGAGGGCGGATCGCAGCGTGCAGTCCGCGCCGTATCCGTCGACGAACGCGGCGAGTCGGGCAGCCGCCGCCTCCGGATCCTCCGCAGGGTCGTTCGCGGTGAAGGCCTGTGCGGAGTAGGCCAGGTCCCAGAGCCGACTGCTCGGTCCTGCGCCGTCCCAGTCGATGAACACGAAGCGCTCGCCGATGACCAGGTTCCAGGGGGCGAGGTCGTTGTGACAGATCAGCTCGTGCTCCCGGGCTGGGATGACGTTCTCCCAGGGCGCACCCTCGGCAGGACGGTGCTGTGCGGCGACGTCGTGGATGCGCCGCACCAACGCGCCCACTCTGTGCAGCTCGTCAGAGGTGAGTCGACGAGCCTCGACCGTGGGACCAGGGATGAACTCCAGGATCTGGCGGCCTCTGCTGTCCCGGCCCAGCACCCGGGGCACGTCGACGCCATGGTTCCCCAGATGGGTCAAGAAGGCGTGGACGCTCGCCGTCGCAGAGCGCCACGGTTTGCGGACCGTGTCACCGATCCGGACGACGCCGTCGCTGACATTGCCGCCGGTCAGCGGCTGCTCAAGATCCACAGCACCAGGCTAGTGCGTCGCCCCGACCATCTAGTGGTCTCGAATCACGGGATCTGCCCGATGACACGCCGGTCAGGGGTCCGAGATGCCGGGATTCGTGGCCACTCGATGCGGAGGTGTCAGCGGAAGCGGACCTCCACGGCCTCGCCGTGGGCGGGCAGACCCTCAGCCGCGGCCAGCGCGGTGACGTGGCCTGCCACCTGGTCCAGTCCGTCCCTGCCGTAGTGGATGACCTGTTGGGAGCGCAGGAAGCTGGTCACATTGAGCCCCGAGCTGTAGGCCGAGGCGCCGCCGGTGGGCAGCACGTGGTTGGATCCGGCGCAGTAGTCGCCCAGCGACACCGGAGTGTAGGCGCCCAGGAACACGGCACCGGCGTTGTGGATCCGGTCAGCCAGCGCGGCGTCGTCGCCGGTCATGATCTCCAAGTGCTCGGCTCCGTAGGCGTTGGCGACGTCCACCGCCACGTCCAGGGAGTCGACCACCAGCACCGCCGACTGGGAACCGGTCAGCGACTGCTTCACCCGGTCAGCGTGCGGCGTGCGGGCGGCCTGCTCCTCGACGGCAGTCATCACCCGCTCGGCGAACGTCATCGAGTCGGTGACCAGCACCGCGGCGGCGAGCTCGTCATGCTCCGCCTGGGAGATCAGGTCCGCGGCCACCAGAGAGGGGTCGGCGGACTCATCGGCGAGCACCATGATCTCGGTGGGACCGGCCTCGGCGTCGATGCCGACCACGCCCTGCACGGCTCGCTTGGCGGTGGCGACGAAGATGTTCCCCGGACCGGTGATCAGTTTCACCGGCGGGCACACGACGTGCCCGGCGGCGTCGCGCGCGCCGTAGGCGAACATTGCCACGGCCTGGGCCCCGCCGACGGCGTAGACCTCCTCGACGCCCAGCAGGTGGGCGGCGGCCAGGATGGTCGGGTGCGGGTAGCCGCCGAAGTCCTTCTGCGGCGGGGAGGCGATGGCCAGGGAGCGGACGCCGGCGACCTGTGCGGGCACCACGTTCATCACCACCGACGACGGGTACACCGCCTGGCCGCCTGGCACATAGAGGCCCACCCGCTCGATCGGCACCCACCGGTTGGTGACGCGAGCATCCGGTCCGGGGGAGACCATGGAGGCGGCCGGCAGCTGGGCGGAGTGCACCTCGCGGGCTCGGGAGATCAGCGTCTCCAAGGCGGCGCGGACGGTGCCGTCCAGGTGGTCGAGGGACTCCTCGAGCTTCCACTGCGGCACCCGCAGCGCCGGCGGGCGGACGCCGTCGAAGCGTTCGGAGAGCTCGGTCAGCGCCTCGACGCCCCCGTGCCGGACCTTCTCAAGGATCGGCGCCACGGTCTCGACCGTGGCCGAGATGTCCTGCTCGGCGCGGGGCAGCACGGTGCTGACGTCCGCGGCGCTGCCACGGAGATCCTTGAGGGTGAGCATGTTCCTCCTTGGGACCGGTCGGATTCTCCGCCCATTCTCCCCCGGGGAGCCGCAGCACGCAGAATCTCATGACGATGACGGCGGACGACGACGGCGTGCAGGCAGTCACACCGGCTCACGTCCGGTTGCACTCCAGGTGTCGGTGACACCATGCTGGATGATCGCGGCCCGGCAGTCGCCGACCGCCCACCATCCGACGCCCCGAGGAGTGCCGTGACTGCGGAAGAGACGCTCGAGCCGACACCGGACGAGGATCTGAACACCATCGTCGAGGACAACGTCCCGGACGGGGTCCAGTCGCTGATGGCCGACGCCGGACCCATCCTGGGGATCTTCATCGGCGTCGCCGTCACCCTGGTGGTGGCCCTGGCGATCACCGTGGCCTCCTCGGTGGTGATGAAGCAGATCTTCCGCCGCACGCCGGAGGCCACGCGGGCCATCAACCGCACCCGGCTGCCGCTGTTCCTCACGCTGACGGTCTTCGGCGCCCGGGTGGCGGTGCGGATAGCGGCCACGGAGGAGTCCTGGCAGCCGGCGGTGTCGTTCGTGCTGTTCATCCTCATCGTGGCAGGCATCGCCTGGTGGGCCATGCGTGTGGTGCGCATCGTCGAGGCACTGGTCCTGGCCCGTTACGCCGGCGACGGCGAGATGGAGGACCGCCGGGGACGCCGCCTGCGCACGCAGGTCTCACTGATCCGCCGCATCCTCACCGCGGTGATCATCACCCTCGCGGTGACCGCCGTGCTGCTGATGATCCCGGAGGTCCGGGCGCTCGGAGCCGGGCTGCTGGCCTCGGCAGGTGTGGTCTCCGTGGTGGCCGGCCTGGCGATGCAGTCCACGCTGAGCAACGTCTTCGCCGGAATCCAGCTGGCCTTCACCGACTCGATCCGCGTCGGTGACGTCATCGTCATGGAGGACACCTTCGCCACCGTTGAGGACATCACGCTGTCGGTGGTGGTGCTGAAGGTCTGGGACGAGCGCCGGGTGATCTACCCCTCCAGCTACTTCGTGGCCACCCCGTTCGAGAACTGGACCCGAGTGGGCACTGAGCTGTTCGGCACCGTGGAGCTCGACGTCGACTGGCGCGTGCCGATGGACCAGCTGCGTGCCCGGCTGAAGCGCCTGCTGGAGTCCACCGACCTGTGGGACGGCAAGGACTACTCGGTGCAGGTCACCGAGGCCACCGGCGGCATGGTCAAGGCCCGTGTGGTGGTCTCGGCCCGCAACTCCGGCGAGCTGTGGGATCTGCGCTGCCTGGTGCGGGAGGACCTGGTCAACTACCTGCGCGCCGAGCATCCTTACTCGGTGCCCACCCAGCGCATGCTGCTCTCCCACGAGGAGGCCCTCGACGGTGCGCCCCACCATGTGCGCACGGGCCAGTTCAACCAGGTGGGGGACGACGACGGCGCCCGCCGCGGCGACACCCGCGAACAGCCCGTGGTGCCCGGCGCCCCCGAGCGGCGCCCCGAGGATCACGCCGGCGCCTGGCGGCTCAGCCCGGAGGAGCAGGAGCTCCTGCGCCGGTACGGCTCCGCCGGCCACCAGGCTGAGGAGACGGCACAGGAGACGGAACAGGAGACGACCCGGGAGACGACCGGGGCGACGTCCGGAAGGGCGGATGCCTCGCACGCCGCGGAGTCGGAGCATACGGAGGAGACCCCGCTGACGCAGGCCGGCGAGGGTGCCTCCGTGTTCACCGGCTCCATCACCGCCGTCGAACGCAACCGCGAATTCTCCGGCCCCGGTGAGGAGGCGTACCGGGAGCGCCGGGAGCGTCAGGAGGACGGCGCCCTGGAGGAGGACGGCACGGAGCCGCGCGAGAAGCACAGAGCCCGGCCCGACGACGGCGACTGAGCCGCCGCGGACGGCCGTCCGGCTGCGGCGAGGCCTCGCGTGTCGCCCCAGGTCACGTGGTGGTGTCGACATGGCATCAAGCCGATGACAGCGGGCGCTGGGCGGTTCCCGCGCGTCGCGACATCCCGGTACGGTGGCCGGACCTGTGCCCCCGACCTGGAGCTGAGTAATCACGATGGTTCCCCGAGGACCGGACGCGCGCCGCACGCCATGGCACGACCGCCCCGCCGCTCTGCTGGGAGCGGGCCTGGTGGCACTGAGCCTCGCAGCCTGCGGCCCCGGCGACGAGACTCCGGATGAGGACCCCGACTCCGTGGTGGAGGAGGAGACGGACCCGGACGAAGCCCCGACAGATGACGACGCCGATCCTGACGATCCCGATCCTGATGACACCGCTGACGACGTGCCCGAGCCGGAGGAGGTCGAGGCGCCTGACGCAGCCGAGGGCCCTGATGCAGAGGCCCCTGAGGCGGAGTACCGCGAGCACCGGGAGGGGCTCAGCGACGACCGCTTCGACACCGAGCCGCGGGAGAGCGCCGGATTCCCTGACGCCCTGGTCCCGCCGCCGGAGGATGAGGACCTGCTGCTCGGTGAGGTCAGACTGGGCGCGCATGACGGCTACGACCGTGTGGTCTTCGACCACGCCGGCACCGGCTTCCCGGGGTGGCGGACCGAGTATGTGGACGAGCCCACCCAGCCGGGCAGCGGGCACCTCATCGAGATGGACGGGGACGCCTACCTGGCGGTCCACGTCACCGGGCTGTGGCCCGGCAACGCGGGAGAAGACCAGGGCCACCTGGTGATGGAGACCGACTGGGCGCACCTGGACACGCTCGTGGAGGGCACCGCGACGACGATCGTCTTCGAAGGCGCCGCCAGCTACTACATCTCCCTGGACCAGGTGCGCGACTACGACGTGTTCGCCATCGAAGACGGCTCACGCCTGGTCATCGACATCCTGCACTGACAACGGCGCCGGACCAGCGTCGGACCAGCGCCGGCCCAGGTCACTTCTTCAGCGGATTCCGTCCGTTGAGCTGCATGCTTCCCGACGGCGCCGACGTCTGCCCGTCGGAGCCCTGCCCGTCGGAGCCCTGCCCGCTGGAGCCCTGCCCGCTGGAGCTCCGCCCGCCGGCGTCGGGCAGCGGAGTCCTCGGCACCTCGGAGGTCGGAGTCTCCGAGTCGGCCACCTCCACGGCACCGTCGGACCCTTCAGCGCTCTCCTCGCCGCGACCGCGGCTGTCCTGGGCCTTGGCGGCCTTGTATGCGTCCACGGTCCGGATGGCCTCGGTGGTCGGCTCGGCGGTGCCGTCGTGGTCGCGCCGCGGGCCGCGCTCCAGTTGGGCGATCGCCTCACCTTCGGTGGGCGCGCCCACCCGCCGCTCCATGGCCCAGCGGACCATCGAGTCCGGGACGAACTTCAACGAGGCGGTGAGCATCTGGTAGCTGCGCGACGGCACGCAGGTGGACGCGCCCTGGGCGTTGGCTGCCAGCGCCTCCCGGACGACGTCGTCGGCGTCGAGCCACATCCACCGCTTCGCGCCCTTGACCTTGATGCCGGAGCGTTCGTGGAACTCGGTGCGCACCAGGCCCGGGCACAGGGCGGTGACGGTGATCCCGCGGCCGCGCATCTGCTGGTGCACGGCCTTGCTGAAGTTGATGACCCACGCCTTGGCCGCCGAGTAGGTGCCGGTGGGGGTGAAGCCTGCCACCGAGGCCACGTTGATGATGCGGCCCCCGCGACGCCGGACCATGGCCCGTGCGGCGGTGTGGGTGAGCTCCATCGTGGTCTGCACGTGCAGGCGCAGCAGGTCCCGCTCCTCGTCGAGGTCGGACTCGAGGAAATCCGTGGGGAGGCCGTGCCCGGCGTTGTTCACCAGCAGGTGCACCGGGTTCCGCGCGTCCGCCAGGCGCTCCTGGACGGCGCCGACGCCGTCGTCGGTGACCAGGTCGGCCACCAGGACGGTGGCGCGCACCCCGTACTGGGAGGCCATCGATTCGGCCTGGGCCCGCAGGCGGTCGGCGTCGCGGGCCACGAGCACGAGGTCATAGCCCTGGGCGGCGAGCTGGCGGGCGAAGGCCGCACCCAGCCCGGCGGTGGAGCCGGTGATCAGAGCGGTGTGGGAACTCATGTCAGTATCCTAGATCGACAGGCTCCACGGGTCGGACCTACACGTTCAGCCGGTGTTCAGCTCCACCGGCCGGGAGCCTGTGATGGCCGTCAGCGGCGGCCAGGCCGCTGACGACCCGGACAACATGACACGAGATCGGGACATTGTTACCGCAGCACCGTGCTGCGAAGGAGGGGTTCACCGTGCGCTGGCGACAGAGGACCGAGTGGGGGCCGAGGTCGCTCGGAGACGACGAATGGGCCGTGCTCGAGGCGCAGATCGACGCCGACGACCTCGAGGCCGTGGAATACGTCGTCGAAGAGCTCACCGGATTCATGGACGCGTTCCGGGAAGACGTGGACGGCCATCCCATGGTGGGGGTCACCGACGGGCAGCTCAGCGTCACTCAGGAATACACCGAGAACCGCCGGGGGCGACGGGTGCTGCAGGTGACCTTCTACGCCTCGGGCCCCGTGGGGGTGGCCCAGCCGCACGCGTTCGACCGGCTCGGCTCCGCGGCCGGCTCGTTGGTGGACCACCTGCAGGCGGACGGCATCGTCGTCTCCGAGATCCGCTGGTCCGAACACCCCTATCGGAAGCGCGCATTCTGAGCGCCCGTGCCCCCGTGCCTCTGAACCCCTGAGCCCCTGCCGCTCAGGCGCCGTCGTAGGAGGGGGCCGTCGGCCGGCCCTGCTCCACCATCTGCGCCAGCATCGGGCAGACCAGCACGGTGATGGCCCCGCCGGTGACCATCACGGAGGCGACCGCCTCGTCGATCAGCCCGGAGGAGACGGCGATCTGCGTGACGGCCACGATGATCGGCAGACCCGTGGAGGCATAGAGCGCCAGGGCGAGGCGCTCGCGGACGGTGCGCAGTCCGGAGTGCGTCTCGGTGAGCTGTTCGCGCAGGAACACCGGCAGTCCGCGCACCGCGAGGATGGCGGCCACAAAGCCCAGCAGCATGGGCCACTGGGAGACCACCGACCCCAGGTCGATCCCCATGCCGCTGGTCACGAAGAACACCGGGATCAGGAAGCTGAACCCGATGACCTCCACCTTGTGCACCAGCGTGTGCCCGTGCTCGGGGGCCATGCCGGAGAGCACGGCGCTCAGCAGCATCCCGGCGGCGAAGGCACCGAGCGCGACGTCGAGCTCGAGCACCGCGGTCAGCAGCATCAGCGTCAGCAGGACCAGCACGGTGAAGCGCAGCGTGGTCTGCATGGTGGTGTTCGCCCCCACCGCCATGGCCCGCCCCAGCAGCGGGATGCGGGTGAACAGCCGGTGGGGCACCAGCACCACGACGACGGCGGCCACCGCGAACCCGACCAGCACCATCGCCGCACCGAGCGTGCCCCGGGTGGAGAGCAGCAACGACATGGCCACGATGGGTCCCAGCTCGCCCAGCGCCCCGTGCAGCATGGTCGCCCCGCCCAGGAGTGAGCCAGCGGCGCCCGAGTCCTTGAGGATCGGCAGCAGGGTGCCCAGCGCGGTGGAGGTGGAGGCGATGGCGAACACGATCGCCACATGCGTCTGCCCCTGGGTGACCAGCAGGCCTGCCCCGATGCCCAAGGCCAGGCAGATCACCCAGGTCAGGGCGGCGGCGCGCCCCTGCCGTCCGCGCATCTGGTCGGTGTTGATCTCCAGTCCCGCCAGCAGGAACAGGAACCCCATGCCCAGTTCGCGGAGGAAGCCCACCGCCTCGGTCTGCTCCGCCAGCTGCAGCCCGAAGGGGCCGATGAGCATCCCGAGCAGCAGCAGCCAGACGACGTCGGGGATCTTGCGGCGCGTGGCCAGCGCCAGCAGCGGGGCGAGGAACGCGGCCACGACGATCCACCAGGTGGAGAGCAGATTCTCCACGAGCATGTGTTCACCCATGCAGCAGAGCCTACGCGCGGATACGTCCGTGGGCCTGCGTCGGCGCCGCGGAGGTCAGATCTCGCCGAGCCTGCGCAGGTGGTCCAGCTGGGCGGCGGCGATCCGTGTGGTGACCCGCTGGGGGACCGGGCTGTCCTCGCCGTACAGCATCCGGCCCAGCTGCTCCGGGTCCTCGGGCGCAGCGGGTGAGGAGGCCGTCGTCGTGCCCTGCCGGGCCTCCGCGATGAGCGCCCGGACCTGATCCAGCCGTTCGTGGCGGTGCGCCAGGTACCGGCGGGCGGTCTTCGCCAGCGACGGCTGGGCGGGGCCGTGGGCGGGCAGCATGAGCGCGTCACCGTAGCCGATGAGGCACTCCAGGCTGGCCAGGTAGTCGGTGAGCGTGCCGTCCGGGTGGTCGAGCATAGTGGTGCCGCGGCCCAGGAGGGTGTCGCCGGTGAGCATCATCGCGGCCGGTCCGGCGGGCCCCGGGCCGAGACGTTCGTCCCCGGACTCGGCGACGAGCTGCGCCTGCGGCAGGAACAGGCTCACGGAGTCTGAGGTGTGGCCGGGGGTGTGCACCGGCTCCACCGCCGCCCCGCCCAGGTCGATCCGCTCGTGGTCGCTCAGCGGGTGCGGGAAGAGGCCGTCGGCGCCGGGGAGGCATTGCTCGGGGTCGAATCCGCGGACCGGGGCGCCGGTCCGCTCCGCCAGGGCCGGTGCGGCTCCGGTGTGGTCCCGGTGGCGGTGGGTGACCAGGATCTGCGCCACGGGACGCCCGGCGACGGCGGTCAGGATCGCCTCGACGTGCTCCGGGTGGTCCGCCGGCCCCGGGTCGACGACGGCGACGGCGTCCCGGCCGGCGAGCACGTAGGTGGTGGTCCCCTCCAGGGTCATGGGGGAGGGGTTCTCACAGAGGAGCCGCTGCACGGACAGCGGCGCAGCGGCAGGTCGGGACGTCGTCGTCGAGGTCATGGCACCACTGTAGGACGGCAAGGGCGTCCGGTACGCCAGGTGACGGTGACTCTGTGGCCTGTTCCACCGGCTGGGGCCGCGTCGTAGGCTGGCCCCATGGCACCCGCACAGGAGCGCACCACGGAGAGCGCTGACACCGCTGACCCCCAGCCCACCGCCGGCACGGAGCATTCCACCGCCGGGGCGTATGTGACCGGTGAGGAGTTCACCCGGGACACGAACTACATCGAAGACCGCGTGGTGGCCGACGTCGACGCCGTCCGGGCCGCTGCCAAGGAGGAGAGCTCGACCATCGGGGACCCGCGGATCGCCGGGCTCACCGAGGGGGCCGAGGCCTGGCCGGTGGAAGCCGGTCGGTACCGGCTGGTGGCGGCGCGGGCCTGCCCGTGGGCGCACCGGTCCATCATCGTGCGCCGGCTGCTGGGGCTGGAGGACGTCATCTCCCTGGCCACGCCGGGGCCGGTGCATGACGTCCGCTCCTGGACCTTCGACCTCACCGAGGACGGCCGCGACCCCGTCCTGGGTACCGAACGCCTGCAGGAGAACTACTTCGCTCGGTTCCCCGACTACCCGCGGGGCATCACTGTGCCCGCCCTGGTGGACATCCCGTCCGGCGGCGTGGTCACCAACAACTACCCGCAGCTGACGTTCGACCTCTCCACCCAGTGGCGAGCACACCACCGCGAGGGTGCGCCCGATCTGATCCCCACCGACCTGATCCAGGACATGCTGCCGGTGATCAAACGGATCTTCACCGAGGTCAACAATGGGGTCTACCGGTGCGGATTCGCCGGCTCCCAACGTGCCTACTCGGAGGCCTACGACCGCCTGTTCACCGCCCTGGACTGGTTGGAGGATCGGCTGGCCGACCGCCGGTACCTCATGGGCGAGCACATCACCGAGGCCGATGTCCGGCTGTTCACCACGCTGGTGCGCTTCGACCCCGTCTACCACGGGCACTTCAAATGCAACCGCACCAAGCTCACCGAGATGCCGAATCTGTGGGCCTACGCGCGGGACCTCTTCCAGACCCCCGGCTTCGGCGACACGGTCGACTTCGACCAGATCAAGCGCCACTACTACGTGGTCCACGAGGACGTGAACCCCACGCAGATCGTCCCGGAGGGACCGGAGCTGGGGAGCTGGCTCTCCGCCCACGGGCGGGAGCGGCTGGGAGGGTCTCCCTTCCCCGAGGGCGCGACGGCGCCCAGCCCGCTGGCCGCCGAGGAGATCCCGCCCGGAGCGAATCCGCTGCACGGCTGACCGGCTGAGGAGCGCGCCTCAGCGGTAGGTGCGGATCACCTGGGAGTCGTCCTGGCCGATGAGCCCGGCTGCGGCGGCCTCGGCGTACTTCGCCTGGGCGGCACGCAGCAGCGGGGTGTCGAGGTCGTGGGCGGCGGCGATCTCCGCCACCAGCCCGGAGTCCTTGACGAAGATCCCCACCGCGCTGCGCACCTCCGGCTCGACGCCGGCGAGGCCTTCGAGCATGCGCGGGCCGCGGTCAGCCAGCATCCACGATGCCGCGGCCCCGGCGGAGACCGCGTCGAGGACGGTCTCCGCCTCCAGGCCGAGCGTCTCCGCGAGGGCCAGGGCCTCGGCGGCGGCGACGATGTGCACCGAGCACAGCAGCTGGTTCACGCCCTTGAACGCCTGCCCGCGTCCGACCTGCTCGCCGCAGTCGACCACGGTGCCCATCGTGCCCAGCAGATCACGGTTTGCGGCGACGTCGCCGGGTGCGCCGGAGGCGAAGAGGCGGAGCGCGCCCTTCTGCGCCCCGGCCACACCGCCGGTCACCGGGACGTCCAGCAGCCGGACCTGCCTCGCGGCAGCCGGGTCCGCGAGGGCCCGCACCGCCTCGGGGCCCACCGTGCTCATCACGATCAGGCTGGCTCCCGGGCGCATGCGCGCCAGAAGGCCGGGTGACGCCTCGTCGTCGCCCAGAACGGCCGCGTCCAGCTGCTCCGGGGTGGCCACCATGACGACGACGGCGTCGGCGTCCTGCGCGGAGTCCGGAGCCTCCTCCGTGGCCAGGCCGAGCTCAGCGGCCAGTGGGCGGCGCGCAGGGGAGGGGTCCACCCCGGTCACCTGATGGCCGGCGCGAGCGATCTGTTCGGCCATGGGCAGGCCGATCGCGCCGACACCGACGAAGGTGACGCGCAGGGCGGGCTGGGGAGAGGTGGTGGGCGTGGCGCTCATGGGTCGCTCCTGACAGATGGTGGGCGTGATCCGCTTCACAGGACGGCACCCATGATGTTAGCGTATGTGAACCCAGCGTGCGAGGTTCACAGATCGCAACATCCGGTGTCCGCCGAGGCGGCGCCGCGGAGTTCACCAGAGAGCAGAGTTCACCAGAGAGGGGCGCAGGATGCCGCTTCGACTCGGCGTCATCGCCGATGACTTCACCGGCGCGACCGACATCGCCGGCTTCCTTGTGGCCGCCGGGCTGCGCACCGTTCAGCTGAATGGGCCTCTGCAGCTCAACGAACCTCTGCAGCTCAACAGTCCTGTCCAGCCCGACGGGTCGATCCGGGCCCAGACCCCGCAGGACGCGCACGGCTCGGCGGCGGATCTCGCCGCCGCCCTCGGGCTGCCGGCCGACGTCGATGCGGTGGTCATCAGTCTGAAGTCGCGGTCCATCCCGGCGTCCGAGGCCGTCGCGCAGAGCCTGGACGCGTGCCGTCTGCTGGAGGCTCTGGGAGCCGAGCGGATCCAGTTCAAGTACTGTTCCACCTTCGACTCCACCGCGGAGGGCAATATCGGTCCGGCCACGGACGCGCTGCTCGATCACCTGGGGGAGGACCTCACCGTGCTGGTGCCGGCCCTGCCCGTCAACGGACGCACCGTCTACCAGGGGAATCTCTTCGTCCACCACCAGCCGCTGCACGAGTCCGGCATGCGCGACCATCCGGTGACGCCGATGCGGGACTCTGATCTCCTGCGGCTGATGGAGGCGCAGAGCGCCGGGCGTGCGGTGAAGGTGCCGCATGCCGTCGTCGCCCGCGGAGCCGCGGCGGTCCGTGAGGCGCTGCAGGAGGCCCGGGTCGACGGGGCCCGGTATGCGGTGATCGACACGATCGACATGGATCAGCTGGACATCATCGGGGCGGCCGTCCGGGATCTCCGATTCGTGACCGGCGGGTCCGGGATCGGCTCGGGCCTGGCCCGCAGCCTCACTGGCGCGGCGTCCGGAGTGTCTGGTGGCGGCTCCGGTGGCACGGAGGCCTGGGGCTTCACCGGCGGCGCCGCCGTGGTGCTCTCCGGGTCCTGCTCGGAGATGACCAACCGGCAGGTCGAGGCCTACTGCGCGCAGGCGCCGAGTCGAGCGGTCGATGTCGACCAGGTCATCGCCCGCGGCGCGGAGTACGCCGCGGAGACCGCCGCCTGGGTGCGGCAGACCCAGCACGACGCCGAGACTGCCCCGCTGGTCTACGCCACCGCCCCTCCGGAGGAGGTGCGCGCCTGGCAGGACCGCCACGGAGCCGCCCGGGTCTCCGCCGCCGTCGAAGAGTTCTTCGGCCGTGTGGCCGCCGCCGCGCGCGAGGCTGGCACCACCCGGTTCATCGCCGCCGGTGGGGAGACCTCGGGGGCCGTCACCCAGGCGCTGGGCGTGGACGGCTTCGAGGTCGGCCCGCAGATCGCCCCGGGCGTGCCGTGGACGCGGACGCTCGCGGACGGCCCGGACCGTCTCGACCTCGCGCTGAAATCCGGAAACTTCGGGGACGAGGACTTCTTCGCCGCAGCTCAGCGGATGGTTCCCGCGACCGCCGCTGACCCCACCCCTGACACTGCCTCCGGGAGTTGACATGACCCGCTTCGCCGCCAATCTGAGCATGCTGTTCACCGAGCTGCCCTTCCTGGACCGTTTCCAGGCGGCCGCCGACGCCGGCTTCACCGGCGTGGAGTACTTGTTCCCCTACGACCACGACGCCGCCGTCGTCGCCGCGGCCCGCCGCGCCGCGGGCGTGGAGCAGGTGCTGTTCAACATGCCTCCGGGCGACTGGTCCGTCGGAGAGCGCGGCCTGGCGACCCTGCCCGGGCGGGAGGAGGAGTTCCGCGCCGGCGTGGAGACCGCCCTGCAGTACGCACAGGCCCTCGGCTGCGGCCGGCTGCACGTCATGGCCGGGGTTCCCGGAACGGATGCGGGGTCTGCACAGCAGATCCGTGAGCGGTACGTGGCCCGTCTGCGGTACGCCGCGGAGCAGGCCGCCGCCCACGGGGTCACCGTGCTCGTCGAGCCCATCAACACCCGTGACATGCCCGGCTATCACCTGGATTTGGTGGAGCTGGCCCGGGAGATGATCGCCGAGATCGACCACCCCGCGGTGGCCCTCCAGCTGGATCTCTACCACGCGCAGATCATCCAGGGTGACCTGTCCGAGCTCATCCGGGCCACGGCGGACATCACCGCGCACGTGCAGATCGCCTCGGTGCCGGACCGCCACGAGCCCGACGGAGGGGAGCTGGACCTGCAGCACCTGCTGGGCGTGCTGGACGAGGTCGGCTACACCGGGTGGATCGGAGCGGAGTACCGGCCCGCCGGAGAGACCACAGCCGGGCTCGGCTGGCTCCACCGGTTCCAGGGGGAGGCCCGATGATTCCCGACGAACGCCGCCGTCGCCTCCTGCACCTGGTCGAGGAGGAGGGCTCGGCCAGCATCGCCGCGCTGACCCAGACGCTCGGGGTCTCCCATATGACGGTGCGCCGGGACATCCGGCGCCTGGAGGAGGCCGGGCGGCTCGTCTCCGTGGACGGCGGGGTCGCCCTGCCCTCGCGCATCGCCCTGGACGCGACCCACCAGACCAAGCTCGGACTCCGGCCCGCGGAGAAGGAGGCCATCGCGGCGCGAGCCGCCGTCTTGGTCGGCGCGGGCGACGTCGTCTACCTCGATGCCGGGACCACCATGCTCGCCCTGGCGCGCCGACTGGTCCGGATGGCCGCCGACGGCGCCGCCGGTCCGGGCGACATCATCACCAACGACCTGGCCGTGGCCGCCGCCGCGGGGGAGCACCCGCAGGCCCGGGTCCATGTGCTGGGCGGCCAGCTCGACAGCGCCAACCTCTCCACGCAGGGCCCTGTGACGGCCGCGGAGATCGACGGCTACAACATCGACATCGCCTTCGTCTCCGCCTCCTCCTTCGACCTGCGGGGACTCTCGGTCCCCTCGGATGCGAAGACCGTGGTCAAGCGCGCGCTGGTGGAGAACGCCGCCCACAGCTACCTGGTCACCGACAGCAGCAAGTACGGCCGGGTCGCCGCCTTCAAGGCCGTGCCCCTCGGCGCCTTCGACGGCCTCGTCTCCGACCCTGAGCTTCCCGAGGCCGCCCGGGAGCGTGCCCGCGATCTCGGCGTGGACCTGCTGCTGACCGACCCGCCCCACTGACCGACCCGCCCCCACTGATCGACCCGCCCCCACTGATCGACCCGCCTTTGAAAGGACCACCCATGAAAGCCCTCGTCACCGGAGGGGCCGGCTTCCTCGGAAGCCGTGTCATCACCGCCCTGCTGGAAGCTCACGACGCCGGCCACCTCGCCGTCGAGGTGGACGAGGTCGTCTCCCTGGACCTCGCCGAATGCCCCGTCGACGATCCGCGCGTGCGCTCCGTGGTGGGCGACGTCGGGGATCCCGAGACCTTGGCCCAGCTGGTCGACGCCGAGACCTCGGTGATCTACCACCTGGCCGCGGTGCTCTCCGGCGGCTCGGAGGACGACGTCGACCTCGCCCTGGAGGTCAACGTCGACGCCACCCGGAACCTGCTGGAGGCCGCCCGCGCTGTCGGCACCGCCCCGCGGTTCGTGTTCACCAGCTCCATCGCCGTCTTCGGCGGGGAGATGCCCGACGTCGTCCCCGAGACTCAGGGGGTGCAGCCCGAGTCCACCTACGGGGCCACCAAGGGGATCGGGGAGCTGCTGGTCAACGAGTACTCCCGCCGCGGCTTCGTGGATGCCCGCATCTGCCGTCTGCCCACCATCTCGGTGCGACCCGGTCGGCCGAACACCGCCGTGTCCTCCTTCGCCAGCGGCATCATCCGCGAGCCGCTCCAGGGTGAGGAGGCGGTGTGCCCGGTGCCGCGGGACACCCGGCTGTGGCTGTCCTCCCCGGACACGGTGGTGGCGAACCTGGTGCACGCCGCCCGGCTGAACCCCGAGCACCTGCCTGCCTGGCGGGTGCTGAACCTGCCCGGGGTGACCGTCACGGTCGCCGAGATGCTGGACGCCCTCGAAGCGGTCGGCGGTGCTGAGGCCCTGGCCCGGGTCTCCCATGAGCACGACGAGCGGATCAGCCGCATCGTGCGCTCCTGGCCCGGAGCCTTCGACGTGGACCGGGTCCTGGCGCTGGGCTTCCGCCCCGACGCCAGCTTCGAGGACGCCGTGCGGCAGTATCACGCCGAGTTCGTCGACTAGATCGAGGCAGCCGAGTCCATCGGCTGAGAACAGGACTCCGTCCCGGTCCCGGGACGGTCGTGTGTCAAGGAGGACACCATGACAGAAGAAGCTGCAGGTCTCACGGAGATCACCGCCGTCGTCGGCCTCGCCGCCGCCGTCGCGCTGCTGATCTTCCTGGTGCTGCGGACCAAGGTGCACGCGGTGCTGGCCCTGGTCATCGCGGCCTCGATCGCCGGGCTGGCCGCGGGGATGGCCCCGGCCGCCGTCGTGGAGGCGATCACCACCGGATTCGGTGCGACCCTGTCGACCATCGGTCTGGTGATCGGACTGGGCGTGATGATGGGCCGGGTGCTGGAGGCCTCCGGCGCGGCCGAGAAGCTCGCCGTGACGCTGATCCGCTGGCTGGGGCGCAAGCGAGAGGAATGGGCGCTCGCCGGGGCCGGGTTCATCATCTCGATCCCGATCTTCGTGGACAGCGCCTTCGTGATCCTCACCCCGCTGGTGAAGTCGTTGAGCCGCACGTCCGGGCGGTCTCTGCTGACCCTGGGCATCGCGCTCGCCGGCGGCCTGACCGTCACCCACCACGCGGTGCCGCCCACGCCGGGGCCCCTGGGCGCGGCCGGGATCTTCGGCGTCGGCGTCGGGGAGATGATCCTCTGGGGTGCGATCCTGACCATCCCCTCGCTGCTGTGCGTGGTGATCTACGCGAAGGTCATGGGTCCGCGCATCGAGGCGATGATCGAGGCCGACACGGGGGACAGGCTCTCCCCGAAGGAGGCGTTCGCGGAGTTCGAGGAGCGTGCCGCCGAGCGGGAGAAGGAGCTGCCCTCGCTGGCCATCTCGGTGATGCCGATCTTCGCGCCGATCATCCTGATCTTCCTCAACACGTTCTCCACCAACCTCACCGAGGCCGAGGTCATCTCGCTGCCGGACTGGTTCGTGCAGACGGCGGCCTTCTTCGGCAACCCGGTGATCGCGCTGCTGATCGGTGTGCTCATCGCCATCTATGGTCTGACCCGCGGCCAGGACCGACAGGGCACCATCGCGGACCTGGAGAAGGGCGTGGAGTCGGCCGGCATCATCCTGCTGGTCACCGGTGCCGGTGGTGCCCTCGGGGCGGTGCTGCGCGAGTCCGGCACGGGCGACGCGATCGGCCAGTGGGCGGCCGGGCTGGCGCTGCCGGCGGTGCTGATCCCCTTCGTCATCGCCACGCTGGTGCGCGCCATCCAGGGATCCGGGACGGTCGCGATCATCACCGCCGCCTCCATCTCGGCGCCGATCATGGCCCCCATGGATGTGAATATGGTGCTGGCCGCTCAGGCCGCCTGCCTGGGGTCCATGTTCTTCAGCTACTTCAATGACAGCATGTTCTGGGTGGTCAACCGTATGCTCGGCGTCACGAATGCCAAGCACCAGATGCTCACCTGGTCGGTCCCGACGACGATCGCCTGGGGCGTCAGCCTGGTCACCCTGCTGACGGTGAGCGTCTTCGCATGATGACTGAACCGCATCGAGAAGGAAGGACCAGTGCGTGAGTGACTCTGAGCTGCGTCGACAGCTGGTGGAGATCGGAGCCAGCCTGTTCGACAGGGGGTTCTCCGTGGGCAGCGCGGGGAATCTGAGCGTGCGCACGGCCGATGGGTTCCTCATGACGCCCACCAACTCATCCCTGGGGCGGCTGAGCGTGGATGAGCTGGCGGAGCTGGACCACCAGTGGCGGCATGTGGGAGGGCCGCGGCCCTCCAAGGAGGTGGTCATGCACCGGGCGATCTATGAGACGCGCCCCGAGGCGCAGGCCGTGGTGCATCTGCACTCCACCTATGTGACGGCGGTCAGCTGCCTGGCCGAGGACGGCCCGGCGATCCCGGCACTGACGCCGTACTTCGTGATGCGGGTCGGGCGCGAGGTGCCCATGGTGCCGTACTACCGTCCCGGATCGGCCGAGGTGGACGCGGAGCTGCGCGCCGCGGCGTCCCAGGGGCCCGCCGTGATCCTGGCCAACCACGGGTCCATCGTGGCGGGGGAGACGCTGGAGTCGGCGTCGAACGCGGCCGAGGAGCTGGAGGTCTCCGCCCAGCTGGCCTTCCTGGTCAAGGACCGGCAGGTCCGGCCGCTGACCGAGGAGCAGATCCGAGAGCTGCTGGACTGAGCTCGGCTGCGGCTCATCGATCGGGGGATTCCTCGTGGTCCCAGGCCCGGACCAGCCCTGGGACCACGAGGAATCCCCCGATGGATGCTGCAGAGCGCGGCGCGCGATAGTGTGATGGGTGGTGTCCCATCGTCTTCCGAGGAGCTCGTGCATGTCAGCGTCAGATGAACTCGACGGCCCGTTCGAGAAGCGGTTCGTGGCCCTGGGCGATTCGTTCACCGAGGGTGTCGGGGACATCGACCCCTCCAGCCCCAATGACTGCCGGGGATGGGCTGACCGGGTCGCCGCCCAGCTGATCGCCAACGACTCCTCCTGGGGGTACGCCAACCTGGCGATCCGTGGCAAGAAGCTCACGCAGGTCATCGAGGAGCAGCTCGAGGCAGCCCTGGTCATGGAGCCGACCCTGGTGACCCTCTACGCCGGGGGGAACGACATCCTGCGGCCCGCGGTCAACATCGACGGGCTCATGGCCAGGTACCGCCTCGCGGCGCAGAAGCTGGTCGACACCGGGGCCCGGGTGGTGCTGTTCACCGGATTCGACTCCGCCAAGGCGCCCCTGTTCAACATGACGCGCGGGCGCACGGCCATCTACAACGAGCACGTCCGCAAGATCGCCGACGACTTCGACACAGACCTGGTGGACTTCTGGCACATGAAGCAGTTCCAGGACTGGCGCTACTGGGACGTGGACCGCATGCACCTGGGCATCGCCGGGCACACCGAGATGGCCAAGCAGGTCCTGGAGGTCCTCGGCGAGACCGATGAGATCGAGGACCCCGAGATCGACGAGCTGCCGCCCCAGACGCTGGTGGAGCGGACGGTGGACCACGTCAGCTGGGGCCGGGAGCACCTGCTCCCGTGGGTGAAGCGTCGGGTGACCGGCCGCTCCTCCGGCGATGACATGTCCCCGAAGTACCCGGAGCTGACGTCCCGCGTGTGGTGACCCCCTGCCGAGGAGTCCGGGCATCGTGTCCGGGTCTCCTCAGGGTCGTCTCCGGGTTCCCTGTCGCCCGGAGGCGATGTCCTCCCGCCTGCGCCGGCGCCTAGCGTCGGAGGTATGGAAAGACATGACTCGGGCGGGCCGCGCGGCGGCCTCGCCCTGACCCTGCGGTGGCTGTTCTCCGCCGTCGTGATCCTGCACGCGCTGATGGTGCTGGCCCAGCCGTTCCTGGCCGGCGGATCCCTGGACGGCCACGCCGTGCCGCTGCTGGCCCACGCCGCCGTCGGCGGCACCCTGATCCTGGTCTCCATGGTGCTGGTGGTGCTGGGCGTCCTGGCCTGGATGCCGGGCGGAGGCAGCGCCTGGGCGCCCGTGATGGCCCTGGGGCTGGTGATCCTGGAGATCGCACAGGTCGCGCTCGGACACCTGCACCTGCTGAGCATCCACGTGCCGTTGGGCGTGGTCATCACGTTGCTGGCCGCTGGGCTGTGCCTGGTGGCGCTGCGAAGGCCGCGTCCCCGCTCCCGGCGCACCCGGACCACCCTTCCCGCCCGGCACGACGTCGACCCGGTGAGCCACCCCCTGGCCCGCCCGGTCCCGACGGGAGGTCCCCATGGTTGAGATGGACCGTCGCCACCTGCTGCGGTGGGGAGCCGCCGGCGGGGGCACCGTGGCGCTGGCCGTCGTCGCGAGCCTCTTCGGCTGCGGGTTCGCGGAGATCCGCACCCCGCGCAGCACCGCCGGCCAGGTGGACTTCCGGAACCCGCTGCACATCCCACCGTTGGCGGAGCCTGTGATCGATGAGCAGAGCGACGACGGCGCTCACCGGATCTTCGAGCTCACTGCGCAGACCGGAAGCTCGCAGATCGTGGATGCCGGGCCCACCGAGACATGGGGGATCGACGGCGACCACCTGGGTCCGACCCTGCGGGCGAGCCGCGGCGACACCGTGGAGATCCGGTTCGCCAACGCGCTGCCGGAGGCCACCAGTCTGCACTGGCACGGTATGCGCCTGCCGGCGGAGGCCGACGGCGGCCCACACCAGATGGTGGAGCCCGGTCAGACCTGGGAGCCGTCCTGGCGCATCGACCAGCCGGCGGCCACCCTCTGGTACCACCCGCATCCGCATGGGCAGACGGAGGCTCACGTGCACCGGGGGATCGCGGGGATGTTCATCCTCGACGACGACGAGGAGCAGGCGCTGGACCTGCCGCGGGAGTACGGGGTCGATGACGTGCCGCTGATCCTCCAGGACCGCAGCTTCGACTCCCGGGGCCGACTGGTGGAGAGCGGGCGCCGGAACAACGGCATGCTCGGAGACACCGTGCTGGTCAACGGGACGGCGGAGCCCGTCCTGGACGTCACGGCTGCGCGCACCCGGCTGCGGGTCCTCAACGGCTCGGGGGCGCGCAGCTACGCCGTCGGGTTCGCCGACGGAAGGCCCATGACGATGATCGCCTCCGACGGCGGCCTGCTTCCGGCTCCGGTGGAGCTGGACAGAGTCACTCTGACTCCTGGGGAGCGTGCCGAGATCCTGGTGGACATGGAGCCCGGGGAGGAGGCGGTGCTGCGCTCCTTCCCGCAGGAGCTGGGCATCACCCGGGGCATGGCCGACACCACGGGGTCCCGGGATGAGCTGGATCTGCTGCTGCTGCGTGCCGCGGCGACGCTGCGCCCGGCACCGCCGATGCCGGAGCGTCTGGTCCCGCTGGAGTCGTTGGAGGAGCGCGAGGCGGGCACCGTGCGCGGCTTCGAGCTGCGCACCAATCGGATCAACGGGCGGCTGATGGACATGGACCGGATCGACGAGGTCGTCACGGCCGGGAGCACCGAGATCTGGGAGGTGTGGAACAGCCACGGCCAGCCGCACAACTTCCACGTCCACGACGTCCAGTTCCAGGTGCTCACCGTGGGCGGGCAGGCCCCGCCGCCCGAGCTGGCCGGCTGGAAGGACACGGTCTACCTGCCGCCGCACGAGCCGCTGCGGCTGATCATGCGTTTCGGTGAGCACACCAGCACCGAGGTCCCGTACATGTACCACTGCCATCTCCTCTGGCATGAGGACCAGGGCATGATGGGCCAGTTCGTGGTGGTGGACCCCGGAGATGAGGACGACGTCGACGTCGCGCCGCGACTGGATCAGCCGGACCTCGGCTCCGCTGAGGAGCACGGGCACTGAGGTTGCGCGAGGGGCGCCTCAGCGCACCCCGCGCATGAGCTTCACCAGCTTCGGTGAGGCCACGGCCAAGGCGACGCCCAGCACGACGCACACCCCGCCCAGGGTGATGAAGTAGGCGACCTCCTGGCCTGCGGTGTAGAAGCCGGCCAGGATGCCCGCCAGCGTGGTGCCCAGGGCGATGGACAGGTAGAACAGCGCCAGCATCTGGGTGGTGAACGCCACCGGGGCCAGCTTGGTGGCCACGGACAGGCCG
This sequence comes from Nesterenkonia sp. K-15-9-6, assembly GCF_052656005.1. Taxonomy (NCBI): domain Bacteria; kingdom Bacillati; phylum Actinomycetota; class Actinomycetes; order Micrococcales; family Micrococcaceae; genus Nesterenkonia; species Nesterenkonia sp. K-15-9-6. The sequence goes on from NZ_JBQYEY010000006.1 coordinate 77,400, forward strand.
ATGGGACTGATCAGCAGCTCCGCCCAGGTGACCAGCAGCAGGATGCCGCCCAGCGCCAGCAGCGGGGTCCGCTCCAGGGACTCCAGAGGGATGAACAGCAGATAGGCGATGCCGATCACCACCAGCGCGCCGCCGAACTTCAGCGGAGTGGAGGGCTGCCGGTCTCCCATCGTCGTCCACAGGGCCGCGAAGACTGCGGCGAAGAGGATGATGAACAGCGGGTTGATGGACTGCACCCAGCTGGCGGGCATCTCCCAGCCGAAGATGCTGCGGTCCAGGCGCTGCTCCGAGTACACGGCGATGAAGGTGAACTGCTGCTGGAACAGGGCGAAGAATGCGGTGGAGGCGATGAACAGCGGGATGAAGGCGACCACGCGGCTGCGCTCGTCGCGGTCGACCTTCGGAGAGGTCAGCAGCACCACGAAGTAGACCACCGCGGCCACGATCACCACCCCGGCGATCACCGTGGCCAGGTTGGCCGCGGTGAGCACGCCGGTGGCAAAGAGCCCGGAGATCAGCACGACGGCGGCCAGCGCGCCGAAGCCGTACCGGCGGCGCAGCGCGGCGGGCAGCGGATTGACCACCGCATGGGCGGAGTCCGGGAGCCGGCGGCGGCCCCGCGTGTAGACCACCAGACCGATGACCATACCGACCGCGGCGGCGCCGAAGCCCCAGTGGAAGCCGATGCGGTCCTGCAGCAGCCCGGAGAGCAGCGGGCCGATGAGCCCGCCGATGTTCACCCCCATGTAGAAGATGGAGAACCCGGCGTCGCGGCGCGGGTCCTCGCGGGTGTAGAGGGTGCCCACCAGGGAGCCGGCGGCGGCCTTCACCCCGCCCGAGCCCACGGCGACGCAGACGAGTCCGACGGCGAGCCCGGCCGCGCCGGGCAGCACGGCCAGGGCGATGTGGCCGATCATCACCAGCACCGCCGAATGGAACAGTGTGCGCTCGGCACCGATCAGTCGATCCGCGATCCACGCGGTGAGGATGGTGGAGAGGTAGACGGAGCCGCCGTAGGCGCCCACGAGACTCAGGGCCAGGCCCTGGTCGATCCCCAGGCCGCCGTCGGCGACCGAGAAGTACATGTAATAGGCGAGGATGCCCTGCATCCCGTAGAAGGAGAAGCGCTCCCACAGCTCGACCGAGAACAGGTTGAACAGCATCCGCGGATGCCCGAAGAACGACTTCCCCTCATCCGCCGCAGGGACCGGCGACGGGTTCTGATGAATGGTGGTCATTTTTCCCATGGAATCGCATGCTGAGCTAAAGCGCTAATCCGGACGTTTCCTGGATGCTCGCTCGCCAGGGGTGATGTCGGCACGATCGCAGGTCAGAGGCGATCAGGAGGGGGTGGACGGCGCGACGGCGTGACGTGCGAGACAGCTGTGGCCGGCCTCGTCACCCGAGGCCGGCCACAGCTGCTGCGTGGGGGAGAGGCAGGGGGGATGTGCTCAGCCGAGCACGGCGGCCAGGGTCTCCTCCCAGAGGCCCAGGGCCTCGTCCACCTCGGCCTCGGTGACCACCAGCGCGGGGATGAGGCGCACGTTCTGCCCGTACATGCCGTTGTTCAGCAGCAGCAGGCCGCGCCGGGCGGCCTCCTGCTGGACCGCGGCCGACGTCGCCCCGTCCGGCTCGCCGTCGGCGTCGACGAACTCCACGGCCAGCATCAGGCCGAGTCCCGTCACCCCGGCCACCTGGGAGTGCTGCTCACCGATCCGCTCCAGTCCGGCGCGCAGCTGGGCGCCGCGGGCGGCGGCGTTGTCCACCAGCCCCTCCTTCTGGATGACCTCCAGGGTGGCGGCGGCTGCGGCGCAGGCGACCGCGTTCGCCCCGTAGGTTCCGCCCTGGGAGCCCGGGCGGGCCTTGGCCATGAGCTCTTCGGAGGCGGCGATGCCGGAGATCGGGAAGCCGGAGGCGATGCCCTTGGCGAACATCATGATGTCTGGGGAGACGCCGAAGTGGTCCTGGCCCCAGAATTCGCCGGTGCGGCCGAAGCCGGTCTGCACCTCGTCGAGGATCAGCAGGATGCCGTGTTCGTCGGCCCGCTGGCGCAGGCCCTCGAAGAACCGGCGGTTCCCCGGGACGTAGCCGCCCTCGCCGAGCACCGGCTCCACCAGGAACGCCGCGGTGTCCGCGGGTGCCGACTGGGTCTGCAGCACCAGGTCCAGCTCCCGCAGCGCGAAGTCCGTGGCCTGCTCCTCGTCGAAGCCGTAGGCGCGGTAGTGCGTCGGGTTGGGGAAGGGGGAGACCACCACGCCGGGCATCAGCGGCGAGAAGCCGGCCTTGAACTTGGTGCCGGAGGTGGTCAGTGAGGCCGCGGCGACGGTTCGCCCGTGGAAGCCGCCCTGGAACACCACCATGTTCGGCCGTCCCGTGGCCTGGCGGGCCAGGCGCAGTGCTGCCTCCGCGGCCTCGGAGCCGGAGTTGGCGAAGAACAGGGAGTCCAGCCCCGCCGGCAGCACCTCGCCGAGGCGTTCGGTGAGACGCTGCAGCGGCTCGTGCATGATCGTTGTGTACTGGCCGTGGATGAGCTTCCCGACCTGGGCCTGCGCGGCCTCCACCACCTTCGGGTGGCAGTGGCCCGTGCTGGTCACCCCGATGCCGGCGGTGAAGTCCAGATGGCGCCTGCCCTCGGCGTCGTAGAGGTTCACGCCTTCGCCGTGGGTCGCCACCACGGGGGTCGCCTGCTTCAGGAGGGGGGAGAGAGCCGTCACCGGTGCACCTCATTCTGATTGTTGACAATCCGTCCGTGGCCTAGGCTACTCGGTGGGGGTGCGGATGTCAGCCCGTGGCCGGGATGGCCATGGTCGGCGTCGTCGCACCCGTGACCGGCCCCGCGGGGCGGGCGTATCGTGAGCACCACGTCGAGAGACCACGTGTGAGGCCAGGCGAGAGGCCTGGCTGCAGATCTAGCGTGAGAAGGAGTCCAGATGACAGGCACCACCGCTGAGACCGTGACATCGCACCGGGAGGCCGACGTGGTCGCCCAGGCGCCGAAGCAGCTGTTCATCGACGGCCAGTGGGTCGACGCCCGGGGAGGGCGCACGCTCGACGTCGTCGACCCCTCCACCGGGGAGGTGCTGTGCGCCGTCGCGGACGCCAGTGAGGAGGATGGCTGGGACGCGCTGAAGGCCGCCGAGCGGGCGCAGGCCGAGCTGGCCGCGCTGCCCCCGCGCAAGAGGGCCGACATCCTCATGCGCGCCTTCGAGCTGATGCATGAGCGCATCGACGACCTGGCCCTGCTGATGACCCTGGAGATGGGCAAGCCGCTGGCCGAGGCCAAGGGGGAGGTCGCCTACGCCGCCGAGTTCTTCCGACACTTCGCCGAGGAGGCCACCCGCATCGATGGCGGCTACCAGACCGCCCCCGCCGGCGGCTCGCGCTTCCTGGTGACCCGCCAGCCGGTGGGGCCCTCGATCCTCATCACCCCGTGGAACTTCCCTCTGGCGATGGGTGCACGGAAGATCGGGCCCGCGATCGCGGCTGGCTGCACCTCAGTGACCAAGCCCGCCGCCCAGACGCCGCTGTCCATGCTGGCGCTGGGTGAGATCCTCTCCGAGGCCGGCGCTCCGGCTGGCTCGGTGAACATCCTGGCGACCTCCACCTCCGGGAAGGTCATGGAGCCGCTGATCCGCTCCGGCATCGCCCGGAAGCTCTCCTTCACGGGCTCCACCTCGGTGGGGCGGACGCTGTTGGAGCAGTGCGCGGGCCGGGTCCTGCGGACCTCCATGGAGCTCGGCGGAAACGCTGCGTTCGTGGTCTTCGAGGACGGGGACCTGGATAAGGCCGTCGACGGCGCCATGCTGGCCAAGATGCGCAACTCGGGCGAAGCCTGCACGGCGGCCAACCGGATCTTCGTCCACCGCAGCGTGATCGAGGAGTTCGGCCGCCTGCTCACCGAGCGGATGTCCGAGCTGACGGTCGGCCGCGGTGTCGACGACGGCGTGAAGGTCGGTCCGATGATCGATGCGAACCAGCGGGACAAGGTCGACGAGCTGGTCCAGGACGCGATCTCCGGCGGCGCACGTGTGCTCACCGGGGCCGAGGCGCTCGACGGCGGCGGGTTCTTCTACCGGCCCACTGTGCTCACCGACGTCCCGGAGTCCGCGCGGATGCGGGACGAGGAGATCTTCGGGCCCGTGGCGGCGCTGACTCCCTTCGACAGCGAGGAGGAGGTCGTCGCCGCGGTCAACTCCACTGAGTACGGCCTGGTCAACTACGTCTACACCGAGTCCCTGCGGCGCGGGCTGCGCGTGGCGGAGTCGGTGGAGTCCGGCATGGTCGGGCTCAACCAGGGCGTGGTGTCCAACCCGGCGGCACCCTTCGGCGGGGTCAAGGAGTCCGGGCTGGGCCGCGAGGGCGGGCCCACCGGCATCGACGAGTTCCTGGAGACCAAGCTCATCGGCATCGCGATGGACTGATCGGATCCCATCACCGCCTCGAGTGGCGGATTCACTGCGGCTGTCGGGCGCGATCGGCGATCCAGCAGCAGTGGATCCGCCACTCGACGTGTGACGGGGGCGTGGATCGGGGCCGAGGGTGTGGAGCCGCGTCGAGAGGGGCTCGCCGTCGTCGGGAATGGATGCCGCAGCACCTCTGTTGGACAGGACATGAAAAGTTGAGTCGAGTCGACTCAAGTCAGTTTGACACCACGATTCCCGAGGTGGAGACTTGAGCCTGGTTCACTCAAGCAGACCTGCGCTCCACCCCGGAGCGACACCGTCCATCGAAGGGAGTCCCCTCATGTCCCGTGCAGTCGGCATCGACCTCGGAACCACCAACTCCGTCGTCGCCGTCCTCGAAGGTGGCGAGCCCACCGTCATCGCCAACGCCGAGGGCGCCCGCACCACCCCGTCCGTCGTCGCCTTCTCCAAGGACGACGAGGTCCTCGTCGGCGAGATCGCCCGCCGTCAGGCCGTCAACAACCCGGACCGCACCATCGCTTCCGTCAAGCGCCACATGGGCACTGACTGGAAGAAGGAGATCGGGGAGAAGACCTACACCCCGCAGGAGATCTCCGCCCGCACGCTGATGAAGCTCAAGCACGACGCCGAGTCCTACCTGGGCGAGGACGTCACCGAGGCCGTCATCACCGTGCCCGCCTACTTCAACGATGCCGAGCGCCAGGCCACCAAGGAGGCCGGCGAGATCGCGGGCCTGAAGGTCTCCCGCATCGTCAACGAGCCCACCGCCGCCGCGCTGGCCTACGGTCTGGACAAGGGCAAGGAGGACGAGCTCATCCTCGTCTTCGACCTCGGAGGCGGAACATTCGACGTCTCGCTGCTCGAGGTCGGCAAGGATGAGGACGACTTCTCCACCATCCAGGTGCGCGCCACCGCCGGTGACAACCGCCTCGGCGGCGACGACTGGGACCAGCGGATCATCGACTGGCTGGTCCAGCAGGTCAAGAGCAAGGAGGGTGTGGACCTCTCCAAGGACAAGATCGCCGTGCCGCGTCTGAAGGACGCCGCCGAGCAGGCGAAGAAGGAACTGTCCTCGGCCACGTCCACCGACATCAACCTGCAGTACGCCGCCATGACTGAGAACGGCCCGGTGCACGTCAACGAGACGCTGTCCCGCGCGAAGTTCCAGGACATGACCTCGGACCTGCTGGACCGGACCAAGAAGCCGTTCCAGGACGTCATCACCGAGGCCGGCGTGAAGGTCTCCGAGATCGACCACGTCATCCTGGTCGGCGGCTCCACCCGTATGCCCGCCGTGGCGGACCTGGTCAAGGAGCTCTCCGGCAAGGACGCCAACAAGGGCGTCAACCCGGACGAGGTCGTCGCCGTGGGTGCGGCCCTGCAGGCCGGTGTGCTCGCCGGTGAGCGCAAGGACGTGCTGCTCATCGACGTCACCCCGCTGTCCCTGGGCATCGAGACCAAGGGCGGTGTGATGACCAAGCTCATCGAACGCAACACCGCGATCCCGACCAAGCGCTCCGAGGTGTTCTCCACCGCCGAGGACAACCAGCCCTCGGTGGCCGTCCAGGTCTTCCAGGGCGAGCGCGAGTTCACCCGGGACAACAAGGCCCTGGGCACCTTCGAGCTGACCGGCATCGCCCCGGCTCCGCGCGGTGTGCCGCAGATCGAGGTCACCTTCGACATCGACGCCAACGGCATCGTCCACGTCTCCGCCAAGGACAAGGGCACCGGCACCGAGCAGTCCATGACCATCACGGGCGGCACCTCCCTGGACAAGGAGGACATCGACCGCATGGTGGCCGACGCCGAGGCCCACGCCGAGGAGGACAAGAAGCGTCGCGAGGCCGCCGAGCAGCGCAACGCCGCCGAGACCACCGCGTACTCGGTGGACAAGCTGATCAAGGACAACGAGGACAAGCTCCCCGCCGAGGTCAAGGACGAGGTCCAGGCCGACGTCGACGCCCTGAAGAAGGCGCTCGAGGGCGAGGACAACGACGACGAGATCAAGTCCGCCTTCGAGAAGCTGCAGGCCTCCCAGACCAAGCTGGGCGAGGCGCTGTACTCGCAGGCCGGTGCTGACGCCGCCACCGACGGCGCGCCCGCCGGCGACGCCTCCGGCGAGGACGAGGACATCGTCGACGCCGAGGTGGTCGACGAGGACGCCGACGAGAAGAAGTGAGAGGTCGTCCCTGATGGCAGAGCAGGACCAGAACCCGGAGCGGGACGGCGTGGACCGTCCTGAGTCCGAGGAACCGATCCGCTTCACCGACAAGCGCCGGATCGACCCGGAGACGGGCCGGCCGCGCCACGTGGAGGGAGAGACCGGCGCCGAGGAGAAGGAAGCCGCTGCGGGCTCCGGCACAGCACCGGCAGACCCGGTGCAGGACCCGCTGGCCCAGGCCGAGCAGATCCTGCGCGACCTGCCGGCCGAGGATGCCGAGGACTCCGAGGCCGGGGATCCGGTGAGCGTCGCCGACGCAGCCGGAACCCCCGACCCCGGTGCGGATCCCCTGGTGGCTGAGGAGCCGGAGCTTGAGGAGGTCCCCGCGGACCAGTCGAGCGCCGGTGACCGCGAGGCCGAGCTGCAGGCCGACCTGCAGCGTCTCCAGGCGGAGTACGTCAACTACCGGCGCCGCGTGGAGCGGGACCGGGCCGTGGAGCGGGACCGCACCGTCGGTCACGTCATCACCGGCCTGATGCCGGTGCTGGACGACATCCACGCCGCCCGGCAGGCCGGTGACCTGGCCGACGGGCCCTTCGCGGCCATCGCCGCGAAACTGGAGTCGCTGCTGCAGCAGCAGGGCCTCGAGCGCATCGACGAAGAAGGCGTGCCCTTCGACCCGTCGGTCCACGAGGCGCTCATGCAGCAGCCGCACCCGGAGATCCCCGCCGACCACGTGGCCGCGGTGCTGCGGGCGGGCTACCGCCACGGCGACCGTGTGCTGCGCGCGGCCCAGGTGATGGTCTCCACCGGCCCGGCCGAGTGAGCCGAGCCTGACTCTCCGTGCCGACGGCCCGCACCGGGCCGTCGGCACGGATCGGCCGACGCCGTCGTCGCGGAGCGTCGCAGCCCACGACGTCGGCACACAGACAGCGCACCACGCACAGGCCCCGCCCGGCGGGGTCGCAGAAGAGAAGCAGGGAGGGAGGCGCCGTGGCCTCGCAGGATTGGATCAACAAGGACTTCTACGCCATCCTGGGCGTCTCCAAGGACGCGTCCGAGGACGAGATCAAGAAGGCCTACCGGAAGCTCGCCCGGACGTACCACCCGGACAAGAACCCGGGGGACGAGGCCGCTGAGCAGAAGTTCAAGGACGTCTCCGAGGCCCACACCGTGCTCTCCGACAAGCAGCAGAGGGAGCAGTACGACGCCATCCGGGCCATGGGCTCGGGCGCCCGCTTCTCCGGAGCCCCGGGCGGCGCCGGCGGCGCCTCCGGATTCGAGGACATCTTCGGCGGGCTCTTCGGCGACGCCGGCGGCTTCGGCCGCGGGGGTCGAGGCGGCCCCGACTTCTCCGACATCTTCGGTGGCATGGGCGGCCGGTTCGGCGGCGGCTTCGGCGGGGGCGCGCCGGCCAAGGGCGCCGACCGCACCGCGAAGACCACCATCTCCTTCGCCGGGGCCGTCCGCGGCACCACGGTGGGGCTGCGCGAACCGGACGGCAACGTCATCGACGTCCGGATCCCCGCCGGGGTGAAGGAGGGCCAGAAGGTCCGCGTCAAGGGAAAGGGCCAGCAGGGACCCGGCGGCGCCGGCGACCTGCTGGTGGAGGTGGCGATCACCCCGCACCGGTTCTACGAGCGCGACGGTGACGACATCCGCATCCACCTTCCCGTCTCCTTCGACGAGGCCGTGCTGGGCACCACCGTCCAAGTGCCCACCGTGCACGGGGAGAAGGTGCGGATCAAGGTCCCCGCCGGCACCACCTCGGGCCGCACCCTTCGGCTGAAGGGGCACGGGGTCCGCCGGAAGTCCCACCAGGGGGACATGCTCGTCGTCGTGGACGTGCAGGTGCCCCAGGACCTCTCCGAGGAGGCGGTGGAGGCCGTGAAGGCCTACGCGGAGGCGACTCGCGACGTCGACCCCCGCGGCGACCTGGAGGTCCGGGCCGCCCTGTGACCGGGCCCGCCGCTGCGGGATGATGGAGAGACGAGACCGACCCGCCCCAGCGCGGCCGGGCGGGAACGGAAGAGGTGAGCAGCAGTGGCCAGGAGACGTCGCTCCGAGATCGGCGGGGAGGACCCGCGGCTGATCGAGGCGGAGCACCGGCATGCTCCGCTGTTCGTCATCTCCGTGGCCGCCGAGCTGGCGGACATGCACCCGCAGACGCTGCGCCAGTACGACCGCATCGGCCTGGTCACCCCGCGGCGCCAGGGCGGCCGGCACCGTCGGTACTCGCCCTATGACATCGAACAGCTCCGGCAGATCCAGCAGCTCTCCCAGGAGGGCGTCTCCCTGGAGGGCATCCGGCGGATCATCGAGCTGCAGAACCGGGTGGAGGAGCTCGAGGAGACCGTGGAGGAGCTGCGCTACGAACTCCGCGAGGCTGAACGGCACTCCACCAAGCCACGGGTCTTCGCCGTCGGCCCGCACGGCGACGTGGTCACGGTGGCCCGAGGCCGCCGGGCCCGCACCAGCACCCAGGCGCTGGTGCTCTGGGACCCGCGCCGCCGCTGACCGGGTGTGTTGCCCGAGCATCCGCCCCGCACACCCGCCCCGCACACTCTGTCCCGCACACCCCGTCGAGCGGTGATCTGTGCGTCAGGAGGGGTCAGGGGCGGGCGGCGACGTCGGCGAGCAGTCCCGCCAGCAGCGCCGTCTGCGGCGCGATCTCCGAGACCAGGATGTGCTCATGGACCGCATGCGGCCCTTCGCCGACGGCACCGAGGCCGTCGAGGACCGGTAGCCCCAGGGCGGAGACGAAGTTCGCGTCGGAGGCTCCGCCCACCGCGGCCGGGGTGATCCTCCGCCCCAGACCTGCGGCCAGGCGCTCCACCCGGGCCATGGCGGCCCGGGAGGCCGGGGTCGGATTCATCGGGGGCCGATTGGCATCCACCGCGATCTCCAGTAGCAGCCGAGGGTCGGCGGCATGGGGCTCCGGCAGCCGCAGGGCGCGCAGACCCTCGGCCACCCGGTCCTGCTCGGCCGCTTCGGTCACGCGCACATCCACCTGGCAGGTGGCCTGACCGGCCACCACATTGCGGCTGGTGCCCCCGTGGAAGGTGCCCACGGTGACGGTGGTCCCGTGATCCGGGGAGGCCAGGGCGACGATGTCGGGCACGACGGCGGCCAGCGCGTGCACCGCACTGGCCCCCTTCTCCGGCTCCAACCCGGCATGGGCCTGCACGCCGTGCACGGTCAGGTCCGCGAAGACCATGCCCTTGCGGCGGTCCTTGGGCTGACCGGCCGCACTGGGCTCCGGCACCAGTGTCAGCGCGGACTGCGCCGCGGCGGCCTCGATCGCCGGGCGCCCCGCGGTCGAACCGATCTCCTCATCGCCGGTGAGCAGCAGCCGCAGCGGGGCATGCGGCACTCCGAGCTCGCGCAGCGCACGCACCGCCCAGAGGGTCTGGACGATGCCGAACTTCATGTCCAGCACGCCCGGGCCGGTGAGGCGGTCGCCCTCGGCGGTCAGGGGCCAGCCGGTGATCGTGCCGGCTGGCCAGACTGTGTCGTAGTGGCACACCGAGAGCACGGAGCTCTCCAGCTCCGTGATCTCGCCGCCGTCGACGTCGCGTCCCGGCCACCGCAGATCCAGCACGTCGCCGTGGACGCCGCCGTCGGTGCGGGCCTCGGCCAGGGGTTCGCCGAGTCGTTCCACCGCCAGGGTGCGGATCTCCTCCAGCCCGGCGTCGAGCAGCGCCTTGTCATGGCTGGGCGTCTCCGCGTGCACGATGCGCCGCAGGTCCTCCAGGAGCTGCTCCTGGTGGGCGGCGGCGTGGTTCCGCAGCGCCGGCATCGGGATGCCGGCCACGGCGTCGGGGCGGGCAGACGTCGTCGGGGTGCTCTCCATCGGGGTCCTCTCCATCGGGGTCCTGTCTCTCCTGGTCATGGTCGTCTCCTCAGCGCACCGGCACTCCGGGCCCGAGCGGGATCCCGAGGGCCCACCACAGCACGAAGAACAGGAACCAGGCGCACAGCAGCGCCACGGAGACCGGCAGCGTCAGGGACACCAGGGTGCCGATGCCGGCCTTCGGGTAGTACCGCTGCAGATACCCCAGCACCAGGGCGAAGTAGGGGCTCATCGGGGAGATGATGTTGGTGGGGGAGTCCCCGATGCGGAACAGCATCTGAGTGACCTCCGGGGAGGTGCCCACCAGCATGAGCATGGGCACCAGGACCGGGGCCATGAGGGTGTACTGCGCGGACCCCGAGGTGATGGTCAGGTTGAACAGCGCGACCAGCAGCACGACGCCGGCGAACATCACCACCACGGGCAGGTCCAACCGCTCCAGCAGGTGGGCGCCCTCGATGGCCAGCACCATCCCGATGTTCGACCAGCTGAAGTAGGCGATGAACTGGGCGGCCGCGAAGAACAGCACCACCACGCCGGAGAGCTCCTTGATGGAGCGTCCCATCAGCTCCGGGATGTCCCGCGGGCGGGTGATGGTGCCAGCTGCGACCCCGTAGGTGATGCCCACCGCCAGGAAGGCCAGCGCGATCGGCACGGCGATGTCGGTCAGCAGCGGGGAGTCGAGCACGTCCCCGCTCTCGGCCTGGAACGGCGAGCCGGGCAGCAGGAGCAGGGAGAAGTACACCGCCAGGAAGCCTGCCAGCGCCAGCAGGGACGCGCGCAGCGCCGCAACCTCTCGGCGGGTGTAGGTCAGCAGGGAGACCTCATCGGTGATCGCCTCGCCGCGGCCGCCGTCGTCAAGGTCCCTGCCAGCCGCCAGCACGGCGGTGGCCGCTCCGCCGGTGGCGTCCTCCTCGTGCTTCATCCGCTCGGTCATCCGGACCAGCAGCAGCTCGGTGACCAGCGTGACCACCAGGGCGAGCACCACGGCGGAGGCCGCGGAGAAGAAGTAGTTGGCCACCGGGGAGACCACATGGTCCGGGTCGATCAGCTGGGCCGCCGAGGTCGAGATCCCGGCCAGCAGGGGATCGCTGGCGGTGATCAGCAGGGACGCGTTGTAGCCCGCGGAGGCCGAGCCGAAGGCGACGACGGCGCCCAGCACCGCGGAGCGGCCGCTGGCCTTGAACGCCGCGGCCGCCAACGGGATCAGGATGACGTAGATGGCGTCCGAGGCCACGGATCCGGTCACTCCGGCCAGGGCGACGGTGAAGGTCAACCAACGGCGCGAGACCCGGGAGACCACCACCCGGATGGCCGCGCTGATCAGACCCGATCCCTCAGCCACTGCGACGCCCAGCATCACGGTGATGATCAGACCCAGCGGCGGGAACGTCACGAAGTTCTCCACCGCATCGGTGACCATGCGCTGGAAGCCCTCCGGTGTGAGCAGGCTCTGCACGGCGATCTGCTCGCCGTCGGCCGGGTTCTCCGCACCCACTCCCAGGGCCTCCAGGATGGCGGAGAGCACTACCACGACCACCGCGAGGATGATGAACAGCCAGAACGGGTGTGGCAGCAGGTTGCCGATGCGTTCGACGACCCGCAGCGCCCGGACCAGGAACCCGGGGCGATCGCCGGCGCTGCGCGATCTGCGGGAGCGGCGGGTCGGGGTGACGGTGCTGGGCTCTGACATGGCGATTCCCTTCCGCCGGCCCCGGGGTCCAGGGGCCTTCCGGCGTGACGACCTTGCAGATCGCGCCAGTCTAGTCAGAAGGTGGTGATTCGGTAAACGAACTATCTCTGCCTGTGGTGGGCCCTCCGGTGGGGAATTCCTCGAGGTCGCCGCGCAGATCAGCGCGATGCACCTCGAGGAACTCCCCACCGGATGCCTGAGTCGCCGAGCTCAGCGCTGCGGCGCCGGGTCCTCCTCGGGCTCGACGGCCTCGGAGCTGGCCGTGCCGCCGTCGCCCTCGGCGCCGTTCGGAGCCTGACCGTCGCTCGCTGCCTCGGCTGAGACCACCGGGATCGAGGAGGTCGCCAACGACGTCGCCGGGGAGTAGTTCTCCATGTCCCCGTGCCAGTCCTCGTCCTCCTCCGGCGTCCAGCCGTCCTCCCACGTCCCGGTGGTGAAGTCGTAGCCGATCGGGTCGCCGTTCTCGTCGGTGCGCTGGTACCACTCGGTGTACATGTCGTCCTCCGAATCCACCCCGGCGCCGGCGCCCAGCCCCGGCTCGGTGGGTGCCACCTGCAGGGTGAAGTCGTCGCCGTAGCGGTCGACGCCGTCGATCACCGCATCCCGCAGCGCCTTCTCCGCGTACTTGGTGCGCAGGGCCCGCGGGTCGGTGCGCACGTCGCGCAGCCACGCGATCATGATCAGCAGCATGATCACGGCGAAGGGCACCGCCGTGACCGTCACCAGGGACTGCAGCCCCTGCAGGGCGGTGTCCCCGCCGGTGAGCAGCATGACGACGGCGACGCCGGTCATCACCAGTCCCCAGAAGACCACCACGGACTTCCGCGGGTTCAGGTCGCCGCGGGTGGAGAAGATGCCCATCACCACGGAGGCGGAGTCGGCGGAGGTGATGAAGAAGATCGCCAGCACCACCATGATGACCGCCGGCAGCCACTCCACATACGGCAGGTGGTCGATGATCGTGAACAGCACCTCGGCGGCGGGCATCTCGTCGTTGAAGCCCTCCAGGCCCTCCCGGTACATCCAGATGGAGGTTCCGCCCATGATCCCGTAGGCCACGAACAGCAGGGAGCTGGGGATCAGGATGACGCCCAGGATGAACTGGCGGATGGTGCGACCCCGGGAGATGCGGGCGATGAAGACCCCGACGAAGGGCGACCAGGAGATCCACCAGGCCCAGTAGAACACCGTCCAGGCGGACTGGAAGTCCATGGTCTCCTGACCCCAGGAGGCCGAGCGGCCCATCATCTCGAACAGGGAGCCGAAGTACTCCACGAAGGAGGAGGGCACCAGGTTCAGCAGGAAGAGGGTGGGGCCGAGGAGGAACACCAGCGAGATGATGCCGATGGTCAGCACGATGTTGATGTTGGACAGGTAACGGATGCCTCGGGCGACCCCGGAGACCGCGGAGAGCACGAAGCCGACGGTCAGCAGCGCGATGACGATGATCAGCAGCGTGTTGGTGACCTCGGCGCCGGAGACGATGGTCCACCCCTGGCCGATCTGCATGGCCGCGATGCCGAGCGAGGCGGCGGTGCCGAACAGGGTGGCGATGATCGCGAAGATGTCGATCAGCTTCCCGGCCAGGCCCTCGGTCTGGCTCTGCCCGAAGAGGTTGCGGAAGATCGAGGACATCAGGGGCACGCGGCCGCGGCGGTAGGCCGCATAGGCGACGGCGCCGCCCACCAGGGCGTACATGGCCCAGGCGTGCACGCCCCAGTGGTAGTAGGTCTGTGCCATGGCGCCGTGCAGCGCCTCGACCGTCTCAGCCTCATTGGTCAGCGGGGCCGGCGAGTGGAAGTAGGTCAGCGGCTCCGAAGGGCCGAAGAACAGCACTCCGATGCCGATGCCCGCGGCGAAGAGCATGGCGGTCCAGGAGAACGTGGAGAACTCGGGCTTCTCCCCGTCCTTGCCCAGCGGGATCCGTCCGTACTTGGAGAAGGCCAGGCACAGCAGGAAGATCAGCACCACGATGGCGACCACGTTGAACAGCCAGCCCAGGTTCTCCATGGTCCAGCCGAACGTGTTCCCGGCGACCTCGGCCACGTGGGACGGGCTGCTCACGCCCCAGATCACGAAGGCCACGGTCAGCAGGCCGGCGATCAGGAACACCACCCGGTCCACCGAGTACCGGCGCCGCTGCTCGTCGATGCCGATGCCTGGCACCAGCGCCGGGTGGATGTTGTGCGGGTATTCCCCCTGGGAATAGACGTTCAGCCGGTGCAGCGCGGCCCCGGCCTTCCGGGTGGCGGCTCCGGCGGCCACGGCGGCCTTCGGCGTCGGGGAGCGGCGGGCCTCGCTGGATGAGGCGTCGGCGCCGCTCCCGGACTCCTGTGCGGGCGCGCCGTCGTCGGGCTGGGACTCGCCGTCGCGGCGAGGATGGGGTGGCTGAGAGTCAGCCATGCTGATCACACCTTGTCTCTCGGGTACAGGTCTCGTCTCGCGGAAAGGTCTGGTCGGGCCGTGGTGCCGTGGTGCCGTGGTGCCGTGGTGCCGTGGATGCGCTCAGCCTGCCGGACGCCGGGCGGACGTCCGGTCGCGATCCCCCGCCGGGCGGAGCCCGGGTCAGCTCACCGGGGTGCGGACGAAGGTCAGGTCGAAGATCCTCCGCCCGGCCTTCAGCGCCTTGGTCTCGAAGTCGGTCTGGATGCGGCCGTCGAATCGCGGTGCCCAGCCGCCGACGTCGTCGATGGCCTGGTCCAGGGGGAGCGGTTCGGGAGTCTTGCCCATGCTGCGGGTGTCGAGGTCCTCCAGGCGGACGGCGGTCAGCGGGGACTCCTCGCCGGCGCGCTGGCCGGCGTGGACATTGGTGAATGCGGGGGAGGCGGAGATCGTGTCGCGCATCTGGACCGCGTAGCCGGACCAGTCGGTGGCCAGCCGCCAGAGGCCGCCGTCGGGCAGCACGCGGGCGATCTTCTCCACGAAGGAGTCCTGGACGAGGCGGCGTTTGGTGTGCTTCTTCTTGTGCCAGGGGTCGGGAAAGAACACCCACACTTCGGACACCGAATCCTCGGGGAGGAGCTTGTCCAGGACCTCGGTGGCGTCCACATTGGCGACCCGCACATTGCGCAGGCCCTCCCGGCGCAGCCGGCTGACCAGCTGCGCGACGCCGGGGCGGTAGACCTCGACGGCCAGGAAGTTCTTCTCCGGGGCTTGTGCCGCCGCGTGGGCGATCGCCTCCCCGGACCCGGTGCCGATCTCGACGATCAGCTCCGCGTCACGGCCGAACTCGGCCTTCCACTCGATGCGGAAGTCGTCGGCGACGGCGGTGTCGCGCTCGCCGTGCGGGATGTCCAGGAGCTCCTGGCCGAGGGCGGCGTCCCAGGCGCGCTGGCGACGCGGGGTCAGCCGGTTGCTGCGGCGCACGAAGGACAGCGGGTGGCGCATGTGGCTCCGGGCGGCGGTCTGCTCGGGCTGCTGGCTCTCAGGGGACACGGTCTCAGGCTCTCTGTTCGGGTGCAGGTGCTGCCGCGGGCTGGTGGAGTGGGGTGCTCCGGGCCGTTTCGCGGCATGACGACGACACGCCATCGTAACGGACTGTTCCCCGCCGACTCAGGGGTCAGCGGGCCGCAGTCCGTGGCCGAGGCGGGCGTCGCCACGAGGCGCCGAGGCCGAGCATATCGCAAATTCTGATCGAAAGTCAGGAGACTTGCGATTCTTGGGAGAGGCTCAGTACGCTGAGCCGCATGTCCCCCACGACGACGGGCCGCCCGTCCGCCGACCGCATGCGACGTGCCATCCGCGCCAGCGGACGCTCCCAGCGACAGGTGGCCGCCGAGATGAGGATGGACGAGACCAAGCTCTCCAAGTCGCTCTCAGGCCAGCGGCGGTTCACCGACGACGAGATCGTCGCGCTGGCCCGGGTGACCGGCGTGGCCGTCAGCTCCCTGATGGGCTCTGCGCCCGGCGAGGCTCCCGTCTCCGTGACCCCGCCTGATGCCGACCCCGGAGGGGCCTCGCCGGTCACCCCGGAGCAGGCTCGCCGTCGCCGGGAGATCATCGAGGCGGCCTGGGGGCTCTTCGCGCAGAAGGGCTTCGAGGCGGTCCGCGTCAGTGACATCGCAGCCGCCGCAGGCGTCTCCAGCGCCACTGTGCACTACTACTTCCCGACCAAACCCGACCTGTTCGCCATGGCGTTGAACCATTCGGTGAAGCTGGCCTATGACCGGCAGATCGCCCGGCTGACCGGCGTCGAGGATCCCGTGGAGCGGCTGTGGAGGCTGCTGGAGATGCAGTCCCCGCACGGTGAGGCCGGTCGGCTCGACTGGTCCATCTGGCTGCAGTCCTGGAACCGGGTGGCCCTCGACGGCGGCCGAGACCAGGAGTACGTGGAGATCTACCGACGCTGGTCGGAGACCGTCCGCGCCGCCGTCGCCGCC
The DNA here is from genome assembly GCF_052656005.1 of Nesterenkonia sp. K-15-9-6. Taxonomy (NCBI): domain Bacteria; kingdom Bacillati; phylum Actinomycetota; class Actinomycetes; order Micrococcales; family Micrococcaceae; genus Nesterenkonia; species Nesterenkonia sp. K-15-9-6. The sequence continues at coordinate 93,910 of NZ_JBQYEY010000006.1, forward strand.
GGTCAGCAGGCCGGAGTGTTCCACTCGGGCCCCAGTGAGGAGCTCACCGGAGAGCTCACCGCGCTGGTGGACGGGCTGGGGGTCCAGGTGCTCACCGGAGTGATCACCGAGGAGACCATGCAGCGCCGCGTCCGCGACCACCTGCGGCGACGCATCCTGCTGCCGGACGTGGAGCTGCCGGACGTGGAGCTTCCGGAGGTGGAGCTGCCGTCCACGGATCTTCCGGTGGAGCGCCCGGTGCCGTCCTCGCAGGGATCGCCGCCGGCCGGCGTCTGAGCCCGCGCCCCACAGACCCCATCACGAGAGGAACCCCTCCCATGTCACGTCCCGTCATCCTCACCTGCGCGCTCACCGGCGCCGGCGACACCGCCGGCCGCAGCGAGCACGTCCCGGTCACCCCGGAGCAGATCGCCGCCGACGCGATCGCCGCCGCACGGGCCGGCGCGTCCATCGTCCACATCCACGTCCGCGACCCGGAGACCACCCAGGGCTCCCGCGACGTGGCCCACTACCGCGAGGTGGTGCGGATCGTCCGGGAGTCCGACGTCGACCCCGTCCTCAATCTCACCGCCGGGATGGGCGGAGACCTGGTCATCGACCCGCAGCGGCCCACCGACCAGCTCGACGGCACCGACCTGGTCAACGCGATCGAACGCCTCCCGCATGTGGAGGAGCTGCGCCCGGAGATCTGCACGATCGACTGCGGCTCGCTGAACTTCGGCGAGGGCAGCAGCCTCTACGTCTCCACCCCGGACATGCTCCGTGAGGGGGCGGCGAGGATCCAGGAGCTCGGCGTGACGCCGGAGATGGAGATCTTCGACACCGGGAACCTGTGGTTCGCCAACGTCATGGTGGAGGAGGGGCTGATCGATCCGCCGCCCCTGTACCAGCTGTGCATGGGGATCCCCTATGGGGCCCCGGCCGACCCGCGCCTGCTGCGGACCATGGTGGACATGCTTCCCGAGGGTGCTGAGTTCACCTCCTTCGCCCTGGGCCGGAACCAGCTGCCGTGGGCCGCCCGCTCCGTGCTCGCCGGCGGCCACGTCCGCGTCGGCCTGGAGGACAACCTGTACCTGTCCAAGGGGGTCAAGGCCACCAACGCTCAGCTGACCGAACGTGCCGTGGGGATCGTCGAGTCCCTGGGCGAGCGGGTCGCCACCCCGGACGAGGCACGCGAGATCCTGGACCTGACGGTTCAGATCCCCTCCGCAGGGAAGGGGGCCTGAGCATGGCCCCGGCGCTGCGCAGCATCGACGACGTCGGCACCATCGCCTGTGTGGGCGCCGGCACCATCGGGGGCGGGTGGGCCGCCTACTTTCTGGCCCGCGGCCATCGGGTGAAGGTCTGGGACCCCGCCCCGGACGCCGAGGAACGCCTGGGCCGGCTCATCGGCGCCGCCTGGCCGGCCCTGGAGCAGCTGGACATGCTCGACGGCGCGGACCGGCACGCCTGGAGCGTGCACACCGACCTGGCCGAGGTCGTCGACGGCGTCGGCTTCGTCCAGGAGTCCGCCCCAGAAGACCTCGCCCTGAAGCGTCGGCTGCTGGCGGACCTGGATGCGGTGACCGCGCCCGATGTCGTGATCGGCTCCTCCACCTCCGGATTCGGGATGACGGACATGGCCGCCGAGGTGGTCCGCCCGGAGCGTTTCGTGGTGGGCCACCCGTTCAATCCGCCCTACCTGATCCCGCTGGTGGAGGTGGTCGGCGGGGAGGGCACCGCCTCCGAGGTGGTGGACTGGGCCGCGGAGTTCTACACCGCGTCGGGCAAGTCGGTGATCCGGATGGACCGCGAGGTGCCCGGGTTCATCGCCAACCGGCTGCAGGAGGCCTTGTGGCGCGAGGCGCTGCACATGGTGGACAACGGCGAGGCCACCGTGGAGCAGATCGACCGGTCCATCAAGGACGGTCCGGGCCTGCGCTGGCCGATGCACGGGCCCATGCTGACCTTCCACCTCGCCGGAGGGGAGGGCGGCATGGCGCACATGCTCGACCACTTCGGCCCGTCCTTGAAGTCCCCGTGGACCCGGCTGGAGGCGCCCGAGCTGACCGAGGAGCTGCGCGCCGGCGTGGTGGCGGGATGTGACGAGGCCAGTGCAGGCCGCAGCGTCGCGGAGCTGGTGGCCGAGCGCGACGCCGGCATCATCGCCATCCGTCGTCTGCTCGGCAGCGCCCAGCCGCCGGGTGACGCTCAGCCGCTGGGTGACGCTCAGCTGCTGGGTGATGCAGGGCAGGGGGCATCATGACGAGCGCCGCGCTGCCGGTCTATGAGACCCAGGTGGCCCCCGAGTGGATCGACTACAACGGGCATATGTCCGAGGCCTTCTACGTGCTGGTCTTCGGATACGCCACCGACCAGGCGATGGAGCGCCTCGGCATGGGGCCCGCCTACCGGGAGGCGAGCGGCTGCTCGCTCTACACCGTGGAGGCCCATGTGCGGTACCTGCGCGAGGTCGGCTTGGGGGCGCCCCTGACGGTGCGCACCCGGGTGGTCGGGGAGGGCCCCAAGAAGCTCCACCTGGCCCATGAGATGCACTCCGGCGCAGAGCTGGTGGCCACCGAAGAGATCCTCGGACTCCACGTGGATCAGGCCGCCAGTGGCACCGTGGGCTTCCCCGAGGACGTGTCCGCCGCCATCCGGGTCCACGCCGAGGAGCCCCCGGGGTGGTGCGGCCGCCGGGTGGGCTGAGGCGGCGCATGCGACCGGCTGAGGGCGATCCTCGCCCTCAGTCCAGGATCTCGGCAGCGCCGGTGAGGAACTCCTGCAGCAGCGGCCCGTTGGTGGAGGAGCCGTACTCGCCCTCGTCCACGAAGATCGCCACCGCCAGGTCACCCTGGAAGGCGATGACCCAGGTGTGGGCGTACATGTCGTCTCCGGCCCCGGCCTGAGCGGTGCCGGTCTTGGCGTAGACGTGCTCCCCGGGCACGTCGATCAGTCCGTCCAGCGTGCCGAACTCGACCGTGCCGTGCATCAGCTCCCGCAGGTCCTCGGCCTCCTCCTCGGTCAGCCCGGATTCGGCGTCCGAAGCGCCCTCGTCGTTCTCTTCGCCGGCCTCCTCGGAGTCCGCCGGCTTCACCAGGTGCGGGTGGACCGTCTCGCCGGCGGCCACTGAGGCGGCCACGGTGGCCATCCCCAGGGAAGAGGCCTCCACGACCCCCTGGCCGAAGAGGTTGGCCGCATGCAGGTTCAGCTCCGAGTCGTCCGGCACGGTGCCGAAGCTGCTGGCCAGGCCGATGTGCTGCGACTCGTCGTCCAGGCCGAGGTCATAGGCGGCCTGCTGCAGCTCGGCGGAGGTGACCTCGTCCCAGGCGTTGACGAACAGTGTGTTGCAGGAGGTCGCCACGGCCTCGGTGAACTCCACCGAGCCGGTGTATTCGGTGGGGAACCCGACGTAGTTGCGGAACACCTGACCGTGCACTCGGGCGGAGGCTGGGCACTGCACGGTGGAGTCGGGGGAGAGGCCGTCACGCAGCATCGCCAGTGAGGAGACCACCTTGAAGCTGGAGCCGGGCGCATAGGTGGACTGCGTGGCGGTGGAGACCCAGGAGTCCTCCGGGTCGTGGCTGGCCGCGGCGAGGATGCCGCCGTCGGAGGGGCGCAGGGCGACCATCGAGGCGGTCACGTCCTCGTCCACGCCGTCGACGATGTTCTGGGCGAGGTTCTGCAGGCGTGGGACGAGCGTGGTGTCCAGGTCCTCACCGTTGACCGGGTCCGTGGAGAACAGCGTCTCACCGTCCCTGTGGATCCGCATGCCCGGCGATCCGCGCAGCGTGTCCTCGAAGGCGGCCTGCAGGCCCGAGGTGCCGATCTGGTCGCCGGCGCTGAGGCTGGGGTCCTCCTCCAGGTGCTCGGCGGTGACCGGCCCCACCCGGCCCAGCAGCAGGGGGGCGAAGTCGCGGGACTCCGCCAGCGGCAGCTGATCGTCCACGATGGTCACGCCGGGGATGCCCTCGAGGTCCGCGGCGGTGACCTCGTCGGAGTCCCGGCGGTGGACGATCGCCTCCACGAAGGCCTGGTCCCCGTAGGCCACCACCCGGTCAGCGTAGCTCTCGGCGTCGATGCCGAGCACCTCGGCCAGCTCCTCGGCGGCCTCCCGCTGGGTGTCCTCATCGGCGGCGTCGTCTCCTTCGGCGAGCTGGGACTTGTCGATGCCGATGCGCACCACGTCCCGGTTGTAGACCATGGCTCGGCCGTCGTCGTCCATGATGCGGCCCCGTTCGGCGGGCACGGTGGAGATCCCGATGCCCTCCTGGCCGGTGAAGTCGGGCAGCACCACCTCGGTGTCGGGCTCCAGACGCCACTGGTCCGCTTCAGCGCTGTAGGTCAGCTCTGCCTGGGTGTCATAGCTCCAGGTCTGGTCCTCGACGCCGATCTCGTCGAGGTCCCAGGAATGGTTCAGTTCGACGACCGCGGTGGCCGGCCGGGGCGAGTCCTCGTGAGGCTCGTCGACGGTGATCTCTGAGACGCTGACCTCCGGGCTCAGCTCGCCGAAGGGGTCATGGAGGGTGGCCACGGCGTCGGCGAGCTCCTGGGCTCCGGCCTCGGTGCGCACGGCCACCTCGGTGAAGTCCCCGCTCTGCAGGGCGGCAGCCAGGGCCTCAGCCTGGGATTCGGGGCCGGTCGTCTCGTCTCCGCAGCCGGTGAGCAGCGCCAGGGTTCCGGCGGCCACCACGCTCAGGCCGAGGAAGCGTCGGGGGTGCGAGGTGAGTGACATGGACCCAGTATGCCCGCAGGCAGTGACACGACGGCGGCATGTGTCCTGCTCGGGGCGTCCCCCTCCGGAGCGACGGCGCCGGGGCGTATGGCATCCACCGCGCGGCGAGACTCACCGCACCCGGAGCCGCACCCGCACGGCCGTCGCCGCGCAGGCCACCACGGCTGCGCCGCCGATGACGGTGGCGGGCGTGATCGTCTCGCCGAGCAGCAGCGCCGCCCAGGCCAGCGTCATCACCGGTTGGGTGAGCTGGATCTGGCTGACCTGCGCCATCGGGCCGAGAGCCAGCCCCCGGTACCAGGCGAAGAAGCCCAGGAACATGCTCACCACCGCGAGGTAGCCGAAGCTCGCCCACTGGATCGGGGAGGCCTGAGGAGCCTGGCCGCCGAGGCTGACGGTGGTGAGCAGCGCCGTCGCCGGCAGGGCGAGCACGAGCGCCCAGGAGATCGTCTGCCAGGAGCCCAGCTCCCGGGCCAGCAGCCCGCCCTCCGCGTAGCCGAAGGCCGCGGTCACCACGGCGCCGAAGAGCAGCACGTCCGACCAGTGCAGCGGTCCCAGCCCGCTGTGGGTCAGGGCGAAGACTACGGCGGCCGCCGCGCCCGCCGTCGTGGCGAGCCAGAACAGCGGGCCCGGTCGCTCGCCGGTGCGCAGCACGACGACCACGGCGGTGGCCGCCGGCAGCACGGCGATGACGATCGCGCCGTGGTTCGCCGTCGTCGCCGTCAGGGCCATCGAGGTCAGCACGGGGAAGCCCAGCACGACGCCGAGGCCCACCACGGACAGGCGCCACCACTGTCGGCCCCTCGGCGCCCGCGGGCGGGCGAGCAGCAGGGCCAGCGCCGCCAGGAGGCCCGCGACGACGGCGCGTCCGGCGCCGACGAACAGCGGGTCCAGCGCGCCCGCCCCGGCGCCTGTCTCTGCGCCGGTCTCCGTGACGGCGATTCGGGTGAACGGGACGGTCAGTGAGAAGGCGGCGACGCCGAGCAGTCCCCACCACAACCCCGCTCGCCGGACCAGTAGCGCAGTCGGGCCATTGACAATAGCGGTATCATGAGGTCTCATGACTGATAGTAGCAGTCGAGTGGAGCAGCATCTGCGCCGATGGATCGAGCAGGCCCCGGTGGGAGCGCGCCTGCCCAGCAGCCGTCGGCTGGTCTCCGAGTTGCAGGTCAGCCCCGTCACCGTGCAGACGGCGGTACGGCGGCTGGTCGGCCTCGGGCTCGTGGAGAGCCGTCCCGGGGTGGGTACCTTCGTCCGTCCCCGACGGCCAGCGGCGAGCCGCGACCATCGGTGGCAGACCGCAGCCCTGAGCCTGAGCGACCCCGTGGCCGCCGCCGCACCGGCCACGCTGCGGTCAGCCTCGCCCGAGGCGATCCCCCTGCACGTCGGGTATCCCGAGCCAGGGCTGCTGCCGCGTCGGCTGCTGCAGTCGGCCTGGTCCCGGGCGGGCCGCACCGACTCGTCGCTGCAGCGACCGCCGGCCGCCGGGCTCCCGGAGCTCCAGGCCTGGTTCGCCCAGGAGCTGATGGCGGCAGAGGCCGGGGGATCCGGAGTCTCGGCGCGTGATGTGCTCATCGTTCCAGGGAGCCAGAGCGGACTGGTCGCCGTGTTCCGGGCCCTCATCGGTCGGGATCAGCCGGTGGTGATGGAGTCACCCACCTACTGGGGTGCCATCCTCGCCGCCCGGCACATTGGTGCGCGCATCATTCCCGTGCCCACCGGGCCGCACGGCCCCGACCCCGAGCAGGTGCGCCAGGCGCTCATCCGTTCCGGGGCCCGGACCTTCTATGCCCAGCCGACCTTCGCCAATCCCACCGGCGCCCGGTGGAGTCCGGCCCGAGGTCGCCAGATCCTCGACGTCGTCCGGGACCAGGGGGCGTTCCTGATCGAGGACGACTACGCCCACGACTTCGGGATCGACGGCGCCGTCGCGCCGTTGGCCGCCCAGGATCCGGACGGCCATGTGGTCCATCTGCGCTCGCTGACCAAGAGCGTCTCACCCTCGGTGCGCGTGGCCGCCGTCGTCGCCCACGGCCCGGCGCGCGAGCGGATTCTGCGCGCCTGCCAGGCGGAGTCCCTGTACGTCAGTGCGGTGCTCCAGTCGGTGGCGCTGGATGTGGTCACCCAGCCGGGATGGAGCACCCACCGGCGCGGGCTGCGCGAGGAGCTGGGCCGCCGTCGGGACCTGCTGGTGCGCGCGGTCCACCAGCACACGCCGGACGCACAGCTGGAGCACATCCCGCGCGGCGGCCTGCACCTGTGGCTGCACCTGCCCGGACTGCCGGAGGCGGGAGCCTTCGTGCGCCGCTGTGAGGAGAAGGGCGTGGTCGTCGCCGGCGGGGACGAATGGTTCCCCGCCGAAGCGCCGGCCAGCCATGTGCGGATCAGCTACTGCGGGCCTCGGACGGAGGAGTTCGACGACGCCGGCCGGCTCATGGGGGAGGCGCTGCGGGAGTGCCTCGAGGATCAGCGCTGACCTCAGGGCTCACGCCCGAGGCCTGCCAGGATCCGCTCGGCCATCCGGCGTGCGCGCCGCAGGCGGTCCGGACTCCCGTCGAGGCCCGCTCGGCTCATGGCACCTTCGAGGAGGAAGGAGAGCTGCTCGGCAGTCTCCTGCGCGAGGGGGCGAGGGGCGAGGCGCTCGAGGTGCGAGCCGAGGATCTGCTCCACCTCGTCCTTGTGGCGGCGTACGGCCTCCCGCCCGCGTGCCCCGGCAGGCAGCTCCGCTGCGGCGTTGAGGAGCCCGCATCCGCGGAACGCGTGGACGTAGGCCGCCTCCGCATGGTCCAGGTAGGCGTCGAAGACGGCGAGCACGCCGTCCTCCGGACGGTCGGCGCCCTGGGCGCGGTGCCGGTACAGCTCCATCCACTCCTGGTGCCGACACTCGAGGTACGCCAGCACGAGCTCCTCCTTGGAGGAGAAGTTGTTGTACAGGCTCCTCTTGGCCACGCCCGCTTCCGCGATGACCTTGTCGATGCCGGTCGCCGCGATGCCCTCGGCATAGAATAGCCCGGCGGCGGCCTCCAGGAGGCGGGTCCGGGCGGAGCCCCGTCGCGCTGCGGACGGCTCGGCGCCGGTCATGACCCGCCGTCGTCGAACGCCGCCTCGACGGCGGCGGCGAACTCTTGCATGGAGCGGAACTCGGCGCCATAGCTCCATGGTTCGGCAGGCTCCGGGGTCGCGCCCCAGCCGGGCTGCGCGTGACGGCGGTTGATCCACACCGAGTCCAGCGCGTGCCGACGGGCCGGCACGTGGTCGTGGAACAGGCTCTGGGCCACGTGGAGCACGTCTGAGCGGGGAGTGCCTCGTTCCGCCAACCAGGACTCCAGGGCCTCGAAATGTGGGGCGGCCGGCTTATAGGCGCCCACGTCCTCGGCGGTGATGACGGTGGCGAAGTCGGCGCGGAGGTGCGTGTTGCTTCCGGTGAAGCCGGCGCGGTGGACGTTGGACAGGATGACCAGGTCGTACCGACGGCCCAGGGCGGCGAGCGCCTCGGCGGAGTCAGGGAAGGCTGGCCACTGGGGCACGGACGCGCCGAGTCGCCGCGCCCACTGCTCGCTGACGGTGACGCCGAGGTCCTCGCCGGTGCGGCGGAACGCCTCGGCGAGGACCTCCGGGTAGAGCCAGGTGGGGTGCTCGCGCATCACGGCCGCCTCTTGGGCCGAGTAGGCCTGCAGGAGGTCTTCGGGGCTCCTCTCGAGGGTGTGTTCGCGCGCCCAGTCGGTCAGCACAGTGGAGAGGCCCGTCTCCCAGTCGATCAGCGTGCCGTAGCAGTCGAACGTGAGGACGGAGTAGGCGGTCAGGTCCTTCATCGCGTCTCCTCAGCCGGTAATAGGTAGATCTGTCTACCTCGTTCCGTCACGAGTGTACCCCGCGGCAGGCTGGTTCCGGCCTGCTGGAGCCTCGAGGAGGACGGACGGAGGGTGACCGACTAGGGGAACCGGAGGGCGCCCTGGCCATCGGCTCCCAGGATGTCGTCGGGATTGGAGTACGGGCACGACTTCAAGGAGAGGCATCCGCAGCCGATGCAGCGGGAGAAGCGGTCGCGCAGAGCGGTGAGATGCTCGATCCGCTCATTGAGGTCGTCCCTCCATTCACGAGAGATCCGCGCCCAGTCTCTGGTGGTGGGGAGCCCATCCTCGGGGAGCTGGTCCAACGCTCCCTTGATGCGGTCGAGGCTGATGCCCACGCGTTGGGACGCGCGGATGAAGGCGAGGACCCGCAGCGTGTCGCGCCGGTACTCACGCCGGTTGCCCGAGGTTCGTCGGCTGCGGATCAGCCCTATCGACTCGTAGTAGTGAAGCGTCGACACCGCGACTCCGGCGCGCTCGGCGATCTGGCCCGGCTTGAGCCAGACGATGTCCTCTGGGACCTGCGGCACGGTGTCCCCTCCTCAGCGGCTCGCTTGACATCAAGTCAACTTGACGTAGTCGACTGTACTGCACGTGATCCCGACGAAGGAGCAGACGATGATCGAACTCGATGTGTGGGCTGATGTGCGCTGTCCTTGGTGCTGGATCGGACTGCGTCGACTGCGCCGTGCCGCCTCCGTCCTCGGCGAACCGTTGCGTGTGCGGCGGCGAAGCTTCCTGCTGGAACCGGACGGCCCGGTCAGCCCGGGTCAGACGACGGCGAACGTCGCGACGAGCGAGTGGGGGCTGTCGTCCGCGCAGTGGGAGTCCACGAGCCGGCGCCTTCGCACCGAAGGACGCCGCGAAGGCCTGGACCTCGCCGTCGACGGTGCGCTGATGTTCGATTCGCGTCCGGTCCACCGTCTCCTCAAGCTCGCCGCGGTCACAGACCACATCGATGCTGAGGCGGCGTGGGACGCGACCTTCGCCGCGCACTTCACCCGCAATCAGCGGCTCGGTGACTTTGACGTCCTGCGCGCTGTGGCCATCGGGTGGGGGCTCAGGCCCGAGGAGATCGACGGCGCGCTGGCAGGTGGCGCCTTCTCCGAGGAGGTGGCTCACGACCTCACCGAGGCGCAGAGGCTGTCGGTGGAGACGGTGCCGACTGTCATGGCGCCGGATGGACGTCGGCTCTCCGGTGCCGCACCGGTCGAGGACCTGGTGCGATTCGTGGCAGCGGCGGGGGCGGTCCGATGAGCGGGACGGTGCGCGCCGCCGCGATCGACGAGTTCGGCCCGGCCGAGGTCCTGCGAGTGCGCGAGATGCCGCGTCCCTCACCGTCGTCGGACGGTGTGCTGGTGCGGGTCCTCGCCGCCGGCGTGCAGCTCACGGATGCTGCGATCCGGGCAGGGTGGAGACCTCCGGGAGCAGAGATCGAGTTTCCGCAGATCCTCGGCAATGAGTTCGCCGGCGTCGTCGAAGAGGTCGGCTCCGAGGTGGAGGGTGTCCGCGCCGGTGACGAGGTTGCCGGTTTCGCCCTGCTGAACTGCTACGCCGAGTACGTCGCCGTGCCCGCATCGCAGATCGTGGCCAAGCCCGCCGGAGTCCCCTGGCAGGTCGCGGGGGCCCTGTCAGCCTCGGGGCAGACGGCCCACACGGCGTTCGAGGACCTCAGGATCGGAGCCGATGACGTCGTGCTGGTCTGCGGCGCTGCCGGTGGGGTCGGCACCATCTTCACGCAGCTGGCCGTCCGCGCAGGGGCCACGGTGATCGGGACAGCCAGCCAGGTGAACCACGCCTACCTGCGATCTTTGGGCGCCGTCCCGATCACCTACGGGCCGGGCCAGGCCGAACGCATCCGCGCCCTGGGCGGCCGGGTGGACGTGGTCTTCGACGCCGCGGGCCACGAGAACCTCCGCACGGCTGTCGACCTGGTGGCGGATCGTGATCGCATCGCCACGATCGTGGACATGGCCCTGGCCGTCGAGCTCGGATGCCGGATCGTGCGCAGTCGTCGTGACGCGGCGCGACTGGCCGATCTCATGCGACGTGTCACCTCGGGTGAGCTCGAGGTCCATGTGCGCCGGACCTATGGGCTCGACGAGGTGGCCGCAGCGCACCGAGATGTCGAGACGGGCCACGGTCGTGGCAAGGTCGTCCTCGAGATCGGGCAGGCACGGTGACGGCCCGCGCATCGACGCGTCAGCACCGACTGTGGACGACACAGACCTGGCCGTTCATCGCCAGCGTGCTGGCTCTGATGACCTTCATCGCCTTCGAATCCTTCGCCGTCACCACCATCCTGCCTGTGGCGGTCGCAGACCTCGGAGACATCGGCTGGTACTCCTTCGCCTACGCGGCGACGATCACGACCGCACTGGTCGGCATGGTCGTCGGAGGCAACTGGGCCGACCGGGCGGGGCCGCGCACACCGCTGATGATCGGTGGAACGATCTTCCTGCTCGGTGTGATGTTGAACGTCCTGGCCTGGGACGTCCCGGTCTTCATCATCGGGCGACTTCTGCAGGGGCTCGGAGGAGGGATCGACTCGGTGATCCTCTATGTCCTCATCGCCAGGCACATCCCGGAGGCCGTCCGCCCCCAGATGTTCGGGCTCCTGACCAGCGCATGGCTGGTCCCCTCCCTGGCCGGGCCGGTCGTCGCCGGTGCCATGGCCGAGCTCATGGACTGGAGAGCGGTGTTCGGCGTCGTCCTCCTCGGGGCGGCCGTCTCCCTGTTCTGCCTGCTGCACGCCACGCGTCCATCCCGGGAAGCCGCGGCCTTACGCAGGGCATCCTCGCGACGATCTCTGTCAGCGGGGATCGTCGGACGCAAAGGGGTGGTCGCGGTCCTCGCGGCCGGACTGCTGGCGGTCCTGCATCTCAGCGGACAGAGCGACGGCCCTGGCACGGCCGTCATCGTCGGAGGGGTGTCTCTGGCGCTCCTCCTCACCGCCCGCAGCCTTCTGCCGAAGGGGACCTTCACCTTGCGAGGTGCGCCGCAGCGCCCCATCGCCCTGCGGGCCGTCCTCGGCGCGACGGCCACCGCCACTGACCTCTATCTGACCCTCTACCTGCAGGCCGTCCGTGGGTATCCGCCCACGACCGCTGGTCTGGTCATCGCCGCCGCCGCCGGAGGGTGGGCGCTGGGCGCATGGATCCAAGGACGTCGTCCGAGCACGCAGACGTCCCATCGCCGACTCGTCCTGATCGCCACGATGCTGGTCGGCACAGGGCCTGCCACGGTGCTCGTCTACATCGTCACGGACATACCGCTGTGGAGCGTCGTCATCGCCTCCGTGGCGATGGGAACCGGCATGGGGACGGCGTACCCACGCCTGTCCAGCGCAGCTCTCGCCCTCGCTGACCCCGGCGAACAGGGCACTGTCAGCTCCGCACTGCAGACTGGGGAAAGCATGGGCATCGGCGTCGTGACGGCGCTCATCGCTGCCGTCCTCGTCAGCGGCGGCTCCTTTCCCGCCGTCTATGTGATGCTGATCGGCCTGGCCTCTGCGGCAACCGTCATCGCGTCACTGGGCATCGGACGTCCTGCGGACACCTCGTGAGACGCGATGGCAGCGCGTTCGGCAGCGGCCACGCGCACCAGACTCAGACCGCCAGCCGGTAGCCGCGCTTGACCACTGTGGACACCACTCCGGAGACCGGCAGAGCCTTGCGCAGGCGGGAGACCCACATCTCCAGGGCGTGCTCGGAGTCGCAGTGCCCCAGCACCGCCAACAGATGCTCCCGGGACAGCACCGCGCCCTCGGCCTTGACCAGGGCGCGCATGAGCGCCAGCGGCCCCGGCGCCAGGCGCACGGGCCGATCGGTCACCTCCGGGAACCGCACCTCCGCACCGCGCAGCTCCACCGGTCCGTGCCGGGTGTCCACGCGCAGGGTCTGGTGCTCCTCCAGGTGGTCGCAGACCAGCCGGATCATCGCGCCCAGCCGCCACCGGGACGGGATGATCGGCCGCACCCCGGCCTCGTGCAGCGGGGCCGCGGTCACGTCCCCCACTGCCGCGGAGACGACGTCGGAGCGGAACGCCTCCAGCAGCGCGGCCGCCCGGCCGTACTGGTGGGCGACCTCCAGGAACGCGTCGACGGCGGGCGCGGCGGTGAACGTGACGATGTCCAGCTGACGCTCGATCACGGCGTCGATCATCCGCAGCAGCGCCGAGTCCTCGGCGGGCTTGGCCCACATGTAGGGCATCACGGTGATGACCCGGGCTCCGGCGGCCTCGATGCGGGCGATCTGCTCGTGATCGGTGCGTCCGTGCAGCTGGAACGCCACGGTGGTGCCGGTCAGGTCCTTCTGCAGCAGCATGTCCACCACAGTGGCGGTGCGCTCGTCGTCGGCGGCGCCGTCGTCATCCAGCCCGGCGGCGCGCACTGCACCACGCGCCTTGGGTCCGCGCACCAGGATGCTGGAGCCCTCCAGCACCTCATGCAGCGCGGTGCCCAGCCCGTAGGCGTCGGCGGCCTCCGCCCAGCGGCGCATCCCGTAGGCGGTGGTGATGATCGTATGGTCCGGGCGCGCCTCCACCACCAGGCGGGTGTCCCGCTGCAGGGTCACCGACTCGGTCATCGGGGCGATGCGCAGCGCCGGGGCATGCATGACTTCCGCGCCGCGGCGCTCGAAGGCCGAGATCAGGTCCTCGCTGCGGCGGTCCGAGGTCACTCCGATGCGGAAACCGGCCAAGGACTGGGGCAGCGCCGCCGACGCCGGCGGGGCGGGGGAGGAGGCGCTGCCGGCGGAGCCGGAGCGTGCGGGGTCCGAAGAGGCGGCGCCGGCGGAGGGCCGGGTGGTGTTCAGCGACGGGCTCACAGCACGGCCCCCGCCAACGCACGGATCCGCTGGACGCCCGCGCTCGCCGTCGGCCCACTGACAGACACCGGGTGGGCGGCCTCTCCCGTCAGGGGTTCGACGGCGGCCAGTCGCACCACCTCGCCGATCACCAGCACCGCGGGGTGGCTGATCCGCGCGTGCGCGGCCACGCCGAGGATCTCGCCGAGCGGCGCGATCGACACGCGCTGGTCGGCGCTGAAGCCGTGCTCCACGATGCCCACCGGGACGTCGTCGCCCAATCCGTGGCGGCGCAGCCCGGAGACCGTGTGGCCCAGCGTGCCGACACCCATGAGGATGACGGTGGTGCCACCGAGCCCGACGAGACCGGCCAGCTCCTCTTCGCTGAGCGGATCATGCCCGGAGATCACCGTGAACGCCTTCGAGACGCCGCGGGCGGTGACCGGGATGCCGGCTGCGGCCGGGACCGCGATGGCCGAGGAGATCCCCGGCACCACGGTGACCGGCACATCGGCCTCTCGGCAGGCGGCGACCTCCTCGCAGCCGCGGCCGAAGACGAACGGGTCTCCGCCCTTGAGCCGCACCACGGCCTGGCCTGCCTGTGCTGAGTCGATCATCATCTGCTGGATCGTCTCCTGCGGGACCCGGTGATGTCCAGGCCGCTTCCCGACGTCGACCAGCTCAGCCCCCGGCGCCCAGCCGGGCAGGTCATCGGTGGGGGCGAGACGGTCGTAGAAGACGACGTCGGCGGAAGCCAGGGCGTCCCGAGCGCGGACGGTCATCAGATCCGCCGCACCCGGCCCCCCGCCGACCAGTGTCACGTGCCCGATCATGACCGCACCCCCACCGGCTGACCGGCGGGCTGACCGACGGGCTCGCCGCCGTCGTCGCGGCGGGAGTCAGTGCCAGAATCCTCACGCACCGGGATGCGGGGACCGGAGAGCAGCACGGGCCCTTGGCCGGAGGCGGCGGCCTCGACCTCCTCCGCAGTGGCCGGGCGCCGCTGGTCCCGCTCCACCACGTAGGCCAGCCCGGTGTCCGGGGCGTCGGGCGCGTTGACGAAGCTCCGGAAGCGCCGCAGCTTCTCGGGGTCGCGCAGCGTGGCGGCCCATTCGTCCTCGTAGCGGTCCACGTGGGTGGCCATGGCGGACTCCAGGTCCTCGGCGATGCCCAGGGCGTCCTTCACGACGACGTCGTGGACGTGGTCCACCCCGCCGGGCAGCTCCTCCATCCAGCGGGCGGTGCGCTGGAGCCTGTCGGCGGTGCGCACGTAGTAGATGATGTACCGGTCGATGTAGCGCAGCAGGGTCTCGTCGTCGAGATCTTTGGCCAGCAGCTCGGCGTGGGCGGGAGTGGCGCCGCCGTTGCCGCCCACATAGAGGTTCCAACCCTCCGAGGTGGCGATGACGCCCACGTCCTTGCCGCGGGCCTCCGCACACTCGCGGGCGCAGCCGGAGACGCCGAACTTCAGCTTGTGGGGGGAGCGCAGTCCCCGGTACCGCATCTCCAGCTCGATGGCCATCGCCACCGAGTCCTGGACGCCGTAGCGGCACCAGGTGGAGCCCACGCAGGACTTCACATTGCGCAGGGCCTTCCCGTAGGCCTGCCCGGATTCGAAGCCGGCCTCCACGAGGCGCTTCCAGATCATCGGCAGCTGCTCGAGCCGGGCGCCGAACATGTCGATCCGCTGGGCGCCGGTGATCTTGGTGTAGAGGTCGAACTCCTGGGCGACTTCGGCGATCACGGCGAGCTTCTCGGGGGTGATCTCGCCGGCCGGCACCCGCGGCACCACCGAGTAGGTGCCGTCCTTCTGCATGTTCGCCAGGGCGCGGTCGTTGGTGTCCTGGAGTGTGCCGCGGCCGTCGTCGAGGATGTATTCGTCATGCTGGGCGGCCAGCACCGAGGCGATGACCGGCTTGCAGATGTCGCAGCCGAAGTTGACGCTCGCATCGGCCGGCGTGCCGAAGCGCTCGATGATCTCGGTGAAGGAGGTCAGTCCCGTGGCCTGCACCGCCTCGAAGAGTCCGGCGCGGGAGAGGTCGAAGTGCTCGCACAGGGCGGTGGAGACCTCCATCCCCTGGGCGACCATCTCCTTCTCCATGATCTTCTTGGCCATCGGCAGGCAGGAGCCGCACTGGGTGCCCACCTTCGTGCAGGACTTCAGCGCCCCGATGTCCGCACACGGCGGGGTGGCTCCGTCGCCGACCACGGCCTTCCGGATGGTGCCCGCACAGATGTCCTTGCAGGAGCACACCTGGGCGTCGTCGGGCAGGTCCAGATCGGCGACCTCCCCGCCCGCCGCCGAGAGGAAGGCGCCCGGTTCGGCAGGCAGCTCGCGGCCCAGCAGCGGCCGCAGCGACGAATAGGGGGAGGCGTCGCCGACGAAGATGCCGCCCAGCAGCGTCTTGGCGTCCTCGGAGACCACCAACTTCTGGTAGACGCCGCCGGCCGGGTCCGCGTAGACGACCTCCAGCGCGCCGTCGGTCTCGGCGAAGCCGTCGCCGAAGGAGGCCACGTCCATGCCGGCGAGCTTGAGCTTCGCCGCGGTGTCGAAGCCGTCGAACTCGGCCGCCCCGCCGGCCAGCCGGTCCGCGACGACCTCGGCCATGGCGTTGGCCGGAGCCACCAGGCCCATACAGATGTCCTCGAAGCAGGCCACCTCGCCGATGGCCCACACATGCGGCGCCGAGGTGGCGCAGGTGGCGTCGATGACCGCGCCGCCGCGGGATCCGATCTCCAGCCCGGCCTCACGGGCGAGCTCGTCGCGGGCAGTGATGCCGATCGCCGCGACGATCAGATCCGCCTCCACGGGCTCCATGGTGGGGAAGGTCAACGTGTGGTGCGGACGCGGGGAGGCGTCCTCGCCGCCGGCGGGAGCGGCGCCGCCGTCGCGGATCTCCAGACCCGCCGGGCGCTCGCCGCAGTGCAGGTCATAGCCCTCCTTCTCCAGGAGGCGGTTCAGGGTGCGGCCGCCGAACTCGTCGAGCTGGGCGTTCATCAGCCACGGCTTGGAGTGCACCACGGTGACCTGCGCGCCCAGGCCCTTCAGCCCGCCGGCGGCCTCGAGGCCGAGCAGGCCGCCGCCGATGACGGCGCACTGCGGGGTGCGGCCGAGCGCGACGGCGAGGTCGGCCACCCGCTGACGCAGCCAGTCGACGTCGTCGAGCGTGCGGTAGACGGCGATCTCCTCGGCGCCCTCCAGCGAAGGCCGCGGGGCGGAGGAGCCGGTGGCCAGGACGAGCTCGTCGTAGCCGTGGGTCTCGCCGTCGGAGGTGGAGATGCGCTGTGCGGTGACGTCGATCGCCGTGACGGGCCGGCCGGTGTGCAGGACCACGGCCGGGTGCTCCCAGAGGGACGGCTCGCCGAGGAGCAGATCGTCGTCGATCTCGAAGCGCTTGGAGAGGGCGACGCGGTCGTAGGGCGGCAGCGTCTCCTCGGTGAAGACGCTGATCCGCGTGCCGGGCAGCTCACGGGAGACGAGGGCCTCGGTCAGCCGGTGGGCCGCCGGGCCGCCGCCGACGACGACGATGTGCCGCGTCTCGGCGTCGCTCGGAGTCGGGGTCGCTGTGCTGGGTGCAGACATGATCCTCACCTTGCCGGTCGAGAAGAGCGTCAGAGGCACCGTCACGGTGCCCTGTGCTCGGGGTTGGATCCAGCGTAGGGAGGGGCGATTTCCCTGCCGTATCGCCTTTGTAAAGCCAATATGACGAGGCGTTCAGCGTGGTGACTCGGGGTGCTGAAGGACGTTTCACGGCGGGGAAACACGCGCGCACGATGGGGGAAACCCCGCGCGCCTAGCGTGGACGCATGACCACAGCACTGCATCTCACCGAAGATCACGACCTGACGCTCACCGACGCTCCGGCGTCGTCCGGAGGGCGCCACGCGGTCTGCCGGCTGGAGGACCTCGAGCCCTTCTGGGGTGAGGCCGCCCTGGTCGCGGGTGTGCAGATCGCCCTGATCCGTGTCCCCGGAGACCGTGTGTTCGCGGTCTCCCAGTGGGACCCCTTCGCGAAGGCCCATGTGATGGCCCGGGGGATCGTGGGGACCAAGGGCGGTCGACCGACGCTGGCCTCCCCGATCCATAAGCAGGTCTATGACCTGCAGTCCGGGCAGTGCCTCAGCGAGGACGGGCTCGGGCTGCGGGCCTACGGGGTCGATGTGGACGCCGAGGGCATGGTCCATGTGATCCTGTGACAGAGGCGGGCCGGGGCGCTCCTGCCCGCCTTCCTGGTCTGGTCTTCATGTCGAGGAGTCACGTCCCGTGCATCTCACCCCGCCTGACGCGTGTCAGGCGGGGTGAGGGGTGCCGGAAAGTGACTCCTCGACGCTCGTGTGCCCGCTCAGGGGACCCCGGATGGAGGGGCCTCAGACCACGGCGGGCTCGGCTGCGGCCTCCAACATCTTCTCGATGCTCCGGTGGCAGGTGCCGCAGCCGGTGCCGGCCCGGCAGGCTGCCCCGACCTCCTCCACGGTGTCGCAGCACGACGCCGCCTCCTCCACCTGACCGGCGGTCGCCCCGGAGCAGCGGCACAGCACGTCATCGGGCCCGAGCTCGGCCTCCTTGCTGGCGTGCTCGGCGGCGAGCAGGGCGGTGCGGTCGGCCACCGGAAGGGTGCCGCGGGTGCAATGCAGCGCCAGCTCGGCCGCGGAGCGCGGCATCCCCACTGAGACGAACCCCAGCAGGCGATCACCCTCGGTGACGATGCGCAGATACTGTCCGGCCCGGGGATCGGACCAGGTGGACACGGTCGGCGACTCGGGGTCCCAGGGATCCACGGCGGTCTCCCCGGCACAGGCCACGGACAACGTCTTCGACTTCACCAGGATCACGTCCACCGTCTGGGGGGCGTCATCGCTCGTCACCGATGCGCGAAGATCCACGGGACGGCCGGCGGCGTCACGCTCCGGGGGCACCGCCAGACCCAGGTCGGCGCGGATGGCGCTGGCAGCCGCCTCAGCCTGCTCCCAACCGGGGCCGATGAGCCCGCTGGGGTCACGCCCCTCGACGGCGGCGCAGTCGCCCACCGCGAAGACGTGCGGATCCCCGGTGCTGCGGCAGTGTCGATCCACCACCACGCCCCAGGCGGTGGGCAGCCCGGCATCAGAGGCCAGCTCGTCCCGGGGACGCACTCCGGTGCAGGTGATCAGCAGCGAGGTGTCGATCTTCTCGCCCAGCGAGGTCCGCACCGCGGTGAGTCTGCCGTCGTCGGCGACCACCGTGTTCACATCGCAGGCGGAGCGCACGTCCACGCCGGCGTCCACCAGCTGACGGCGCAGCAGCATCCCGGAGTCGGTGTCGATCTGTCGGCCCATCGGCACGGTGCCGCGGTGCAGCAGCGTCACCTCACCGCCCACCTCTGCGATCGCCAGGGCGGCCTCCACTCCGAGCACGCCGCCGCCGAGCACCACGGCCCGTTCGCGGCGGGCGACGATCTCGCGGATGCGTCGGGCGTCGTCGAGGTCTCGCAGCGCCATCACTCCGTCCGGGTACCGGCGGGGCTCCTGCGACTCCGCCCCCGGTGCCCGGGAACGGGACCCGGCGGAGCGTCCGTTGGCCTTCATCGTCAGCTCGGCGTCGATGTGGCCGTCGCGGCGCATCTCCAGGGTCATCCGCGGGACGGTGGGCTCCGCGCCCGTGGCGAGGACCAGCTCGTCATAGTGGAGGATGCCCCCGTCGTCGAGGGTCACGACCCGCGAGGCCGCATGCACGGCGGTGGCGGTGACCCCGCAGCGGACGTCGACTCCCGCCTCGGCCAGCTCGACCTCGTCGGCCAGGGCCAGGTCCTCCGGCTCGCTGCGGCCGACGCTGACGTCGCCGATCCTGATCCGCTGATAGGCCGGGACGCACTCGGAGCCCACCACGGTCACGCGCAGGTGACCGGCGACGACGTCGCCCCGCAGCTGCTCGAGCAGGCGGGCGGCCACCGGACCGAAGCCCAGCACCACCACGTGGGGTGCCTGCTCGGCGGCGGAGCTGCCGGTGGGAGAGTCACCGGCGGGGGAGGCGTCGGCAGCGGAGCGGGGGGAGGTCGACGGGGACGTCACAGGCGGGTCTCCTTCGAAGGTGCGGTCTCGGCAGGCTCAGTGCCTCCGGTCGCCCCGGCTGTCGCCGTGCGAGGCGCCTGGGCCGGACGCAGCGTCACCGGGGTGTTCTTGAACTCGGGCATCCGGCTCTGCGGGTCTGTCAGCGACTGGGTCAGCAGGTTCGCCGTGCCGGCGCCGGGGTAGTGGAAGGGGGCGAAGATCGTGTCGGTGCGGATCCCGGCGTCGCAGACCACCGTCGCGGTCATCTCCCCCTGGGCGTTGGCGATGACGGCCTGGTCGCCGTCGTCGAGCCCGTGCTCCCGGGCGGTGGCCGGATGCACGGAGACCGTCGCCTCCGGATGGGTGTCCAACAGGGCGGGGACGCGCCGCGTCTGGGTGCCGGACTGATAGTGCTCCATGTGTCGGCCGGTGGTCAGCGTGAGCTCTCCGGAGGCCGGTGCCGGGACCCTCCCGGGGGTGATGGCGGCCAGCCGCGCCTTCCCGTCGGGGTGGGCGAAACGCTCCAGGAACATCCGGGTGGTGCCGATGATCGGCTCCCCGGTCAGGGAGGCCTCTCCGCTCAGGGCCGCCGACGGGACCGGCCAGTACGGGGCATGGCCGGCGTCGATGAGATCCCAGTCGAGGCCGGAGTAGTCGGCGGCGGCGCCCTCGGTGGCCTGGCGGATCTCGGCGAAGACCTCCGCCGGGTCCACGGGGAAACCGTCGGGGAGCCCCAGTCGCCGGGCGAGGTCGTGCCAGATCCACAGCTCCGAGCGCGGCCCGGAGTCCGGTTCCGCGGACGACGGCGGCTCCACCAGCTTCCGACGGCGCAGCACCCGGCCTTCCAGGCTGGTCATGGTCCCGTCCTCCTCGGCCCACTGCAGCACCGGGAGCACGACGTCGGCCTCCTCGGCGGTCTCGGAGAGGAAGAAGTCGGCCACCACCAACAGGTCCAGGGCGCGCAGGTTCTCCACCACGCGGCCGGCGTCGGGGGCGGAGATCGCCACATTGGAGCCGTGGACCAGCAGCGCCTTCACGCCGTCGTCGTGGCCCATCGTGTGCAGCAGCTGGGCGGCGGGCCGGCCGGGGCCGGGGATGGACCCCTCGTCCACACCCCAGATGCGGGCCATGTGGGCGCGGTCGGTCGGATCGGTGATGGAGCGGATGCCGGGCAGCTGGTCGGTCTTCTGGCCCATCTCCCGACCGCCCTGCCCGTTGCCCTGCCCGGTGAGCGTGCCGTAGCCGCCGGCGCGGCTGCCGGGCAGCCCCAGCAGCAGGGCCAGGCTGATCGCCGCCCGGGCTGTGTCGGTGCCGTCCTTGTGCTGCTCCACCCCGCGCCCGGTGAGGATGTAGACGGGGTCGCCCCCGGCGCGCGCGGCCCGGGCGGCGTGGCCGAGCCGGCGAGCCACCAGACGGATCTGATCGGCTCCGACGCCGGTGGCCGCCTGGGCGCGCTCGGGCCACCAGTGGGCCACGGAGCGTCGGAACGCGTCCAACCCGGTGACCCGCCGGCTCAGGTAGTCCTCGGCGGCCAGGCCTTCCTCCAGGACCACCTGGGCCACGGAGAGCAGCAGGATCAGGTCCCCGCCCGGTGCCGGGGCGATGTGCAGGCCGCCGCCGTCGGCGGTGAGCTCGGCGGTGGCGCTGCGCCGCGGGTCCACCACGATCAGCCCTCCGGAGGTCTGAGCTCCCTCCAGGTGCTGCACGAACGGCGGCATCGTGTCGGCCACATTGGAACCCAGCAGCAGCACGGTGCAGGCGGCATCGAGGTCCGTCAGCGGGAACGGTAGGCCGCGGTCCAGCCCGAAGGCCAGCGTGGAGGCCTTCGAGGCCGAGGACATGCAGAACCGGCCGTTGTAGTCGATCTGCGCGGTGCCCAGGGCCACCCGGGCGAACTTCCCCAGCGCGTAGGTCTTCTCATTGGTGAGGCCTCCGGAGCCGAAGACGCCGACGCCGTCGCGCCCGTGCTCGGCCTGGATACGGCGGATCTCGGCGGCCACATGCGTCAGGGCGGCCTCCCAGGTGGTCGGGTGCAGCTCGCCGTCGTCGCCGCGCAGCAGGGGTGCGGTGAGTCGGTCCTGACGCCGGGTCAGCAGCTCGGCGGCGGTGTTGCCCTTGCGGCACAGCCTTCCCCGGTTGGTGGGGAAGGTGGCGCCGTCGACCCTGAAGCTGTCCGGTGCTCCCGGCTGCTCGTCCACCGTGAGGTCCATGGCGCACTGCAGGGCGCAGTACGGACAGTGGGTCTGCACTGTGCGGGTGTGCGCCGTGGGGGTCATCGCGGGATGCTCCTGGTGGGGTAGGGGTCAGCCGGGGGCTCGTCAGTCGCGGCTCGTCAGACGTTGGCCCTGGCGAAGATTGTCCCCGGTCGCATGTAAACGGCCCATGTCAGTCCTGCAAAGCCGATGTAAGCCGCCGCGAAGCACCAGAAGGCGACGTCGAATCCGCCGGTCGCGTTGTGGGAGAAGTTCAGGATCTGGGGGATGGCGAAGCCGCCGTAGCCGCCGACGGCGCCGATCAGGCCCAGCGCCGCCGAGGCCTTGCGCTCGTGGCCGACCCGGTCGTCCGGGCTCACGGAGAGCTTGAACACCAGCGGGATCATCCGGTAGCTGGAGCCGTTGGCGATGCCGGTGAGGGTGAACAGCGTCAGGAACAGCAGCAGGTAGAGCCAGAAGCTGGCCATCGGCAGGGTGAGGACCACCAGAGCCGTGACGCCGGCCATGAGGATGAAGCACAGGGAGGTGATCCGGGCGCCGCCGACGCGATCGGCCAGCTTGCCGCCGTAGGGGCGGGCCAGGGAGCCGACCAGAGGACCCATGAACGCCAGGGACAGCGCGGCGCCGAGGACCTGGAAGCTGGAGAACTCCGGGAAGGTCATGTTGATCAATGTGGGGAAGACCGAGCCGAAGCCCATGAAGGAGCCGAAGGTCCCGATGTAGAGGATCGCGATGACCCACAGGTGCTTCTCCTTCAGCGTGGACAGTGACCCCTTGAGGTCGTTCTTCGCGTGGGAGAGGTTGTGCATGTACTTCCAGGCGCCCCAGGAGGCCAGGAGGATGAACGGGATCCAGAAGATCCCTGCCATGGGCAGGTTCGGCTGGAAGGTTCCGAAGGCGAAGGCGGTCACCACGATCGGCACGGTGAACTGGGCGACGGCGACGCCGAGGTTTCCGCCGGCGGCGTTGATGCCCAGCGCGGCGCCCTTCTCCTTGGCCGGGTAGAAGAAGGTGATGTTGGCCATCGAGCTGGCGAAGTTCCCGCCGCCGAAACCGGCGGCCGCGGCGATCGCGAACAGCACCCAGGTGGGGGTGTCGGGGTTGCCGAGGCTGAAGGCCATCGCGAGGGTGGGAATCAGCAGCAGCAGGGCCGAGACGATGGTCCAGTTGCGTCCGCCGAACATGGCGACGGTGAAGCTGTAGGGGATGCGCAGGGTCGCCCCGACCAGCGGCGGCAGGGAGACGAGCCAGAACTGCTGGGAGGTGGTGAGGTCGAAGCCCACCTGGGGGAGGAAGACCACGGTGACGGACCACAGCTGCCAGACGGCGAAGCCCAGGAACTCGCAGAACACCGACCAGATGAGGTTGATCCGGGCGGTCACCCGGCCTGGGCCCTCCCAGAAGCGGGAATTCTCGGGCTGCCAGTTGGTGATCCAGCGGCCGCGCTCCACGACCAGGCGGTCGTCGGGGGCCGCGGCGACCGCGTCCGGCGGTCCGGAGCGGTGCTGCTCGGTGTCAGTGAGGGGTCCGGTGCTGTAGGGCTGCGGGGTCATGGTGTCCTGCTCTCCTCCGCTCGATGGCGGGCACGTGGTGGAACCTGGTCTGGCGTGTGAGGCGGGGCCTCACGGTGGGCTCTACGATTCCAACCCGGTGTTTCGCCGTGGGCATCGCAGAGTTTCAGGAAGGAAAAACCAGCCTCATCCGATGAGGTGGGACATGTGAAGACGAACCATCGCTGACGGTGCACTCCATCCTGATAGTCTTTTCATCAGATGTCTGACATATAAGCTTGCAGTGATGAAGCCTCAGCACGAGCTGTGGAGCACGGAAGGGAGCGGGCGATGGAGATGGTGATTCTCGAGGATGAACAGGCTGTGGCCCGCCGTGCCGCGGACATCCTTGAGTCATATGTCCGCCCGGGGGCCACTCTGGGGCTCGCCACCGGTTCCACGCCGTTGGGGATGTACAGGGACCTGATTCGCCGTCATCGCTCGTCGAGCCTGAGCTTCGCAGGCTGCCGGGCCTTCCTCCTGGATGAATACGTCGGTCTTCCTTCGGGCCACGAGCAGAGTTATCGGGAGACCATCCGGCGCGAGTTCACCCGTGAGATCGACATCGCGGATGACCAGGTGCTGGGGCCCGACGGCTCCGCCCAGGATCTGTGGGCTGCGGCACAGGAGTATGAGCGCGCGATCACGGACGCCGGCGGGGTGGACATCCAGGTGCTGGGCGTAGGCACCGACGGTCACATCGGTTTCAACGAGCCGGGCAGCTCGCTGGTGTCTCGCACCCGCCTCAAGACCCTCCACTCGCAGACGGTGGAAGACAATGCCCGCTTCTTCGGTTCAGCCTCCGAGGTACCTCGGCATGTCCTGACCCAAGGGCTGGGGACCATCGTCGACGCCGGGCACCTACTCCTGCTGGCCATCGGCCCCGGCAAGGCGCAGGCCGTGGCTGCGCTTGCTGAGGGCCCTCTCTCGGCGAACTGCCCGGCCTCGGTGCTGCAGTGGCATCCTCGTGCCACTGTCGTCTGCGATGAGGCTGCGGCCGCCGACCTCCGTCACGGCGAGTACTACCGGGCCGTGCTACAGGCGGCATCAGCTCGGCAGCTGCGCAGGGTCGCCCCAGAGGGGTGAGCGCTGCTGAGTGGGGTCTCGGGGATGGAGGCCGTTCCTCAGGGGATGACTCCACGGGCATGTCGAAGCGTCACGGGCGGGGCTGCCGTGAGGCTCGCGATCTGCTTGCCGTGGTCTTCGGTCCGGCTGAGCCCACGGTGGGTCGGATGACTCAGTCCGTCAGCAGATCCTCCAGGTGGGCGTAGTGGTCCCACACGGCCTGCTGATAGGCCGTGGCGTCCCCGGCCTCTGCGGCATCAAGCATATGCTCATGGGCCTCCGCCGTCTTGATCTGACCTTCACTGGGAGAGGGACCGAGGTCTGGGACGACGGCCATGTGCACCAGCCACATGGAGGCCGTGAGCTGCTGGGCCAGGGTTCCGTCGATCCGCTCGAGCAGACCGTTGTGGAAGGCGATGTCCTCGTCCATGAACTTCTCGCCGCGGACGGCCTTGGCCTTCATCTCGTCCACGCACTCCCGGAGGTCCGGGTTCGTGGTCCCCGAGAGTGTGCTGACGGTGTCATGGGTCAGGCCCAGGTCCAGATAACGGCGCACCTTGACCACTTCGCGCAGTGAGGCGGTGTTCGACCGCTGCCCCAGTGCCGAGCGAAGGACCAGGGTTTCGACCATCGGGGTCAGTGACATCTCCCCGACGAAAGTGCCCCGCCCCTGCTTGATCACGACGATGTCCAGGGCTTGGAGCTTGCGCAGCGCTTCCCGTACTGAGGAACGCGAGACCTGCAGGTCCGCGCAGAGCTTCGCCTCGGTGGGGAGCGGGTCCCCTGGGCCGAGTCCACGACGCAGGATGTATGCCTTGATGGCGTCCGTGGTCGCCGCCGAGCGGCTGACAATCTCGATGCCGCTGAGCGGCTGGCCCTCCTCTCCTCCTGAGCCCAGCAGATTCTGCAGCAGGTCCTGAGGTGTGTCCTTGCTCACTTGCGTCGGTGTGTCTGAAGTCATATATTGATCCTACTCGCATTTAGGTCAGATGTCAGACATCTGAGATCTGCTCATCGAAGGGACATGTTACATGCGCATCACAGCCAGGGGGGTCCCCACCCTCGCAGGGATGACCATCACCGCATTGGCGCTGGCCGCCTGCGGCGCAGACGCACCGGGGGTCGAGGGTGGCGATGGGGGCACCACCACGCTCACTGCCGCCGTGGCCTATGAGACTGACAACTATCATCCCTCCTCCACTGCTTCGGCGCTGGCCATGGGTTCGAACTGGCACGTCATGGAAGGGCTCTTCGAGCTCGACATGACCACCGGTGAGCCGTATGCGGCGCTCGCGGCCGACGAGGAGCTCACAGAGATCTCCGACACCGAGTACGAGGTCACGCTGAGGGATGGGGCTCGGTTCTCCGACGGCGAAGAGGTCACAGCGGCCGACATCGTCGCCTCGTTCGAGAAGTCCGCCGACCCGGACAACATCTACGGGCCCATGCTGAGCTTTATCGACGAGGTGACAGAAGTGGACGAGACCACGGTGTCGATCACTCTTGAGCACCCCTTCAGTCTGATCAAGGAGCGCCTCGCCCTGGTGAAGATCGTCTCGGCTGACGCTTCCGACGAGGAGCTCACGAGCCAGCCGGTGGGCACTGGACCCTGGGCCTACGAGTCCATCTCGCAGTCCTCGGTGGACTTCGTCCCGAACGAGCACTACAACGGTCCTCGACCTGTCCAGGCCGAGGCCATGGAGTGGGAGGTCATCCTTGACGACACCGCGCGCACCACGGCGCTGCAGGAGGGGACCGTCCAGGTCGCGGAAGCAGTGCCCGCCGACATGCGGGACGTCGTCACCGGGGCGGGAGCCGAGGTCGAATCCGTCCAGGGCTTCAACCTGCCATTCCTGATGTTCAACACCACCAAGGAGCCCTTCGACGACCCGCGGGTCCGGCAGGCGGTCCACTACGCCGTGAACGTGGACCAGCTCATCGACAATGCTATGTCCGGCACAGCGCAGGCCGCGACCTCCTTCCTGCCTGAGGACCACCCTCACTACAACGAGGCGGCCAACGTCTACGACCACGATCCGGAGAGGGCCCAGGAGCTCCTGGACGAGGCCGGCGTGGATGACCTCTCGCTCACCTTGGTCACCACCGACCACGGGTGGATCACCGCACTGGCTCCGCAGATCCAGAACGATCTCCGTGAAGTCGGGATCAACGTCAGCATCCAGGAGGAGGCCTCCGCCTCGCTCTACGCGAACTACACCGACGTGGAGGACCCCACCTACGACGTCGCCCTGGCGCCCGGTGACCCCTCGGTGTTCGGTAGTGACCCCGACCTGCTGCTGAACTGGTGGTACGGGAACAACATCTGGACCCAACAGAGGTCCTTCTGGAGCGAGAGTGAGAGCTTCGAGGAGTTCCACGGCCTGCTGGACGAAGCCGTCCGGACCGAGGGTGACGAGCAGCAGCAGCTGTGGAACGAGGCCTTCGACCTCATCTCCGAGGAGGTTCCGATCTACCCGCTCTTCCACCGCGAGATGCTCACCGGGTACCGGCCGGACGCCATCGGTGGATTCGAGCCCATCGGCACCACCGGGCTGACGCTGCTGAACTCTGAGGCGACCGACTCCGAGTGACTCGAGGGCCACGGAGGGAGCGGGCGCCCGGCGCGCCCGCTCCCTCGGCGTCCGACCTCCATCCCTGCACCTCCACCATCGGAGCGGTTCATGAACAACGTCTTCAGCCTCATCGCGCGGCGGCTTATGGTGTTGCCGGTCATGGTCCTGGGAGTCACGTTCCTCGTGTTCTTCCTCATGTCCTTCTCCACCATCGATCCCGCATACTCAGCCCTCGGCGAAGGAGCCAGCCCTGAGGCTCTGGCCGCCTACCGCGAGACCCATGGTCTCAACGACCCTTGGTTGACGCGCTTTTTCAGCTTCCTCGCCGGTCTCCTTCAGGGCGACCTCGGCAACTACGGCACTCGGCAGGTCTCGGTTGCCGACCGGGTCTTCGAGGCCTTCCCTGTGACCCTGGAGCTCACGGTCATCGGCCTGGTGCTCGCCGTGGCCATCGCTCTGCCGCTCGGCGTGGTGGCGGCGCTCTACCGCGACCAGTGGGCCGACCAGTTCATCCGGATCGCCTCCATCATCTTCATCGCCACGCCGTCGTTCTGGCTCGCCGTGCTGCTGATCCTGGCGTTCTCCGCCAACCTGGGGATGTTCCCCGCCTCCGGTGCTCTGCCGAGCTTCGCCGAGAGTCCGAGCGGGTACGTCGATCGGATGATCATGCCCGCGTTCGCCTTGGCCGTGCCGGTCGCCGGCTCCCTGATCCGCATCGTGAGGACCTCCATGGTGGAAGAGCTAGACAAGGACTACGTGCGCACCGCACTCGGCGCCGGGATCGCCAAGCCGGTGGTCATCGGACGGAACGTGCTGCGCAACGCGCTGATCACCCCGGTGACCGTCATGGGACTCCGCATCGGGTACCTCATGGGCGGTGCCGTGGTCATCGAGGTCATCTTCAACCTACCTGGCATGGGCGTGACCATCCTCCAGGGCATCCAGCAGAATCACCCCGACCTCGTGCAGGGAGTCGTGCTGACCGTGGCACTGGCGTTCATCGTGATCAACATCATCGTGGATCTGCTCTATCTGCTCATCAACCCCAGAATCCGGGCGGTGTGACCATGAGACCCTTTCTGACGAAGAAGCTTCAGAACGCCGGAAGCCTACGCGGTTTCCGACAGATGCCCGTGGGCTCGAAGATCTCTCTGATCGTGCTGGTCATCGTCGCCGGGGCGGCGATCCTCGCCCCGCTGGTGGCCCCCCATGACCCGGTCCAGATCTTCTCGGCGCGTCAGCCGCCGAGCGCCGAACATCTCTTCGGGACCGACGAGAAGGGCCGAGATGTCCTGTCGCGGATGATCCACGGCACCCGCTACTCGCTGCTGATCGGCCTGCTGGCCACAGGAATGGCGCTGGTCAGCGGGGCGATCCTGGGATCGATCGCGGCCGTCTCGCGCAAACCGATCTCCGAGACCGTGATGCGGATCATGGACATCATCATGTCCTTCCCCGGCATCGCTCTGGCGGCCGTCTACGTCTCGGTCTTCGGAAACTCCCTGCCCATCATCATCTTCGCCATCGGCTTCCTCTACGTCCCACAGCTGACCCGTGTGGTCCGTGCCAATGTGCTCTCCGCCTTCGGCGAGGACTACGTCAACGCCGCGCTGGTGGCAGGCGCCCGCGCTCCGTGGATCCTGATCAAGCACGTCATGCGCAACACCATCGCACCGGTGATGGTCTTCGCGACCATCCTGGTCGCCGACGCCATCGTCTTCGAAGCCTCGCTGACCTTCATCCAGGCTGGCATCGGAGAGCCCACCCCCACCTGGGGCAACATCCTCTCCGACGCCCGGCAAGGTGTGCTGGCCGGACGCTGGTGGCAGGCGCTGTTCCCGGGACTGGCGATCATGATCACAGTGCTGTGCCTGAACATCCTCTCTGAGGGGCTGACCGACGCCATGGTGGCGACGCCGGACAACAGAGTGTCCGCTGCAGTGGTGAGCAGCCGCAGGAGCGACGAGATCCTCGTCGACCCGGTGGCCGCTCACCGTCAGCAGGAGCAGGAGCTCAACGGCAGGCTCGAGCACCTCACCGAAGTGGAGCGCAGCCGCACCGACCGGCGGATCTCCGCGGGACGGGGAGCCCCTCTCCTGGAGGTCGAGGGGCTGAGCATCAGCTTCCCGCGGCACGGGGACGTCAACGTTGTCGACGACGTCTCCTTCTCGGTGCGGCCGAGCGAGACCATGGGCCTGGTGGGTGAGTCAGGATGTGGAAAGTCGATCACGGCTCTGGCCATCATGGGTCTGCTGGACCCCAAGGCTCGCATCACCGGTGAGGTCCGCTATCAGGGGGAGGATCTGCTTTCCTGCTCCCCGGCCCGCCGTCAGGAGCTGCTGGGCCGGGAGATCGCGATGATCTATCAGGACGCGCTCTCCGCACTGAACCCCTCCATGCTGATCCGGTCGCAGTTGGGTCAGCTGACCCGCCGGGGAGGGACTCGGAGTGCTGAGGAGCTGCTCGACCTCGTGGGCCTGGAGCCGGCTCGGGTCCTGAGCTCCTATCCGCATGAGCTCTCCGGAGGCCAACGGCAACGGGTGCTGATCGCCATGGCGCTGACCAGGGATCCGAAGTTGATCATCGCCGACGAACCGACCACGGCCCTGGATGTGACCGTCCAACGTCAGGTGATCGACCTCCTCGACGAGCTCGGTGAGAAGCTCGGATTCTCGATGGTGTTCGTCTCCCATGACCTCGCGCTGGTGGCCGAGGTCGCTCATTCGGTGACCGTCATGTATGCAGGACAGGTCGTCGAGCAGGCCCAGACCACCGACCTGCTGATCGACCCGAAGCACGAGTACACCAGAGGTCTGCTGGGAGCGGTGCTGTCGATCGAGGCTGGAGCAGGACGTCTGCACCAGGTGCCGGGAACCGTCCCCTCGCCCCAGGACTTCCCCGTCGGCGACCGGTTCGCTCCGCGATCCTCGAGGCCCGATCGGGGACTGGACGTGCGTCCGGTGCTGACGCGGGTGGGGAACTCCGACCATCTCTATGCGGTGCATCCCGAGGACGGCGACGCGGCCGACAGGCATCGGTGTGACCCCGCGGTGGCGTCGTCGATCGGCGCCCCGGGACCTGCCGGCTTCACCCGTGACCAGGAGGATGACGCATGACAAGCACGGATGCTCCGCTCATCGATCTTCGGGATGTGGAGGTGACCTTCACGTCGCGGACGGGCAGCCTGTTCCGGCGGAACCGGGTCCGCGCCGTGCGCGGCATCTCGCTGCAGTTGTACCGCGGGGAGACCGTGGGCATCGTGGGAGAGTCGGGCTGCGGAAAATCGACCACCGCGAACGTGCTGTGCGGACTTCAGAAGCCGACAGCTGGAACCGTCACGGTGCGTGGTGAGAAGGTTGCGCGTTTTTCGCCGGCGGTCCGTCGGCGCATCGGGCGAGTCGTCTCCGTGGTGTTCCAGGACCCCTCCAGCGCGTTGAACCCGCGAATGGTCGTCCGTGAGCAGCTCATTGATCCGTTGCGCATCCACGGGATCGGCACACCGGAGGAACGGCTGCGCCGTGTCCAGGAACTCATGCCCCAGGTGGGCCTCCCCGAGTCGGCCCTGGAGGCTTTGCCCTCGCAGCTCTCGGGCGGTCAGCGGCAGCGTGTGGCCATCGCCAGGGCACTGGTCCTGGACCCGGAGGTCATCATTGCTGACGAGCCCACCTCGGCACTGGACGTCTCGGTCCGGGCGCAGATCCTCAACCTGTTCATGGACCTCAAGCGGGAGCTCGGCCTCTCCATGGTCTTCATCTCCCATGACATCCAGACCATTCGGTACATCTCGGATCGGATCGCCGTCATGAACGAGGGGAAGATAGTCGAGGAGGGCCCATCAGAGGTGATCCTGGACCGCCCTGAGGACGCCTATACCCGCACCCTTCTGGCCGCTGCGCCCTCCCTTCTCCGACCCACCACCAGTTAGGACAGCCATGGACAGAACATTCACCGGTGTCATCCCGCCGGTCATCACGCCGCTCACCGCTGACGGCGAGTTCGACGTCGTATCGTTCACCCGCGTCGTGGATCGGCTCATCGATGCCGGAGTCGACGGACTCTTCCTGCTCGGGTCCTCGGGGGAGGTCGTCTTCTCCACGGACGAGCGACGCCGCCAGATCCTGGAGACCGGGGTCGAAGTCGTCGCTGGTCGGGTTCCGGTCCTCGCCGGGGTGATTGAGACTCAGACCGAACGAGTCGTCGAGCAGGCGCGCATGGCTCAGGCAGTCGGAGTCGACGCTCTGGTCGCGACGGCGCCCTTCTATGCGCTCGGAGGGCCGGAGGTCGTCGAGCGTCACTTCCGGGTGCTCCGGAGCCGGGTGGACCTGCCCCTCTTCGCCTACGACATTCCGGTGTGTGTGCACACCAAGCTCGACGGGCAGATGCTGCTGCGCCTGGGGCGCGAGGGGATCATCGATGGTGTCAAGGACTCCTCAGGCGACGATGTCAGCTTCCGGCAGCTCATCCGCGCCAACACGGCTGCGGGAAGCCCTTTGGTCCTGCTGACCGGCCATGAGGTGGTGGTCGACGGGGCGTACCTGGCAGGCGCCCACGGCGCTGTTCCGGGGTTGGCCAACGTGGCACCGGAGCCTTATGTGAAGCAGTGGCGGGCGGCTCAGTCCGGGGACTGGGATGCTGTGCGTGAGGTCCAAGACCACCTGGCGGATCTGATGACCATCGTGTCGGTGACCTCCGGCGTGAGCGGCTATGGGGCAGGCGTCGGGGCCTTCAAGACTGCGCTGTCCCTCATGGGCGTGATCACGAGCAACCAGGTCACTGAGCCGGTCTCTGCTCTCGAAGGGCAGAACGTCGAGGCCATTGCCGGTGTGCTGAGGGCTCAGGGCCTGCTCTGATGGGCTCGCCAGACACTGTGGAGTCTTTTCCGACGGGGGCCCGGCTGATCTGCCTAGACATCGGTGGCACAGCGATCCGAGGCGGTGTGGCGACCATCGCCGCCGGAGCCGTGCCGCAGATCGGGCTCCGGCGCCGCGACTTGACCCATGCCGCGCAGGGCGGTGCCGCGGTTCTGCGCCGCGCTGTCCAGATGGTTTCCGCTGTGCTCGCTGAGGTCCCCGAGGCGATAGGCGTGGCAGTGTCCAGCGCCGGAGTGATCGACGACGCCACGGGACAGGTCGTCTCAGCCACTGAGCTGATCCCCGGGTGGACCGGGGTCGAGCTTGGCGCTGCCCTGCGGCGGGAGACCGGGTTGCGTTGCACGGTCCTCAACGACGTCCATGCCCACGCCCTGGGCGAGGTCCGTGTGGGGGCCGGCGAAGGCTGCAGCTCCGCACTGGTGGTGGCCGTGGGCACGGGAGTGGGTGGCGCGCTCATCCATCAGGGCGCACCGGTTCGGGGTGCCGGTGGCCTGGCCGGGCACGTCGGGCACATGCACCACAGTGCGGCCCGCCAGGTGGTGTGCTCCTGCGGCAGGACCGGGCACCTGGAGTCCGTGGCCTCCGGGAGTGGGATCGCGAGCCGCTATGCCGCCCGGCGGCTTCCGAGTGATCCTGAGGCCGCTGACGCCGCGGAGGTCGCCGCTGTCGCGGCCGACGTCGAGGGGACGGCTCGCCGGACGCTCATCACTGCTGGGACCGCACTGGGTGAGTGTCTCGGGTCCCTGGCGAACGCCTGGGACCCCGAGCGGATCATCCTCACCGGATCCGTGACCGGGGCGGGAGGCCTCTGGTGGCACGCTGTGCGCCGCGGGTACGCCGCCACAGCGATGGACCCGCTGCGGCATCGTGCGTTGTTTCGCGGCGCCCTGGGTGACGATGCTCCCCTGCTGGGAGCCGCGACCATGCACGAGATGGCCATCCGTTCAGAGACGACCAGCAACAGGAGAAGTACATGAGCACTTCCGTCCGGGACGGGTCCCGCAGCGCGATCGTGGAGGCGCTGCGTGGGCAGCTGATCGTCTCCTGTCAGGCATATCCCGGGGAGCCCATGCGGACGCCGGACACCATGGCTCGGGTGGCTCTGGCCGCCGAGGCCGGGGGAGCGGCCGGCATACGATGCCAGGGGCTGGCGGACATCTCCGCCATCCGGGGGCAGGTGGGAGTTCCGGTGATCGGGCTCTGGAAGGACGGCCGGGGCGACGTCGTCATCACGCCGACGCTGCGGCATGCGAGGGCCTGCCTGTCCGCGGGTGCTGACGTCGTCGCGCTCGACGCCACAGGGCGTCCCCGCCCCGATGGCCTGGACTTCGCCCAGACCGTGGGCCAGCTGCATCAGGAGGGGGCTGTGGTGATGGCCGACTGCGGTTCCGCCGCCGATGCTGAACGAGCTGTCGACGCCGGCGCCGCTCTGCTCTCCACCACGCTGGCCGGATACACCGGAGAGCGGCCGAAGGGCTCGGGTCCTGACCTGGAGCT
Source organism: Nesterenkonia sp. K-15-9-6 (assembly GCF_052656005.1). Classification (NCBI taxonomy): domain Bacteria; kingdom Bacillati; phylum Actinomycetota; class Actinomycetes; order Micrococcales; family Micrococcaceae; genus Nesterenkonia; species Nesterenkonia sp. K-15-9-6. The sequence goes on from NZ_JBQYEY010000006.1 coordinate 127,076, forward strand.
GTTGGCAGAGATCGTACGATCCCATCCCGATGTTCCGGTGGTGGCCGAAGGCAGGATCCGGACGCCCGCTGAAGCCGCGGAGGCGTTGGCCTTGGGTGCTTGGGCCGTGGTCGTCGGGACGGCGATCACGCATCCGACGTCACTCACCGCTCGGTTCCGCGGCGCTCTCTGACGTCAGGGCTTCGTCTTCTCGTGGGTGTGCTCGGAACGGTCATGAAACAACATGCACCGGGGTAGGGCCGACCGAGCGTGCGATAGGCGCAGGGTTCGCCCGACCGTCACGCATCACTCGAGGGGCGATTTCGGTGACAGTGGTGGCTGCGCACTCTTCACGGATCTCCGCGGTCTCCACGTCAGAGACATCTGCCGCAGCAGACAACACCATCTCGAAGGTGCTGGCGCGGTCGATCGATCTCGCCCGGCGTGTCCGAGGGCCGGGGCGGCTCCGATGCTGAACCTGGTTCCTGACACTGACGGAATGTCCTGTGGGGGTCGACCCGCCGTCCGCGGCTCGACACGTCGGCGACCGGTCGGTGGACCGAGGCGAAATCGGCCTGGCGCAACCATGTGCTCAGGCGCCCCGCAAGGGTCCCGAAGTCCTCGGCGATCTCGGCGAGGGTGAGTCTGGGACTACGCCGTGGGGTCGTCCAGGCCACGTCGACTCGACACTCTTCTGGGGTAGGGCTTGAGCCTACTGGTGATGTGTTGCATATCACAAGGAGTCGTCGTAATGTTCACAGCAGACATCTAACGTCTGATGTCTGACCTAGAGAGGATGACTTGTGAATTCACGACGGAGAACGCCGCGCATCGCGGGCCGCTGGCTGGCGGTCGCCGCCGCGGCCACGATGCTGGTCCCCATGCATGCCGCGCATGCCGCCCACACGGAAGCCGAGTCCGACCACGACGCCACGCCTTTCTGGGGCGGTCAGCCGATGTATGAGGAGCAGGACCTCGCCGTGGCCGGGGATGGCGGCTTCCCCAACTACCGCATCCCTGCGCTCGCCGTGACCAACGAGGGCACGATCCTGGCCTCTTACGACGGGCGGCCCACGGCGGCCGACTCGCCGGGCCCCAACTCGATCCTGCAGCGTCGCTCCGACGACGGCGGCCAGACCTGGCAGGAGCAGACCTTCATCCGCGAAGGCGACACCGAGGCACCCATAGAGGGCTACTCCGACCCCAGCTACGTCGTGGACCGTGAGACCGGGGACATCTTCAACTTCCACGTGTTCTCGCAGGACCAGGGGTTCTTCGGATCCCAGCCTGGGGTGGATCCCGAAGATCGCAACGTGATCCACGCCAATGTGAGCGTCTCCAGCGACGACGGTGAGACCTGGGAACACCGGACGATCACCGAGGACATCACCAACGACCTTGACTGGAGGTCACGATTCGCCTCGGCGGGGCAGGGCATCCAGCTGAAGTACGGCCCGCATGCGGGCCGCCTGATCCAGCAGTACACCATCATCAATGGAGACGAAGAGTTCCAGGCGATCTCCATCTACTCGGACGACCACGGCGAGACCTGGCAGGCCGGCGAGCCGGTGGGCGTCGGTATGGACGAGAACAAGACGGTCGAACTCTCCGACGGGCGCGTCATGCTCAATTCGCGGGACTCTCACAATTCCGGGTTCCGCAAGGTGGCGATCAGCGAAGACGGAGGAGTCACCTACGGTGAGGTGACCCTGGACCGGGATCTGCCCGACCCGACGAACAACGCCTCCATCCTGCGGGCCTTCCCGAACGCCGAGGAGGGCAGCGACCGGGCGAAGGTGCTGCTGTTCTCCAACGCGGCGAGCCAGTCGGGCCGCACCAACGGAACTGTGCGTGCCAGCTGCGACGACGGCGAGACCTGGCCTGTCTCCAAGGTGTTCCAGCCCGGAGCGATGTCCTACTCCACACTGGCGACCCTGCCCAACGGCAATGTCGGTCTGCTCTATGAGCCGAGCTTCGACTCCATCCGCTACGCAGAGTTCAACCTCGCCTGGCTCGAAGGGTTGTGCGCCCCGCTGACGGCTGAGGACCTCACCGTCGAGCGCGGCGATTCTGGTACTGCCATCGTCGGTGTGGAGCACCAGCTCGGCCCGGCGATCCGCGGTGTCGAGGTGGATGCCGAGGCCCCCGACGGCTGGGACGTCACTGTCGAAGGTGCTCCGTCTCGGCTGACACCGGGCGGCTCCGCTGAGTTCACCGTCGACGTCGACGTTCCACCGACCGCCTCCGGTGGAACCCACCGGATCCCGCTGACGATGACCGACGCGAACGGACGCAGTTCGCAGGGCACGCTCGTCGTGAACGTCCCACGGCTGGAGGATGAGGTCGACGGCCTGATCACTGTCACCGGCGGAACCCTGGTGGGCCCCCAGGAGGAGCCTTACGAGGTGGGCGATCGACTCACGTTCACCTACGACATCGCCAACGTCTCGGAGGCGACCACCACCGTGGTCGCCAGCGGAAACCTTCGGGACCTCGATCCTGAGCAAGACGTCCGGAACTGCCGCTGGCGGAACCTGGAAGGTGGCGCCTCCTACACCTGCGGCTTCCCCTATCACACGGTGACCCAGGAGGATCTGGACCGCGGCTCCTTCGTCCCCACCACCACGTGGACCTCCACGTCGGGGGGTGAGGTCACCACCATCGAGCACGAGGGCCCCGCTGTGGAGCTTCCGTGAAGTAGTCCACCCACCGATGCTGAGCGGAGGGGGCTGAGGGTGACCGGGGCCGGTCGACGCACCGCGCACGCGAGTGTCGGCCGGCCCTTCCTCCTGTGATGGTCGTCGCTCAGGCGCTGAGCGCGTGATGCTGCGGCGGGTGCCTGAGCAGTGGGCGCGGGATCAGGCCAGGATCATCCTTGAGCGGGTGAGCAACGTGTTCGAGATCCTCAGGGTTTTGGACAGCCAGGTCTGGGACTTGACCTGGATCCCGAGGATCGCGCGGTGCCCGTCAGCATTGAACACGGTGGCGACCAGGCCGTGAACTTGCGCTGCCAGGCTGCTCTCGCGGACTGTGAGCACCAGAGCGTCCGCGGCGACGAACGTGGATGAGGACAGGCGAAGGTATGGGGTCCGGTGTCCAAAGGGCCGACGAGCTTGTCCATCCGCGGGGTCGAGCCCCCCGAGCAGGCCGCATCAGCATCGGCAGCAAGCAAGGCGCTGATGAACTGCTGGAGCAGTTCGCGCACCAGAGTCGGGTCGGCCTGAGGGTGCTGTTCCTCCCACAAGGCGGGCAGGGTCGATACTGGAAGGAGCGGCGGTCATCCTCGTGGCCTTCTGCGAGAGTGCTGTGAGAGGTCCGGGCCCTCCCGGTGGCGTCCGGCGATTGTTAGGGTCAGCATCAGCAGGCCGGTGACGACGCCGCGTCAGGGTGGGCACGGTGCCGGCGTGGGAGCGAGCACGCATCGCAGAGACGATGGCTGAGAAGGAAGGGCAGGCTCATGCACGGACAGGGTATGGACCGGCAGAGGACGCAGCAGGACGGAACGGTGCTGGAGGAGACGGACATGTTCGCAGCCCGGACGATGGCCGTCCGGACTGCCGGGGCGCTGTCGGTGGCCGCGCTGATGCTCACCGGCTGCGTGACGTTGGGGGACGAGCAGGCCACCGACGTCGACGTGGAGGAGCCGGATGACGACGTCGACCATGACGTCGACGGGCTCGACGACGATGAAGACGACGAAGACGACGACGATGACGACGATGACGACGACGACGATGACGACGAGGCTGACGACGGCGACGGTCCGGCGATCGAGCAGGACATCCTCGCCGGCTACCTCGAGGCGTCCGCACTTCCCGACGGCTGGAGCTACCACGAGGGGCCGACTCCGTTCCTGACGGAGATCGAGCCGGGCGAGGAGGTCATCACCTATGACTTCGAGCTGGACTGGTCCGGCTATGACGTCGACGAGGACTGCGCGGAGGCGCTCGACGACATCGACGACACGACGGCGATCGCCACCGGTTCCGGGGAGGCCGTGGTCTACGACGACGGCCTCGGGACCATCGAGGTGGACATCTTCACCTCGGACCGCAGCCTGAACCTGGTGGAGCCTTACGGCGCCCTGCCCGGGGCCTGCCCCGAGTTGGAGTCCGACGACGGCGACGAGGTCTCTCTCGAGGAGTGGGGCCTGGACGACGTCGGTGGCTTCTGGGCGGACGAGGTCTATTCGGGGCAGGAGATGCAGTCCGGGCTAGCGGTGTGGGACGGCGACGGAGTCCACTTCTCCATGTTCCTCGAGGACCTCGAGAGCAAGGAGGCGGCCGAGGAGTACATCGAGGCCCAGATCGAAGCCCTCGAGGAGATCAACTTCCGCTGACCGGCCCTGCGTGACCGGTGGTGGTCAGGGCCTGCTCAGATGCCTGCCGGGGCGAAGCTGCGGCGGCGGGTCAGCAGCAGCACGCCCAGCAGGGCGGCCGGCAGCAGCCAGCCGGACCAGCCCTGCAGGGTGGCCTGCCGGAAGTCGAGCTGTTCGCCGAAGGAGGTGAACCAGTAGGCCAGGATCGTCGCCGCGGTGATCATCGACTGGGCGAATGCGGCCGGCCAGACGGATCCTGAGCGCATGCGCAGCCAGGCCAGGATCCCGCCGATGATGATGCAGAAGACGATCATCAGCCCCATGGCTTGGAAGACATCGGCCTGGTCGTAGAAGAAGCCGACGGCCAGCAGCGGGGCGTACCAGAGTCCGTTGGCCGCCCCGGTGATCAGCACCGCGCGAGTGGTGCCCCAGCGCAGCTGCGCCCGGGGGAAGAACCAGCCGCGCCAGCCGATCTCGGCGCCCACATGCAGGAAGACGAAGCCGATGGCGGCGGCGAAGATGATCCCGGCCTCCACCATCAGGCCGGTGGCGATGAACTCCGTGGGGTCGTGGCCCAGACGCTGGCCCAGGTCCTGCACGAAGACCGGCATGGACGGGTCGAAGGCGTAGACCCCCAGCAGACCGCCGATGGGCAGGGTGGCCATGCTGAACGCGAAGAACAGCAGGAGGCCCAACACCGACCAGCTGATCAGTCGAGACACCGGACGCAGCGGTGTGATGCCGAGCGCGTCGGTCACCGTCTGCGGCCGCAGGCGAGTGGTGATGTCGACGTCGGCCGCTGAGTCGTGCTCAGCGTCGTGCTCAGCGTCGGCGTCGGGCTCGGCCTCACGCGTCCGCGCCAAGTGGCCGTAGAGCACCTGGGCGGGCTGGCGCCGTTCCATCACGTGGACGGCCACGGCTGCCAGTGCGGGGCTGAGCATGAACAGGTTGAAGAAGATGTCCAGCGGTGCGGCGTGCCGGTCCGGCGCCTCCATCAGCACCAGGGGCAGGCCGATGAGCCAACCCAGGGCCAGAGCCAGGATCAGATAGGTGCTCATGATCACCAGCGGGGTGCGCGGAGTGGCCGGGGCGGTGCGTACAGGCGCGCCGTCGGACGGCTCCTGGGCTGCCGGTCGGGTGTCAGGGGAGTGCTGCGACATGGGAGGCCTCACTGGTCTCACGGTCAGGGGAAGTTCCGGTCCAGCCCCCGATGATACGTGGTCTGGCTTGACGTCCTGACCGAGACGCAGAAGGCCTGCGCGGCCGCGCCCGGGAGCCCGAGCGCGGCCGCGACGCACATCACTGCGCTGGGCGACGAGCGATGAAGAACAGGCGACGGAACGGCAGGACCGTGCCGAGCGAGGTCTGCGGGTACGCCTCGCGCAGAGCGGCCTTGTACTCCTTGGTGAACCGGCTCAGCTCGGGCTCTGGGAGGGCCTGGAGCACCGGGCGCGCGGCCGCCGCGGAGATCCACTGGAAGACCGGGTCCTCGCCCTGCAGCACATGGTGGTAGCGGGTCTCCCAGGCTTCCACCTCCCAGCCGGGGCGGGCGACGTCGAGCATGTAGTCGGTCAGCGCGTGGGTCGGCTGGAGCAGGGAGTCCTGGTCGATGTGGGCGGCATAGGGTTCGCGGGAGGCGAAGTCGGCCAGCAGGGCGTGGCTGGGGGCGCTGAAGTTCCCCGGGATCTGGACCGCCAGCGCACCGCCGGGGGCGACCATGTCGAGGATGTGAGGCAGCACGTCCCGATGGTCGGGGAGCCACTGCAGGGCCGCGTTGGAGACCACCAGGTCCACCGGCTCCGGCACTTCCAGGTTCCGGATGTCCGAGCGGATGTAGCTGATGCGGTCGTCGTCGGTGGCCTCGCGGGCGCGGTCGAGCATCTCCGCGCTGGAGTCGACGCCGGTGATGGACGCGTGCGGCCACATGCCGCGCAGCACGGGCATGCCGTTTCCGGGGCCGCAGCCCAGGTCCAGGATGGTCCCCGCCTGGGGGAGGCGAACGCGCTGGAGGACGTCGATGAAGGGCTGCGTGCGCTCGGACGCGTAGGTCAGATACGCGCCCGGATTCCACTGGGTACTGGGCATGGCTGTCATTCTATGGACGCGGGTGACCGGGGCCGAGGGGTCGGGACACATTCCGACACCTGATGTGCACGCTCGGAGCATGCCGGCGGTGCACTGTCACGTCGTCGTCACAAACTGCGAACGGTTTGCATCTATTGCGAGTGATTCCTGATAATGATTCGCATGAATAGGAATGCAGTCACTCTCAGCTCCCTGGCCATGGCTTCGGCGCTCGTCCTGTCCGCCTGCGGCGACGACGGCGCCGCCAGCGACGAGGAGGAGCTGGACACCGCCGCGCAGACCGAGGAGACCGACGCCGGCGACGGGGAGGGTGCGCAGGAGGAGGACTCCGAGGAGGAGCGCGTCGAGCCGTCGGACCGGGAGACCCATGAGGCCGGCGGGCCGACGACTCGTCTGGCCGTGACCCATGACGGCGGGGTCGCCGTGCTCGACGGGGCGACCTTGGAGGTCCTCGGGGACTTCGACGCCGAGGGCTTCGTGCGCGTCAACGCCGCCGGAGACGGGCGCCACTTCTTCCTGACCGAAGGTGAGACGTTCCGCCTGCTCGACGGCGGCACCTGGGGTGCTCCGCACGGCGATCACAACCACTACTACACGACAGACCCGCTGCTGACGGAGATCACGGTCGACGGTCCCGAGCCTGGCCACGTGGTGGCCCACGACGGCGTCGGGGCCCTGTTCTTCGACGGCAACGGCGAGATCCACAGCTACGACCTGGGTAGCCTCGACGCCGAGTCCGAGATCGAGGCGGAGGTGGCCGAGACCGAGGAGGCGCACCACGGTGTCGCCGTGGTCAACGCCGACGGTTCCCGCTTCGAGACTCTGGCGGACCGCAACGGCGCCCGCTTCCTCGACGCCGACGGCGAGGAGGTCGCCCGTAGCGAGGAGTGCCCGGGGGTCCACGGTGAGGCTGCGCTTCCGGACCACACCATCGCTGTGGGCTGCGAGGACGGTGTTCTGCTGTTCGACGGCGAGGAGTTCACCAAGGTCGAGGCCGGCGAGGACTTCGCACGGATCGGCAACCTCTTCCCCCACGATGACTCCCCGGTGCTGCTGGGCGACTACCTGCTGGATGAGGACCGCGAGGAGCCCATGACGGAGGTGGCTCTGGTCAACTCCGAGACTGAGGAGATCGTGCTGGGCGACGTCGGGGTCGCCTACAACTTCCGGTCCTTGGCTCGGGGCCCCGAGGGCGAGGCCCTGGTGATGGCCGAAGACGGGCAGCTGCACGTCCTCGACGAGGAGACCGGTGAGCCCATCGACCACCTCCAGATCATGGACGAGTGGACCGAGCCGGAGGAGTGGCAGGAGCCGCGACCGGCCATCCGCGTGGTGGACGACATCGCCTACATCACCGAACCGGACACTCAGACGATCCACATGGTGGACCTGAACGAGCTGGAGATCATCCACGAGGCTGAGCTGGACTTCGCGCCGAACGAGATCGCCGCGGTGGACGGCCGTCCGGTGCAGGGTGTGTCCGACGACTTCGAGGGCGAGCACGACGGCGACGAGGACGACCACGAGGGTCACGACCATGGCGACGAGGACCATGGCGACGAGGACCATGGCGACGAGGATGACCACGACCACGATCACGATGACGATGACGATGATCATGACGACCATGATCACGATGATGAGGACGATCACGACCACTGAGTCGGGCGTCCCTGATGGGCTCGGGTGGTTCTGCCAGACCCGACACCGCTGACGGTGTCACGGACAGCGTCAGCGGACTCCTCCTGGCAGGTGCGAGATGGGGTGGTGCTGTCGCCGCCGGAGATTCTTGGGCGGATCTTCGGGCATGACGGCGCAGCGCATGACACCCCTGGCAAGGTAGGTGGGCGGCGGCCCGGTGACAGAGCATCAGCTCTGGGCCGGGCCGCCGTTCTGTCTGCAGGCCCCGGCCGGCCCCGAAGATCGTCTCTGCGTGAGAGATCGTCGTCGAATAGAGAGACGATTTCTCAGGTGCAGACGATCCACAGGCGGGGAGGCAGGCGGAAGCCCGTCGCGGACGTCAGTTCCGCAGGTCAGGGCGTGAGGCGGGCGACGACGTCGGCGGCAGACTCCTCCCGGCAGGCATCGGTCCGGGTGCCGGCCCACAGGCTGAGGTGCTCCGCATCGCCGGCGGCCGCCGCGGCCGCGCGCAGCGGGGCGGTGAGCTGGTTCACCTGCGGATACCCCGGCACCGCCTGTCCGTCCATGTCCTCGATGAACCGATTGCGCAGTCCCCGTGCCGGCCGGCCAGAGAATGCCCGGGTCACCACCGTCTCCCGGCGCGCCGGATCCAGCACCGCCTCCCGATGGGGCGCGCGCGTCCCCGCCTCGGCTGCCGTGAGGAACTGGGTCCCCACCTGCACCGCGCGAGCGCCCGCATCACACAGGGCGGCCACGTCCTGAGCGGTCCCGACCCCTCCGGCGCCGATCAGCGGGAGGCCCGCCGAACCGCCGTCGGCCAGCGCGCGGCGCACAGTGCGCAGCAGATCGGCCGTGTCGATCCGCTCGGGCTCGTCATGCATGTCCAGCACTGACCGGTGTCCGCCCGCCTGCTGCCCCTGCACCACCAGGCCGTCCGGCTCCAGTGCGGCAGCGCGCAGCGCACCGGGGAGGTCAGCCACGGTGATCACGACGGCGGAGCCCGCCTGCTGCAGGTGTCGCACCACCTCGGCCGACGGTAGGCCGAAGGTGAAGGAGACGGCGGCGACGGGGCGGGTGACCAGCAGCTCGACCTTGGCGGGGAAGTCGTCGTCGGACCAGGCGGGCACCTCGGGGACCTGTGTGCCGAGGGTGACGGCCACCGGATGCAGTGCGGCACGGTAGGCCTCCAGGGCGACGGCGTCGGCCGTGTCCGGGTCGGGGACGAACAGGTTCACCCCGATCGGCAGGGAACCGTCCGGTGGGGCAGAGGAGCCGAGGAGCTCCCCGGTGGCGTCCAGCTGGGCGGCCAGCGCGGCGGCGGTGAGATTGCCGCCGGCCACCTGGCCGAAGGCGCCGGCGCGGTGCACGGCGGCGACCAGGGCAGGCGTCGTCGGGCCGCCGGCCATCGGGGCCTGCAGGATGGGGGTGCGCAGTTGGCCCAGCAGCTGCTCGAGTCGGGTGCTCATGCCGACGAGGCTACTCCCGTTCAGGTCTGATCCACCGCAGATGACCGCCGCGCCCGCTGCAGCCGATGCGAGGCGAGGGAGGCCCACCAGGCGCCGAGGATGATCACCGCGCAGCCGATCAGCTGGACCGGGGAGGGAGCCTCGCGCAGCAGCACTGCCGCCAGCCCCAGGGCGAAGACGCCGGGAAGCAGCAGCAGAGTGGAGGTCGCGGTCTCGGAGATGCCGGTCATGCCCACGTTGAGGCACCAGAACACGACCACCTGGCCCACGAACGCCAGGGCCAGCAGCTGGCCCCACGTGCCGGGTTCGGTGGGCCAGTGGGCGCCCCCGGTGACCGCAGCCCCGACGCCGGCGGCGAATCCTGCCGCGAGGCACACCAGGGCCAGGACGGTGAACGGCGCAGGTTTGGTGGTGGCGGGCGCCGTGCGGCGGATGACCGCCAGGTAGATCGCATAGGCGGTGCCGGCGGCCAGCCCGGCCAGCACTCCGCCCAGCTGGACGCCGCCGACGTCGAAGGTTCCGGCGGTCATCACCACCCCGGTGAGCATCAGCGGGATGATCACGGCCAGCTGCTTCATGGGCCGGGTGCGCTCCACCAGCCAGGCGATCAGCGGCAGTGCGACCAGCTGGATGTTGAGCAGCACGGTGGCGATGCCGGGACCCACCAGCCCGATGGACGTGTTCCAGAAGCTGTAGTCGATCCCCAGGGCGAGGCCGGCGATCAGCGCGCCGATCACCGTACGTCGGGGCAGTGACGCGGCCCGGTCCACGCGACGCAGCTCCCACAGCACCATGGGCAGCAGCATCGGCACGGCCAGGAAGCAGCGCAGAGCGGCGATGACCAGCGGATCAGCGGGGATGGTGGAGATCAGCAGCGAGGTCCCGCCGAGGGCGGAGGTTCCGGCCAGGAGCAGCAGCGTGCCCTTCAGCGGAGTCACCATGCGGTCAGTGTGGCACAGGACCGCTGGTGCGATTCAGCGCCGTGTCCGGGCGTGGCGACTCAGGACTTGACCAGGCGTCGGATGGCGTCGGAGGCCTCCTTGAGCTTCTCCTCGCCTTCAGCGCCCCCGTCGGCCACGGCGTCGGCCACACAGTGCTTCAGGTGGTCGTCCAGCAGGGCCAGCCCCACGTTCTCCAGGGCGGAGGTCATGGCGCTGATCTGGGTGAGGATGTCGATGCAGTAGGTGTCGTCCTCGATCATCCGGTGGATGCCCCGAGCCTGACCTTCGATGCGCCGCAGCCGGGAGAGGTATCGGGCTTTGTCGGACATGTATCCGTGGTGGGTGTGCTCGGCGCGCTCGCTGGGCTCGGGCGCCGCAGCGCCGTCGCTGCCCGCTGTGCCCTCACTGGGGGCGGCCGTCGTCGTCTCGCTCATCGGTCATGGCCTCCTTATGTGATGAAGTGTACCGGAGAGGGGTATGCAGATGTACCCCCTAGGGGTATAGTGGACGGCATCGGATGATCAGTCGATCCTACGGAGGAGCATCATGACCACCACTCTGCACTACACCGTCACCGGCATGACCTGCGCGCACTGCGAGAAGGCCGTCCGTGAGGAGGTCGAGGCCCTCGACGGTGTCCAGGGCGTCGAGGTCAGCGCCGCCGACGGCGCGCTGCGTCTGACCTCCGAGGTCCCGGAGCGGATCTCCGACGACGCCGTCATCGCTGCCGTGGACGAGGCCGGATATGAGGCGGTGCGCGCCTCATGAGCACCTCCACCGGACCAGCGCGCAGCGCACCGACGGACAGGGCGGACAGGACGGACGTCGTGGACGGCGTCGAGCGCCTGGAGCTGGAGATCGGCGGGATGACCTGCGCCTCCTGCGCGAACCGCGTGGAGAAGCGGCTCAATCGGCTCGACGGCGTGACCGCCTCGGTCAACTACGCCACCGAGAAGGCCTGGGTCAGCGCCGAGGACGTCGGGGACCGCCAGGAATTCGTCCAGACCCTCATCGCCGCCGTCGAGAAGACCGGCTACACCGCCGAGCTTCCCGAGGACGACGAGGCCGAAGAGGACGAGCGCGCGGACCGTGAGCTCCGCGGGCTGAAGCGCCGCCTGGTGGCTGCCGCCGTGCTCAGCGCGCCCGTGGTGGTCTGGGCGATGGTTCCGGTCACCCAGTTCGACGGCTGGGGCTGGGCGTCCCTGGTGCTGAGCCTGCCGGTGGTGCTCTGGGCCGGCTGGCCGTTCCACCGGGCCGCGGCCCTCAATGCGCGGCACGGGATGGCCACCATGGACACGCTCATCTCCTTGGGAACCCTGGCTGCCCTGATCTGGTCGCTCTACGCGCTGATCTTCGGCACCGCCGGAGACCCCGGGATGCGCCACGAGTTCAATCTCTTCCCCGAGCACGTCGACGGCGCAGCCAACATCTATCTGGAAGTCGCCACTGCCGTGACGGCCTTCCTGCTGCTGGGCCGCTACCTGGAGAAGCGTTCGAAGCGGCAGGCCGGGGCCGCCTTGCGCTCACTGCTGCGTATGGGGGCCAAGGAGGTCTCGGTGCTGCGCGAGGGTCAGGAGGTCCGCATCCCGGTGGAGCGGCTCAGCGTCGGGGACGAATTCGTGGTCCGGCCCGGTGAGAAGGTCGCCACCGACGGGGAGATCGTCCGGGGCGTCTCGGCAGTGGACATGTCGATGCTCACCGGTGAGTCCATCCCGGTGGAGGTCTCTCCGGGCAGCTCGGTGGCCGGGGCGACCGTGAACACCTCCGGGCGCCTGGTGGTGCGGGCCACCCGTATCGGATCCGACACCCAGCTGGCCCAGATGGCACGCCTGGTGGAGGAGGCGCAGTCCGGCAAGGCGGAGGTGCAGCGGCTGGCCGACCGCATCTCCGGGATCTTCGTGCCGGTGGTGCTGGTGATCGCCGTGGTCACCCTGCTGGCGTGGCTGCTGCTCGGGCACCCGGTGGAGGCCGGGTTCACCGCCGCCGTCGCCGTGCTGATCATCGCCTGCCCCTGTGCCCTGGGGCTGGCCACTCCCACCGCGCTGCTGGTCGGCACCGGCCGGGGTGCCCAGATGGGGATCCTCATCAAGGGGCCCGAGGTCCTGGAGTCCTCGCGGACCGTCGACGCTGTGGTGCTGGACAAGACCGGCACCGTCACCACGGGTACGATGCGGTTGACAGCCGTCCATGCTGAGGGCGGAGCGGCTCATCCGGGGGAGCCCGGAGCGGCATCGGAGAACGACGGCGACCGGCTCCTCCTGCGCCTGGCCGGCGCCCTGGAGTCCTACTCCGAGCATCCCATCGCCCGCGCGGTCACGGCGGCCGCCCGGGAGACCCACGGGGAGCGGGACGGCTCCCTGCCGGAGGTCGAGGACTTCCGGAGCCATCAGGGTCGCGGCGTCTCCGGACGGGTCGAGGGGCGCGACGTCTCGGTCGGGCGGCGCAGCTTCCTCTCCGAGCAGGACGTGGAGCTGCCCCAGGAGGTCCTGGCGATGTGCCGCAGCGTCGAGCGCCAGGGGCGCACGCCTGTGCTGGTCGCCGTCGACGGTGCCTTCGCAGGAGTGCTGATCGTCGCCGACGCGGTCAAGGAGACCTCGGCGGAGGCGGTCTCCCAGCTGCAGGATCTGGGGCTGACTCCCGTTCTGCTGACCGGGGACAACACGGGCACCGCCGAGCGTGTGGCCGAGGAGGTCGGCATTGCGGACGTCGTCGCCGAGGCCCTGCCCGAGGACAAGGTCGACGCCGTGAAGCGCCTGCAGGAACAGGGGCGCACGGTGGCGATGGTCGGTGACGGGGTCAACGACGCCGCGGCGCTGGCACAGGCCGATCTCGGCATCGCCATGGGCACCGGCACCGACGTAGCGATCGACGCCGCGGACATCACCATCATCCGGGGAGACCTGCGCAGTGTGGCCGACGCCGTGCGGCTGTCCCGGAAGACGTTCACCACGATCCGCTCGAATCTGTTCTGGGCGTTCCTGTACAACACGGCGGCGATTCCGCTGGCCGCGCTCGGGCTGCTGAACCCGATGCTCGCCGGGGCGGCGATGGTGCTCTCCTCGCTGTCCGTGGTCGGCAACAGCCTCCGGCTGCGCGGCTTCCGCGCCCGGGCGCGGTGAGCGGGCCCGGTGCCAGAGGCGTCACAGTCGGTTTCGTCATTGCGAAGTTCGCTAAAGGGCGTCTAGTGTGGTGAGGCGAACCTTCCCTGATGGCTCGGTCGAGTGCATCGGGGTCGCCCCGACCTGTGGAGGATCCGATGAGCGCACAGCCGGTCGACGTCGCCGAGACGACACCCGCCCGCCCGGAGATCCGTGCCGTGGAAGGCTCGGGTCGGAGCGCAGCCGCCCAGGCACCGGCCGCGACCACTGACGGGTCGCCAGCGGAGGCGCGCCCGATCCCGGCCACCCGTGCGTTCCGGACCACGGTCGCCGACGTCGTACGGCTCAGTCCCCATTTCATCCGGGTGACGGTGACCGCTGAGGAACTCCGCCACTTCTACACCGGCGGGCTGGACCAGCGGATCAAGGTCTTCCTGCCCCGTGCCGACGGCGAGTATCCGGAGATCGGGCTCTTCGCCGACCCGGCCCCCACGATCATGGAGTGGTACCACCGCTGGCGCGAGCTCGACGACGCGGAGCGCAACCCCATCCGCACCTACACGGTGCGCGCGATCCGCCCGGAGCACCGCGAGATCGACATCGACTTCGTGGTCCACGGCACCGAGGGTCCCGCCTCCGCCTGGGTGAGTGCCGCCAGCCGGGGTGACGAACTGATCGTCATCGGCCCGGACGGACGGTCCGAAGAGGTCGCGGCCGGCATCGAATGGAACCCGGGCACCGCCCGTGACGTCCTGCTGGCCGGGGACGAGACCGCGGTGCCCGCCATGTGCGCGATCCTCGAGTCCCTGCCGGAGGGAATCACCGGTGAGGCGTACCTGGAGGTGCCCAGCAGCCAGGACGCCCTCGAGGTCGCCACCCGCTGCGGCGTCACCGTCCACTGGCTCGGCCGTGACGGCGCCCCGCTGGGGGAGAAGCTCACCGCCGCCGTCGAGGACTGGGCACGCCGCCGGGAGGAGATCTTCGCCGCCCGGCAGGCCGCCTGCGAGCCGGCGCGTGCCGCGGTCGGCGCCCCGGACACCGGGGAGCTTCCAGAGGTGAGCGAGGACGCCGTGCTCTGGGAGGTGGCCGATCCCGAGGGGTTCCGCGAGTACGCGTGGCTGGCCGGGGAGGCCGGGGTCATCACCGGTCTGCGCCGCCACCTGGTCAAGGGCATCGGCATGAGCCGCAAGCAGGTCTCCTTCATGGGGTACTGGAAGGCCGGCCGCGCCAGCGCCTGACTCTGCCCCTGAATCGAGGTCGCCTCGGCATGGGACACTGGTGTCGATGTCGACTTCACCGAAGAACCCGGAGACGCCGCGCGCGGCCGCGGCGCAGCGCCCCGCCCGTGCCGACGACGCCCGCCCCCAGGTCCGCCCCAAGCCGGAGGGGTGGAAGCAGCCCATGGGTCCCGACGGGCGCCCGCAGCTGCAGTTCGCCCAGTCCAAGCGCGTCACCCAGCCGCCCAAGCACCTGGCGGATATGAGCCTGGAGGAGCGCATCGCGCGCGCCAAGGAGCTCGGTTACCCGGGCTTCCGGGCCAAGCAGCTCTCCGTGCACTACTTCCAGCACTACACCTCGGATCCCTCCGAGATGACGGACCTGCCGGCGGCGACCCGGGAGGAGCTGGTCTCCGAGTTCCTGCCGCCGCTGCTGACCGAGGTCCGTCGGCTGCGCACCGACGACGGCGCCACCATCAAGTTCCTCTGGCGGCTCTTCGACGGCGCCCTGGTGGAGTCGGTGCTCATGCGGTACCGCAACCGCATCACCCTGTGCATCTCCTCCCAGTGCGGCTGCGGGATGAACTGCCCCTTCTGCGCCACCGGCCAGAACGGCCTGACCCGGAACATGTCCACCGCGGAGATCGTGGACCAGATCGTCCAGGCGAACCGGGCCATCGCCGCCGGAGAACTCGACGCCCCCAGTGCGGCGGAGATCGCCGAGGAGCGGGACCACGCCGGCCTCGGTGAGGAGACCGACTTCGCCGAGGCGGGTCCTGAGCCTGCCGCGGCCGGGACGCAGCGCACCGGTCCGCAGCGGGTGTCCAACATCGTCTTCATGGGCATGGGGGAGCCGCTGGCGAACTACAAGCGGGTCATGAACGCGGTGCATCGGATGATCGACGACGCCCCTGAAGGATTGGGGATGAGCGCGCGAGGCATCACCATCTCCACGGTCGGCCTGGTGCCGGCGATCAGGAAGCTCGCCGACGAGGACCTGCCGATCACCTTCGCCCTGAGCCTCCACGCTCCCGACGATGAGCTGCGCGACGAGCTCATCCCCGTGAATTCGCGTTGGAAGGCCGACGAGGCGATCGACGCCGCGTACTACTACTACGAGACCACCGGCCGCCGAGTGTCCATCGAGTATGCGCTCATCAAGGACATGAACGACCACGGGTGGCGTGCCGACCTGCTGGCGGAGAAGCTCAACGCCCGAGGCCGGGGCTGGGTGCATGTGAACCCCATCCCGCTGAACCCCACACCGGGCTCCATCTGGACCTCCTCCGAGCCGGAGGTCATGCAGGAGTTCATCGCTCGGCTCGAGGCCAAGGGTGTGCCCACCACACTCCGGGACACCCGCGGCAAGGAGATCGACGGCGCCTGCGGTCAGCTCGCCGCCGCCGAGGACTGACAGCCCGCCCCGCTCCCGCCGCGGAGCCGACGTCGGCTGCGGACCGTTAGGCTGGCTCGCATGAAACCGTCGCAGCGCTCCGCGGTCCCCGGGTTCCAGGTGATGAGCATCCTCGCCGAGATCGACGCCCTCCGGGCGCGGGGTCGGGACATCGTCTCGCTGACCGCCGGTGAGCCCGGCTCCGGCGCTCCGCCGGCGGTCAACCGCGCCGCCGCGGCGATCCATGCTCAGGACACGGTGCTCAACTACAGTGCCGCCCTGGGGATCCGGCCGCTGCGTGAGGCGGTGGCCGCCCATTACGGTGACTGGTACGGCGTCCAGGTCGACGTCGACCGGGTCGCCATCACCACCGGGTCCTCCGGTGCGTTCCTGCTGAGCTTCCTGGCCGCCTTCGACGTCGGCGACCGGGTGGCGCTCGCCCGGCCCGGTTATCCGGCCTACCGGAACATCCTGACCAGCCTCGGCATCGACGTGGTGGATCTGGACTGTGGCCCGGAGGTCCGCTTCCAGCCCACCGTGGAGCTGCTGGAGCAGGCGGCGGCCGACGGCGGCCCGCTGGCCGGTCTGATCCTCGCGTCCCCGGCCAACCCCACCGGAACCATGATCGGCCGTGAGGAGCTCGGTTCGCTGGTGGACTGGTGTCGGGGCCAGGATGTGCAGCTGGTCAGTGACGAGATCTACCACGGCATCACCTCGGGCGGCGACGACCCGGCCACCGGGCTGCCCTCGCCCGGGGTGAGCGCGGTGGAGCTCACCGCCGAGGCCGTCGTCGTGTCCTCCTTCTCGAAATACTGGGGCATGCCCGGCTGGAGGTTGGGCTGGGCGGTGCTGCCTGAGCACCTGGTGGATCCGGTCTCGCGGCTGGCCGGCAACGTTTCGCTGTGCCCGCCGCACGGCTCACAGCTGGCCGCCGTGGAGGTCTTCAGCCCGGAGTCTATGGCTTTCGCCGGAGCGCAGGTGGAGCAGTACGCCTCGGCCCGCCAGCTGGTGCTGGACCGGCTGCCGGAGCTCGGCTGGGGCCAGGTGGCGCCCGCCGACGGCGCCTTCTACGTGTATGCGCACATCGGTGAGCACCTGGAGGAGTTCGGGGACGCTCCGGCCTACTGTCAGGCGGTCCTGCAGCAGGCCGGGGTGGCGATCGTCCCCGGCACTGACTTCGATCCCGTGACCGGTCACGAGTGGGTGCGCCTGTCCCTGGCACCGGGGCCGACCGCCGTCGCCGAGGGTCTCGACCGGATCGTGGCCTTCCACCGCGGCTGAGCCCAGGGTCGACCGACTGAACCCTGCGCTGACCGAGTCAGGGGGCCCGCCGCCAGAGGGCGGCCCACTGCTCAGCAGTCAGACGGCCGGGGGCAGCATCGCGACGCACCCCCGCAGCGCCCAACAGCGGGCCCACCTCGCGGCGTGACAGTCCGAGGCCGTGCTGCAGGATCTGCCCCATGCCGCGGCCCGGTCCGGTGAACGCCCGGTGGACGAAGGCCGCATACGCTCTCCGGTCCGTGTGGGGGACCAGAGGGCGCTCCCGCCGTGCGATGGTCAGCAGTCCGCCGTCCACGGCAGGGCGGGGTCGATACGCCGACGCGGGGATCCGTCCCTCCAACCTGAATGCGTAGTACGGGGCCCATTGGGCGGTCATCATGGTGGATCCCCCGACGCCGGCACGTCGGCGGGCGACCTCCCATTGGGTCATCAGCACGGCATCGGTCCAGCCGGGGGCATAGAGCAGCCGCCGCAGGATCGCCGTCGTCAGGTGAAAGGGGAGGTTGCCGACCACCACGTGGGGCTCCCGGGGGAGACGGTGGGTGAGGAAGTCCCCTTCGACCACCCGGGTGCGTCGGCCGGTGCGCTGGTCCAGACGCCGGGCCGCGCGGGTGTCGATCTCCACTGCGGTGAGGGGGCGTCTCAGCGTCTGCAACGGCAGGGTCAGGGCGCCGTCTCCGGGGCCGATCTCCAGGATCGGGCCCTCGGTGCGGGCGACGAGCGCCACCACGGTCCGGATGGCGCGGGGGTCGATGAGGAAGTTCTGGCCGTGTTCGTGACGGCTGTGGGCATAGGTGTGCACAAGTGATCTCCAGATCGCGCAGGGATCACGCTGGGCAGCACGAGGCGCCGCGCAGCGTGGTGGTCAGCTGCGGCGGCGGGAGAGCATCAGGGACTCGTCCAGGTCACCAGGGCAGGGCTGCCGACGGCGCGCGGGCGCGCAGGCAGGCAGAGGCCAGCGGTGGACTACGGGAAGAGACGGAGCTCGAGGGACGCCTAGATCAGCGCCGAGCGCGGACGTGCCGCGACCACGCCTCGAGGTTCAGCTGCTCATCGCCGCTGAGCCCGTGCGGGGACGGGCCACGGCGATGATGTAGATGGCGTTGAAGGAACCCATGGGCATGAGGATAGCAGAGGCCGGCCTGGGGCTGATCAGCCTTGCGAGGCGGTCTCGGCGGTGTTGAACATCCAGGTGACCCCGAACCGGTCCTTCAGCATGCCGAACCGGTCACCCCAGGGTGCGCGTTCCAGCGGCATGAGGACCTCGGAGTGCTCGCTCAGGTCGTTCCACCAGCGTTCGAGCTTCGTGTTCTCCGAGGCGTCGGGCTCGTTGACGCTGAGCGCGATGGTGCCCAGCCCGTTGCTCTCCATCCCGGGCGGCAGGTCGGAGGCCATCACGTGCAGGCCGCGGTCCACGAAGAGCGAACCGTGCATGATGCTGTCCTTGTTCTGGTCGTCGACCCCCATGCCTTCGCCGTAGGTGAGCATGCCCAGCTCTCCGCCGAACACGGCATGGTAGGTCTCGAGCGCCTCGCGGGCGGTGCCGGGGAGCTGCAGGTAGGGGGTCAGCGCGACAGCCATGATGGAGCCTTCCTCGCAGGGTCGGGGCCGCTCGGGCCTCGAGTCACAGGTGGTGTGGGTCCGTACCGCGACGGCGGATGCCGAGAGACTCGGTCGGGTTCCCGCCGGCCGCGGAGGGGCCTGTGCCTGTCATCGTGCTCCGGTTCGCACGCGAGGGGAAGGGCCGCTCGCCCGGGGTTCGAGATTCCGCGCGTCACGACGTTCGTGACCATCGGCACGTGCCTCGCAAGGGATCCGCCCCCTAAGCTGAGGCATCCGTAGCTCGGCCCGTCGGAGAGGGTGCTGTGAGCATGTCGAGTCTGTTGCTGGGAGCGCCGCTGTTCGGCGCTGTCCTGTTCATCGCGGTCTTCCTGATCGACGGGGCCACACGGCCCGGCTACGATCCTCGCCGCCAACCCGTCAGCGCCCTCGCCCTGAGCTCTCGCGGCTGGGTCCAGACTGCCAACTTCCTCCAGCTCGGCAGCGCGCTCATCCTCGGGGCCTCCGTGCTCATCCGACAGGCCTTCAGCGGCGTCTCTGGGTCAGACGTCCCCTGGGCAGACCTGATCTGGGCAGGCGGCGTCGCGGTCCTGGGCCTCGCCGTGGTGGCCTCTGGGCTGTTCCGCATGGACCCCATGCGGGGATATCCGCCGGGCAGTCCCGCGGGCGACCCCGAGGTGCTGTCCCGGCGGCACCGGCGGCATGACCAGGCGGGCTCCGTGGTGTTCCTCGGGCTTCCGGTCGTGATGATCGGGGTGGTCGTGGTCCCTGGCCTGGACACGGCGGTGCGGGTCGCCGCCGTCGTCGCGGGCCTGGCCACGGGGTGGCTGGCCGTGCGATTCGGGGAGCGATGGGAGCAGGACGCAGGGGATGCCGGTCTGTGGCAGCGGGCCCATCTGGTCCTCGGGCTGCCGAGCCTGGGAGCTGTGGTCCTGGCGGTGGGGTGACCCGCGCTGGTCAGTGTCGAGTCGCCGTCTCCGCAGCGCCGCCGGCGCGGGACTCCAGGCCCGCGATGATCAGGTCCAGACCGAGGTCGTACTCCGCCTCGACGTTCTCCACCGGGGGTTCGTCAGTGGCTGGGGGTGAGGCGGTGGACCCCGGCGAGTAGTCGCCGGCCTGATAGAGCGGAGCCACGTGGGGGTAGCGCTCTTCGGTGATGACCTCCTTGAGCATCGCGGCGCCCTCCTCGGTGACGGTCAGCTGGCCCTCCTGCGCCAGGGCGAGCTCCAGCTCGGTCATCGAGGCCACGTGCTGGGAGACCACGAGAATGACGCCGATCTTGTCGTCCCTGGTCAGGGGCAGGGACTCCAGAGCCTGGAGCCCGAGGTCGGCGAGGCGCATCTGGTTGGGCATCAGCACCGAGACCTGTCCCCGGGGGATCTCGCGGAGCCAGGGGTGGGCCCGCCAGGCCTCGCGGATCAGCGCGGCCCATTGTCGGAGCGCCTGGCGCCAGTCGGGATCGAGCGTGACCTTCTCAGAGAGCCGCGCGGCCGCATCACCCATGAGCTGCAGCATCTCCTCCTTGCCGGAGACATAGCGGTACAGCGACATCGTGGTGAATCCCAAGGACTTCGCCACGGCCTGCATCGTGACGGCGGCCAGGCCCTCCTCGTCGGCGATGCGGACCGCAGCGGCCACGATCCGCTCATGGCTCAGGCCGCGGCTCGGGCCGCGCTGCGGCGTCTCCTGCATGCCCCAGGCGACGGCGACCGCGCGGGGGAGGCCTGTCTCAGTGGTGTCGACCATGACGTGCATTCTCTCACCTGGACGAGTACCACCTGACATTGACTGTGTACGAACTACACTGTGTATGTCATACTCTATGTATGACGTACACAGAAAGTCGCGGCGCGGCCGCGCCGGAGGACGCCCCTCCGCTCATCCATGTCACCGGGCTGAGGAAGAGCCACGGACGCCATCGAGTCCTGGACGACCTCACCCTGTCACTGCCCCCGGGCGTCCACGCCTTGCTGGGTCCCAACGGCGCCGGCAAGACCACGTTCGTCTCGATCCTGTCCACCCTGATCCCCCGGGACTCAGGCGAGGTGCGGGTGCTCGGACTGGATCCCTGGGCCGATCGGCGGCGACTGCAGCGGCTGATCTCCCTGACCGGTCAGCATGCCGCGGTCGACGAGTCCCTCTCCGGGGAGGAGAACATGCAGCTCATGGGCCGCCTGTTCGGACTGTCCCGGTCCCGAGCCCGCGAGCGGTCCGAGACGCTGCTGGCGAGGTTCGGCCTCACCGAGCACGCCCGCCGCCGGGCCGGCACGTACTCGGGAGGCATGCGCAGAAAGCTGGACATCGCCGTCGGGCTGATCCCCGAGCCGCGGCTGCTGTTCCTGGACGAGCCCACCACCGGGCTCGACACACGGAGCCGTCAGGCGCTCTGGGATGAGATCCAGGCCCTCGCCGACCAGGGCACCTCCGTGTTCCTGACCACCCAGTACCTCGAGGAGGCCGACGTCCTGGCCGATCAGGTCCTGGTGCTCCACGGCGGTCGGATCATCGCCAGGGGCACTGCCGAGGAGCTCAAGGCGCAGGTGGGCGGCTCCACCATCGAACTGCGCGACGACGCCGGGCACGTCTGTGAGGAGATCCCCACCGGGGGAGAGGTCGACGACGTCGCGCGGGTGCTGCACGGCATCGCTGAGTCCCGCCCGGGCATGCGTGTCACGGTGCGTCGCCCCAGCCTGGACGAGGTCTTCCTCCAGCTCACCGGCGCCCCGCCCACCGATCAGATCACCGAGGAGGCCCTGTCATGACCAGTACGAGCACCGACGAGCTCGCCGCCGTCCGGCCCGCCCGTCAACACCAGGGCGCCGAGGGCGCCGAGTTGCCGCAGACACCGACTCGGGTTCCCCCTGGGGCGCCCGGAGCCGGGCTGCTGACAGGCCTGACGCAGTTCTCTCTGCGCAGTCTCCGTCATTCCTTCCGGGACGTGGAGTCCGTGCTGATGGCCGTGCTGCTGCCGGTCATGCTCATGCTGATCTTCACCTTCGTCATGGGGGAGGCCATGGCGATCGGGGACGGCAGCCGGGCCGACTACCTGGCCTTCGTGCTGCCGGCCATCGCGCTGACCGCCGCCGGATTCGGCGCCTCCCACACCGCCGTCGTCGTCAGCAACGACGTCACCACCGGCTTCATGGACCGGCTGCGGACCATGCCCTTCCCGGCGGTCACGGTGCTGCTGGGCCACACGGTGGCCTCCATGGTGCGCAACCTGCTGGCCACAGCCGTGGTGCTCGGGGTGGCCTTCGCCGTCGGCTTCCGCACGGATGCGGGCCTGCCCCAGCTGCTGGGAGCAGTGGGGCTCATCGCCCTCTGGATCCTGGCCATCACCTGCGTCTTCGCCCTGCTGGGGCTGATCTCCGGTTCGGCGGAGTCGGCCAACGGCTACGGGTTCATCCTGCTGTTCCTGCCCTATGTCTCCAGCGGCTTCGCGCCCGTGGAGACGATGCCCGGATGGCTGCAGGGCTTCGCACAGCACCAGCCGATGACACCCATCATCGATGCCGCCCGCGCGCTGATCACCGGGACGGAGGTTCCCTCGACCTGGTGGGGCGGCCCGCTCTGGTGCCTCGGCTTCGTGATCCTCGCGGTGTGGCTCACCGCGGTCGTGTTCCCGCGCAAGGTGACACGATGAAGGCGCTGACCGTCTGAGGCGCTGACAGGCTGTGCGGCCCATGCGGCCGTGAACGACGAAGGGGGCCGCCGAAGCGGCCCCCTTCACCGTGTCTGCGCTGCTCGCTCGGTGCCGGTCACTCGGTGCCGGCGAACTCCCGGGCCAGCCGCGTCGCGAGGCCGGTGTACCGGGCCGGGGTGAGGCTCTTCAGCCGGTCCTCGGCGGCGGGGCTCAGCCCGAGTCCGGCGACGAACTCCTGGAGCTTCTCGGCGTCCACGCGGCGGCCGCGGGTCAGCTCCTTGAGCCGTTCGTAGGGGTTCTCCATGCCGGAGGTGCCCGCGATGGCTTCTGCGCGCATGACGGTCTGGATCGCCTCTCCCAGGACCTCCCAGTTGGCGTCCAGGTCGGCGGCGATGACCTCGGCGGCGACGTCGAGCTGCTTCAGGCCCTTGGTGACGTTGCTCAGCGCCAGCACCGAGTGGCCGATGCCGGTGCCGATGTTGCGCTGGCCCGAGGAGTCGGTGAGGTCGCGCTGCCATCGGGACTCCACGAGCGTGGAGCCGAGGGAGTCGAGCAGGGCGTTGGAGATCTCCAGATTGGCCTCGGCGTTCTCGAAGCGGATCGGGTTGACCTTGTGCGGCATCGTCGAAGACCCGGTGGCCCCGGCCACGGGGATCTGACGGAAGAAGCCGATGGAGATGTAGGACCAGATGTCTACGCACAGCCCGTGCAGGATCCGATTGAAGCGGGCGATGTCCGCGTAGAGCTCCGCCTGCCAGTCATGAGACTCGATCTGGGTGGTCAGCGGGTTGAACGTCAGTCCGAGCTTCTCCACGAACCGCTGTGCCAGCGCCGGCCAGTCCAGCTCCGGTGCGGCCGCCAGGTGGGCGGCGTAGGTGCCCGTGGCGCCGTTGATCTTCCCCAGGTACTCCTGAGCTTCGACACGACGCACCTGGCGGGCCAGGCGGTGGACGAAGACGGCGATCTCCTTGCCGAGGGTGCTGGGAGTCGCTGGCTGGCCGTGGGTACGGGAGAGCATCGGCACCTCGGCGGCCTCTGCGGCCAGGGCGCCCAGACCGTCCAGCGCCGTGCGGGCCGCAGGAAGCCACACCTGCTCGACGGCGTCACGGATGCCCACCGCGTAGCTGAGGTTGTTGATGTCCTCACTGGTGCAGGCGAAATGCACCAGCGGGGTCAGCTCACCGAGTCCGAGTCCGTCGAGGCGACGGGCGATGAAGTACTCCACCGCCTTCACGTCATGGACCGTCTCGGCCTCGATGGCGGCCAGCTCGGCGACCTGGTCCGGCCCGAATCCGGTCACGATGCCGCGGAGCCCGGCGATCTGTTCCTCCGTCAGGATGGGCAGGCCCGGCAGCGCCTGCTCGGTGCAGAGGTGGATGAACCATTCGACCTCCACGTGGATGCGGTTGCGGTTCAACGCGGCCTCGGAGAGGTGGTCGATCAG
Organism: Nesterenkonia sp. K-15-9-6; assembly: GCF_052656005.1. Classification (NCBI taxonomy): domain Bacteria; kingdom Bacillati; phylum Actinomycetota; class Actinomycetes; order Micrococcales; family Micrococcaceae; genus Nesterenkonia; species Nesterenkonia sp. K-15-9-6. The sequence continues at coordinate 151,142 of NZ_JBQYEY010000006.1, forward strand.
CGGCGCGACGGCGGGGCGGTACCGACCGTCCAGCGCACCCAGGGCGATCTGCGGCTCGGCGGCGGCGAGGCTGACGCGGTCCTGGTCGGCGGAGGACGGCGTGGACACGGCAGGGGAGGAGACAGAGTTGGCCATGCCCGACATTCTTCCACGGCCGAGGGGCGCAGGTGCAGGCCCGTCACAGGCGGGCTCCTCCACAGGGGCCGGACGACGGCGGCGACATGCCCGGGCTATCCACAGACCGCCGCCCCGGCCGGCGCAGAGAGCGGTGCGCCGCCTAGCGTCGACGGCGTCGTCCCTGTTCAGTCAGCCGCCGTCGAGCGGCCGAGCCCCGAGGAGTTCCCGTGTACAGTGCCGCAGCTGCCCACTTGGACCAGGTCGCCACGGTCTATGACGAGATGGCCGCCCGGTACCGGCGCGCAGCGGGTCTGGGCCCTCAGCAGCGGACGCAGCTCGTCCTCGCTCAGGACGCGGTGCGGTGGGAATCGTTGGCCGGGGACGCCTTCCGCGGGTTGATCGACCTGCTGATGGCCGACAGCGCGGGGGTCAGCGAGGAAGCTGAGGACTTGGCGTCCGAGGCGTCGATCCTCGCGGGGGTCATGCGGGAGGGAGCGCAGGTCGCGCGCCATCTGGCCGCGATCCTCGACGCGGTGGCCGGGCTGGACATCGTGGGGATCTCCGGCGAGGTCCTGCTGCGACGAGCGCGCGCGGCAGTGGACGACGTCATGTCCCTGGGGAGTTTCCTCGACGACTACGGGGGAGTTCCGCCTGGGCTCGGCGACGTGATCGCAGAGGTCCTGCGACCGCCTGTCGAGCAGAACGCCACTTGACGGCCACTCCATCAACCGCCCCATCCACCACCCCGTCGACGACACACTGTCAGGAGATGACCATGGATCTTCCTGCCCCTCAGTTCCCCGTGCCGGTGCCCGTGCGCCCGCACACCGCCGATCACGGTCCGTTCACCGTCAGGGTCTCTGGCGGGGACACGACGATCGACGTCGCCTGGGAGACGCTCCTCGCGGCCTCGTCCCACGTCGGGGCGGCTCAGGAGCTCGCGGGGAGGCAGCTGGACGACGTCGCCGCGAACAACACGCTGCTGCTGGTGCCACGTCCTCAGATCCCCCACTGGCGGGCGCCGCTGCTGGTGACCCGGAGTGCGAGTCTCAGCATGCGGATCATCTGGATCAGCGGTCTGGTGGAGAAGTGTGTGTCGGCGATCGAGTACTCCCACGACAAGTACCGCGAGGGCGAGTCGATGATCCGCCGATGGCTGCAGATCAGCGAGCTCATCTCGGAGACCTCCTACGTCATCGATCAGGCCGGTCAGGGGGACGGGAGGCTGGCCGGCGACTGGGCCCGCAGCCTCGGTGTGCTCGGCGGGCAGGAGGCGCTTCGGCTGGTGGCGGCGTACTTCACGCGTGGGCGATCAGGCCTCGGGGGCGGCAGGCCCAGCGGGCGCGATCGGTTCGAGGACGGTGCCGGGTTCGGGTTCCTGGCGATCGCGAAGCTCCAGGAAGAGAACGCGCTGGCCGCGTATGAGATGGCGAGACATGATTTGAGGCTGGGTGATCAGACGGGAACGTCCTTCCACCACGGCGACGGAACGCTGCACTCGTGGTACCAGCAGATGGGCCAGGTTTCGGAGGAGGGGGACCTCGCGGTGACGACCGTCGCCGGAGACTCGGGCGAGACCACGTACATGGTGCATCTGCCGGGACTGGATATGGACATCACCGACCTCAACCGGCAGGACGGCAGGGGGTACCTGGGTCTGGTCGACTCGGCGTTCAACGACGCCGAGCAGCTCGCCGATGTGGTCGATGAGGCATTGGAGAGCCTGGGGGCGCAGGAAGGAGACCAGATCGCTCTGTCCGGCTACAGTCTCGGCGGGATCGGGGTGACCAATCTGGTCCGGAACGGCAGGCTGGGGGAGAAGTATGACCTGGTCGCCGCGACGAGCATCGGAGCCCCGGGCCGACACGGCGGCTTCCCGCCAGGGACGCAGACCTCGACCACGCATATCCAGGACCGTCGTGATCCTGTGCCGCACCTCCTCGGTGAGCACCAAGGAACCGGGGTGAACCGACAGGTCATCGAGGTCGCCCATCACGACGAGGACGCCCGGCCCGAGGACCCCTCGCTGTTCGGCGATGCCCACAGCTACCAGCATTACCTCGACATCGTCGAGGAGCTAGAGGCCAACCCGGAGGAGCACCTCGGTGAGGGCGGGGATGCGCTGCTGCGAGACTTCTCCACGCTGTACCAGGGCCAGGCGGAGACGCACGTCTTCCGGACGAAATGGGAGGAGAACCCGGACAGCCAGGACCCGGACCTGTTCGACCCGGAGTTCTGGGAAGCCACGGGACTGACGACCGGCGTCTGGGAGTCCATCGAGCGGTTGGACGTCTTGGGGATCGGAGACGCGTTCGGCCCGGTGACACCGGTGGAGGATCCCGAGACGCCAGGAACGCCGGACCTCGAGGACACCGCACCACCTTCTCCCTCCGAGAGGACACGGGGCGCCGGCACCCTCGACTCCGGCACCCTCGACTCCGGCGCACTGGGATCTGCCGGTGAGGAGGACGGTCAGGGCCTGGCTGGGGAGCCCGGAGGTGCTATTGGGGAGGAGTCGCTCGGCGGCGCCGTCGGATCCGACGCCTCGGCGATGCGGAGCCAGGCGGAAGCCGCCGCGAATCCCCAGGAACCGGTCCGCGGCCACCGTGACCGCGCGCAGCCGCTCACCCCCGGCGTGATCATCCCGACCACCCCACGGTCCGGTCCGGCGCCGGGCGCCGACGACGGCGAACCGTCCGTACCGCAGCCGCTCACCCCGGCCGTCATCGGCCCGCCGGAGCGGTGAGCCCCCATCCCGGCGGCCCGGTGATCAGGCCGCGCGTGCCGCCGGATCCACCAGGAACCGGCCTAGGATCGCGGAGACCAGGGAGACGATGATGGCCCCGAGGATCGCATCCCAGAAGAACGACCCGACGACGAACTGTACGGGGAAGAAGGAGGTGACCCAGCCGGTGAGCATCAGCATCGCGGCATTGATCACCACGGCGAACAGGCCCAGCGTCAGGCAGGTGATCGGCAGGGCCAGGAGGGAGAGGACCGGTTTGATCACGGCGTTGATGACCCCGAAGACAGCCCCGACGAAGAGATAGGCCAGCAGGACCATCCCGATGTCGTCACCGGCGCCCTCGACGCCGATCCCAGGGAGGAGCAGAGCCGCCGCGCCCAGGGCGCAGGCGTTGAGCACGATCGCCAGTAGGATTCTCACGAGGACGATCATCTCATGTCAGAGATGAGAGAACCCTGAGAGGATCATGCGACCCATGAGCACCACAGACCACGACACCGCCCGGACGGCTGACCGGCTGACCCGCAGCGTCGCGGGCACGGTCACCCCGCGCCCTGCCCTGTCCCTGCTGCCCACCTATGCCGCAGGCAAGCCGCCTCGCCCCGCCGAGGGGCTCACCCCCTACAAGCTCTCCTCCAACGAGAATCCGCTGGGCCCGGTCCCCTCCGTGGAACGGGCCATCGCCTCGGTGGACACCGTCCACCGCTACCCGAACCCCGGTGCGGAGCAGCTGCGTGCCGCGCTCGCCGAGACCCTCGACGTGCCGGTGGAGGACATCGTCACCGGAACGGGCAGCCTCGGCGCCCTGACCCAGGTGATCAGCGCCTTCGCCGGCACAGGGCCCGACGGCGTTCCTGACGAGGTGATCTACGCCTGGCGCTCCTTCGAGGCCTACCCCATTGTGGTCCGCACTGCAGGCGCCCAGGATGTCCCGGTGCCCGTCACGCAGGACGGTCGCCACGATCTCGAGGCGATGGCCGTCGCGGTCAGGGACCGGACCCGGGTCATCCTGCTGTGCACACCCAACAACCCGACCGGGCCCGCGCTGCGGCATCAGGAGGTCGTGGACTTCCTGGGGAAGGTCCCCCGCGACGTCGTCGTCGTCATCGACGAGGCCTACCTGGAGTTCGTGCGCATCGAGGACCCCGTGGACACGCTCGCGCTGTACCGCGAGCACCCGCAGGTCGTGGTGCTGCGGACCTTCTCCAAAGCACACGGTCTCGCGGCCCTGCGGGTCGGCTACTCCATCGCCTCACCGGAGGTGACCCAGCACCTGCGCAAGGTCGCGGTCCCGTTCGGCGTCTCCACGCTGGGTGAGGTCGCAGCGATCGCATCGCTGGAAGCTCTGGACGAGGTGAACTCCAGGGTGCAGAATCTTGTACAAGAACGACAGAGAGTCCGGGACGCCCTCATCGACGCGGGGTGGAACGTGCCGGACGCGCAGGGCAACTTCATATGGCTGCCGTTGCGGGACCACGCAGGTGACTTCGCCCACGAGGCCGGGCTCCAGGCCCTCGCCGTGCGGGCCTTCGACGGCGACGGTGTACGAGTCAGCATCGGCGAAACCGAAGCCAACGATCGGCTGATCCAGTTGTGTAAGACCTACACACGGACGAGCTGACCGCAGCTGACAGAATGAACGGTGGCCCACCCTTGATGCCACCGGAGAGGAGCACGCCGTGCAGCCCATCCAGCTGCTCGCGCCCGACGGAACCTACACCGAGCATGACGTGTACAGCGAGTACATCGCCGCGCTCGGAGAGCAGGATCTGCGCGACCTGTATCGACTCATGGCCACGGAGCGGCGCATGGACGCTGAGGCGACCTCGCTCCAGCGCCAGGGCCAGCTCGCCCTCTGGGTGCCTGCCCTCGGACAGGAGGCCGCCCAGGCCGGAACCGTCTCAGCGCTGAAGCCCACGGACATGATCTTCCCGACCTACCGGGAACACGTCATGGCCCTCCACCGCGGCATCCGCCCGGACCAGATCATCCAGCTCTTCCGCGCCACCGCGCACAGCGGCTGGGACCCCCGTGAGCACGCCATGAACGTCTACATGGTGGTGCTCGGCGCCCAGACCCTCCACGCCGCCGGGTGGGCGATGGGCATCCAGCGGGAGCTCGAAGCGGGTGACCTCGCCGACGGGCGGGCGGAGGACGAGATCGTCCTGGCCTGCCTCGGCGATGGTGCCAGCAGCCAGGGAGACGTCCACGAGTCCATGGTCTTCGCGAGCTCCTACGAGCTGCCGGTGCTCTATTTCATCCAGAACAACCATTGGGCGATCTCCGTGCCCTCCTCCACGCAGTCTCGGAGCCCGCTGGCCGCTCGCGCCGCCGGGTACGGCTTCGAGGGGGTCCAGGTGGACGGCAACGATGTGCTCGCCAGCTATGCGGTGGCCGCCCACATGGCGGGACAGGTGCGCGCCGGCGGACCGAAGCTCATCGAATCGGTCACCTACCGGATGGGCGCCCACACCACGGCCGACGACCCCACCAAGTACCGCAGCGCGGACGAGGTGGAGGCCTGGCGCGCCAAGGACCCGCTGGACCGGTACCGTCGCTGGCTCGAGGCCGAGGACCTCGCCGATGACATCTACTTCTCCGAGGTGGACCAGGAGGCCGCCGAGGTCGCGGCCGAGCTGCGTCGGGCCGTCCAGGAGATCGATCCGCTGCCGCTCGAGGAGGCCATGGACGCCGTCTACGCCGAGCCGCACCGGCAGGTCGAGACGGACAAGGCGTGGTTGAAGGAGTACGAGGCCGGCTTCGTCGATGACGACGCCCTGGCCGGCGGAGAGGCTGGTGCCCGATGACACTGATGAACCATGGCCAGGCACGCCGGGCGGAGTCCCACGCGCCCTCGGCACGCAGCTCCCGCCGAGGTGCACGCGGGACGCGCCCCGCGGCCCCCACACCGTCCTCACCGGACGTCGTCTCCACGGCCTCTTCGGCACGCAGCGCCCAGGAGGCGGTCGGGCACGACGACGGCGTCGAGACGCCCGCACCTCCGCGGGAACTCGTCCTCGCCAAGGCGATCACCGCGGCGTTGCACGATGAGCTCGCCGCCGACCCGCGCACCCTGCTCATCGGGGAGGACATCGGCGCCCTGGGCGGCGTCTTCCGCGTCACCGACGGGCTGCAGAAGGAGTTCGGCCCCCGGCGGGTCATCGACTCTCCGCTGGCGGAGTCAGGAATCGTCGGCACCTCCATCGGTCTGGCGATGCGCGGGCACCGTCCGGTCGCCGAGATCCAGTTCGACGGCTTCGTCTTCCCGGCGTTCAACCAGATCACCACCCAGCTGGCCAAGATCAGCTCCCGCACCGCGGGGAAGGTGCACCTGCCGGTGACGATCCGGCTGCCCTACGGCGGCTCCATCGGCTCGATCGAGCATCACTCCGAGTCTCCGGAGGCGCTCTTCGCGCATACAGCGGGTCTGCGCATCATCACGCCGTCGAACGCGCATGACGCCTACTGGATGACGCGTCAGGCGGTGCGCTGCGAGGACCCGGTCATCATCCTGGAGCCCAAGCGCCGATACTGGCTCAAGGGCATGGTGGACTTCTCCACCCCCGCCCAGGACGCCTTCACCGCCCAGGTGGTGCGCGAAGGCACCGACGCCACGATCGCCTGCTACGGGCCCCTTGTGCCGGTGGCTCTCGCGGCCGCGGAGGCGGCGGCCCAGGACGGACGCAGCATCGAGGTCGTCGACGTCCGCTCGATCAGCCCGCTCGACGACGAGACCATCGCTCGATCGGCGGCGAAGACGCAGCGGCTCATCGTCGCCCACGAGGCCCCAACCTTCGGCGGCTTCGGCGCGGAGATCGCCGCCCGAGTGAGCGAGCGGGCCCACCACCGACTCGTCGCCCCGGTGCTTCGGGTGGGCGGCTTCCACATGCCGTACCCGCCGTCGCAGCAGGAGCACCGCTACCTGCCGGACATCGATCGCATGCTGGAGGCCGTGGACCGCAGCTTCAGCCATCCCCGCCGCTGATCCCGGCGTCGACAACGAACGGAGAGAGACTGAGCATGGTCGACACCTTCAACCTGCCTGACGTCGGCGAGGGGCTCACCGAGGCGGAGATCGTCTCCTGGCGTGTGGCGGTCGGGGACACGGTCGAGGTCAACGACATCGTCGTCGAGATCGAGACCGCCAAATCGCTGGTGGAGCTCCCCATCCCGTACGCCGGCCAGGTCCAGGAGCTCGTCGCGGACGAGGGCGAGACGATCGAGGTCGGCAGTCCGCTGATCCGCATCGCTGTGGAGGGCTCCCCGAGCCCCGAGACCGAGCCGTCAGCGGCTCAGTCGGCGGAACCGGCGGCCGCCCCCGCCCCCGTCGACGACGAGTCTGCCGGGACGACGAGCTCTGCGGCACAGGCGACGTCGACCTCCACCCCGGCCTCCTCTTCGCAGAGCGAGGACTCGCTGATCGGCTCCGGGCCCAAGGCGGACTCGGCCCGGCGCCGTCCGCGCAGCGGGCACACCACCCCTGACCTGGTGGACGTCTCGGATCTGGGACTCCCGGACCTGGACCCTTCAGGCGGGCGCCCCGGCGACGTCGTCCCGGCTCCCGCTGCGGGCGCCTCGGACATCGGCGATCTCGTGGCGAAGGCGAGCCCACCGGTCCGGGCGCTGGCCAAGCGTCTGGGTGTGGCGGTCTGGGAGCTGGTCGGCTCCGGCGGCAACGGCAAGATCACCCGCGACGACGTCGAGCGCCGCGCTCGTCAGAAGAACGGGGAGAAGGCCCCGGCGACAGCGACCCCGGCCGAGCCGCCGTTCACCGGCCTGCTCCGCGAGGGCCCCCGGGAGGAGAAGGTTCCGGTGCGCGGCATCCGGAAGGCGACGGCGACGAATGTGAGCGCCTCCGCCTCCGAGGTCCCGCATGTCAGCGTGTTCAAGGAGATCGACGTCACGCGCACCATGGAGCTGCGGACCGCGCTGAAGCAGGACCCCTCCTACGAGGGACTGAGCGTGTCTCCGCTGCTCTTCGCGGCCAAGGCGATCATCTGGGCCGCCCGCCGCAACCCGCAGGTCAACGCCACCTGGCATGACAGCCACTACTCGGTGAAGAACTATGTGAATCTGGGGATCGCTGCGGCCACCCCGCGGGGCCTGATGGTGCCGGTGATCCATGATGCGCAGACCTACAGCACCCGTGGCCTCGCGGCCGCCATCACTCAGCTGACGGTGGACGCCCGGGATGGGAAGACTGCCCCGGCGGACATGCAGGGCGGCACGATCTCTATCACCAACGTCGGCCCGCTGGGCCTGGACGGCGGCACCCCGATCCTGCCTCCGGGCCAGGCCTCGATCGTCCTGCTCGGCGCCGTGCGGCGCAAGCCCTGGGTGGTGGGTGAGCAGATCGTCCCCCGGGACGTGATGACCATCGGCGGGTCCTTCGACCACCGCCTCATCGACGGCGACCACGCCGGACGGTTCATCAGCGACGTCGGTGCGGTCCTCGAGCAGCCCGGACTGCTTCTGGACTGAGGGCGCCTGGTGGGCTGACGACGTCGGCGTCCCGGGCAGGGTCAGCGGATGATGTCGGTGACGCGCTGCAGGGTCAGCGGACCCTCCGTCACCTCGATGCCCAGCACGTGGGCGAACGGCTCCCCGTCGAGCAGGATCTCGGCCTCCTCGGCGCCGGTGGCGGCGCGGGCGGTGGCCTCCAGCTGGGAGTGGATCTGCCAGGACTCGCAGGCGCCGCGCACCGTGGGCTCCCCAGTGAGATCCACGGTGACGACGTCGTCGTCGACGGTCACGGAGTCGAGCTCCAGTCCCTCGGAGATGGCCAGCGGATTCAGGTAGGCGGGGTCCCCGTGGTGGTAGTGCTGGTCCTGCAGCAGGAACTCCACGGCGCTGCGTGCCGGGTCCTCGGTGACCATCGGTACGGAGGCGATCACGGACACGGTGTCTTCGCAGCCGAAGGTGTCGGTCCGGTAGACCTCGGTCTGCTGCACGCTCCCGACGTCCTCCCGGATCCGGACCACGCCCTCCTCGTCGATCGGGGCGTTGACGCTGTGGCCCTGGGGGCTCACCAGCCCGAGGGGCAGGCGGACCGTGTCATCGGCCTCATGTTCGGGTGCTGGGATGGCCTGGTCCGGCTCCGTGGGAGCGTCCTCGTCGTCGCCGCCGCAGCCGGCCAGCAGCAGCGCAGCAGCTGCGGCCGCGCCGCACAGGCGCAGGGAACGGCGGAGAGTCATGGGAGCCAGAATACGAGCCCTCCCGCGGTTCAGCGAATTCGGCGGAGCTCCGCAGGTGTCACGAGGTGGAGGGAGCGGGCGGGAGGCCAGAACGGGGGTGCCTCCCGCCCGCTGGGCGAGAAGGGACCGGGCGGCTGTCAGGGGTGGGATGATGCGCACCCGGCCAGCAGATCTTCTCGCGGGGCAGAACACGATGCCCGAGGGAACGGAAACTCGGACATCGATTTTCTGTCGGGCCGGAGACGAGGGGGATGTCTCCATGACGGTTCAAAGTTGAACCGTGGCCCATCACTATGTTCCTCCGCACGGCGGCCGGTGTCAATCCCCGCCACGTTCCGCCGAACCGTCGTCGATCGCCGCGGACAGCGACCATCGATCGCGGCAGGCATGAGCGGCGTCGGTGGGGAGCCCGGGAGCGCCGGGGGTGCCCCCATCGGTGCTTCTCAGCATGCGGGAGGCGGGTGCGTCAGCCCGGCCCACCAGGCGGCGGGACGATAGGCTGGGCCCATGCCGATTCGCAACCGACGCGCCGCCGCTCTGCCTGCCAAGCTCTCCCGCTCCTGGCTGCTGATCAATGCGGCCAAGCAGGAGGACTTCGCCCCCGGCCTCGCCAGCGAGGCGGACTCGGTGATCTTCGACCTGGAGGCCTCGGTGCCCGATGACGGCAAGGTCGCCGCCCGGGCCGCCGTGCTGGAGGCGCTCAACGGCGGGATGACCGCCTGGGTCCGCATCAGCCCCACCTCGTCTCCGCACTGGGAGGACGACGTCGCCGCGCTCTCCAAGGCCGAGGGGCTGCGCGGGGTCATGCTTGCCGAGACCGAGCGGCCGGAGCAGGTCACCTACACGGCCATGCGTCTGCGGGCCGGAACTCCGGTGATCGCGCTGGTGGAGTCGGCCCTCGGCGTGGAGAACGCCACACAGATCGCCTCGGCTCCCGGCACCTTCCGCCTGGCCTTCGGCACCAATGACTTCCGCAAGGACGTCGGCGTCTCCGCCGACCCCATGGCGCTGGCCTATGCGCGGTCGCGCCTGGTCATCGCCTCCCGTGTGGGCGGACTACCGGGCGCCATCGACGGCCCGACGCCGCCCGATGCGGAGGAGGCCGCCGTCATCGAAGCCTGCGGTGTGACCGCCTCGATGGGCATGACCGGCAAGCTCTCGCTCAACCGCGGGCAGGTGGACCTGGTCAACAAGGGTCTCAGCCCCTCCGACGATGAGCTCAACTGGGCCCGCGAACTGATCGAAGCGCATGAGAAGGGTGCCTCCATCGGTGACGGCTCCTACCTGCCGCGTCTGGCCCGCGCCCAGAAGATCGCGTCCCTGGCCGACTCCTACGGCCTCTGGAACGCCTGAGCCGTGCCTGACTGTCAGGAGCGGACCGCGCTGACGCCCGGGGAGCTGCTGACCCCGGCGGAGCGGCTGCGGCTCATTCTGGTGCTGGGCGTGCTCATCGCGCTGGGTCCGCTCACCGTGGACATGTACCTGCCGGCCCTGCCGGCCATCCGTGATGACCTGATGACCACGGAGGCCGCCGTGCAGCTGACGCTGACCGGTACGCTCGCCGGTCTGGGTCTGGGACAGCTGCTGGTGGGCCCGCTCTCGGACGCGGTGGGCCGTCGTCGTCCGCTGCTGGTGGGGGTGGCCGTCCACGTGGTGGCCTCCGTCGGCTGCGCGCTCGCCCCGGACCTGGTCGCCCTCGGCGGCATGCGGGTCCTGCAGGGCCTCGGGGCGGCCGCGGCCGCCGTCGTCGCGATGGCCGTGGTCCGGGATCTGTTCGTCGGCATGGCGGCCGCGAAGATCCTCTCCCGTCTCATGCTGGTCATGGGTGCGGCCCCGGTGCTGGCCCCCACGCTCGGAGGGCTGGTCCTGGCTCTGGTGTCCTGGCGGGGCGTGTTCGTGGTGCTGGCGATCCTCGGCGTCGCGATCACCGTGGTGGCCGCGATGCTGCTGCCGGAGACGCTGGCGCCGGAGGGCCGGCGCCGCGGAGGCCCGCTCGGCACGCTGCGGGACTGCGGCCGGCTGCTGGGCGACCGGCCGTACGTGGGTCTGATCCTCGTGGCCGGGTTGGCGATGTCGTCCCTGTTCGGCTACGTCTCCGGGTCCTCGTTCGTCTTCCAGCAGGTCTACGGGCTGGACGAGCAGCAGTACGCGATCGTCTTCGGCCTGGGCGCAGTGGGCCTGATCATCGCCACGCAGTGCAACGTGCGGCTGCTCCGCCGTTTCGCCCCCGCCCAGGTGATGACCGGCGCTCTGGTCGCCGGCACCGCCGCGGGCGTGGTCCTGCTGCTGCTCGCCGCCACGGGCGTCGGCGGTCTGCCTGGCCTGCTCGTCCCGCTGTGGCTGGTCCTGGCCGCCTGCGGGCTCGCCCTGCCCAATGCGCCCGCGCTGGCGCTCTCCCGTCATGGGGAGGCCGCGGGCACCGCCGCCGCACTGCTGGGCGCCGTCCAGTTCGGCGTGGCCGCCCTGACGGCCCCGCTGGTGGGCGTGCTCGGCGCAGGCGCGACAGGGATGGCCATCGTCATCGCTGGAGGCATGGCCGCGGCCACCGCGGTGGCCCTGCTGGTGGTCCGGCCCTGGCAGATCGAGGCCTCCGCGACGCCGGCGGGTCCGGTGGCGCACTGAGCCGACCGGGTTCCGGAACCTCCTGATCAGCGCCGCGTCCGTGCCGTCGTCGGCGCGTTGAACGCGTCCCTGTGGGCCGGTACATTGTGGTGAGACCCAGGTCACTCCCTGTGCTCTGGGTTCTCATCGACCGACGGGTCCGCGGACCGGCAAGGAGGCGTGATGGGCAGGGAGACTTTCACCGGCGACGTCGCATTCGAGGTCCGAGGACATCTCGGCATCATCACGTTGAACCGGCCCAAGGCCATGAACGCGCTGACGCAGCTGATGTGCGAGTCCGTGCTCATCCAGCTGGAGGAATGGGCCGCCGACGACGCCGTCGCCCAGGTGCTCGTCCGGGGCGCGGGGGAGCGGGGGCTCTGCGCGGGCGGAGACGTCGTCGGCGTCTACCGGGACATGGTGGAGCATCAGGACCACGACGGCGGCCCGATGCTTCCTGACGGCACCCCCGCCTATCAGGCGCATTTCGCCACCGAGGACTTCTGGGCGGTCGAGTACCGCATGAACCTGCTGATCTCCCAGTACCCGAAGCCGTACATCGCGCTGATGGACGGGTTGGTGCTCGGCGGGGGCATGGGCATCTCCGCGCACGGCTCCCACCGGATCGTCACCGAACGCACCCGGGCCGGGATGCCGGAGACCACCATCGGGTTCTCGCCCGACGTCGGCGGTACCTTCCTGCTGGGTCATGCGCCGAGGAAGGTCGGCCTGCACGCGGGGATGCTGGGGCTCCACCTGGGAGCCGCGGATGCGATCTTCGCCGGACTGGCGGACACCCGGATCGACTCGGGGTCCATCGAAGCGTTGATCCGCGAGCTGACCAGTCGCCCAGTGGATGAGGCGCTGCCGGAGTTCGCCGTGGAGCCGGGAGACTCCGCCCTGGGCGCGGCCGAGTGGATCAACCACGTCTACTCCGGCAATGATGTGGACATCATCCTCGCCCGGCTGGACGGTGTGGCCGGGGAGATCCCGGAGGCCGCCGAGGCGGCGTCCACGCTGCGGGCGCGTTCCCCGCTGTCCGTGAGGGTCGCGCATCGTGCCATCACCACGGCGGCGGAGCTCTCCCTGGCGGGTGCCCTCATCCAGGAGTACACGGTGGGGATGCATATGCTGCGCTCCCATGACTTCCGGGAGGGGATCCGTGCCCAGCTGGTGGACAAGGACCGCAGCCCGCGCTGGAACCCCGCCCGGCTGGCCGACGTCGACGACGACCTGCTCGACCATTTCTTCACCCCGGTGCCCCACAAGATTCTGGAGCTGCCCCATGACTGAACAGACGTACACCACCATCAAGGTCTCCTCCGCCAAGCGGGTCGGGAGGATCCAGCTGAACCGGCCCGCCGCGCTGAACGCGCTCAACGCAGAGACCATGGAGGAAGTGGTCGCTGCGACCGTGGCCTTCGACGCCGACCCGCAGATCGGTGCGATCCTGCTCTCCGGTTCGCAGAAGGCGTTCGCCGCCGGGGCGGACATCAAGGAGATGTCCGAGCAGTCCTTCGCCGACATGTACGCGGCGGACTGGTTCCGCCGCTGGGAGGACCTGGCTCGAGTGCGGACCCCGATCGTCGCCGCCGTCTCCGGCTACGCGCTGGGCGGCGGCTGTGAGCTGGCGATGATGGCCGACATCATCATCGCGGGCACCGGGGCGAAGTTCGGCCAGCCGGAGATCAACCTGGGCGTCATCCCGGGGATGGGCGGCTCCCAGCGGCTCACCCGTTCCGTGGGCAAGGCCAAGGCCATGGACATGGTGCTCACCGGCCGCCACATCGACGCCGAGGAGGCCGAGCGGATCGGCCTCGTCTCGCGGGTGGTCCCGGACGGGGAGCTCGACGCCGAGGCGAAGACGGTGGCCGAGCTGATCGCCTCCAAGTCCAAGCCGGCCGCACAGATGGCCAAGGAGGCGGTGGCTGCGGCCTTTGAGATGCCGCTGGCCAGTGGGCTGCAGTTCGAGCGCCGAATCTTCCACTCGCTGTTCTCCACGGAGGACCAGTCCGAAGGTATGGACGCCTTCGCGAACAAGCGGAAGCCCACCTGGCAGCACCGGTAGTCATCGCCTGCTGCCGTGTGGGCCGTGAGGACGAATCATCCTTCCGGCTGATCCTCGCGCGGCGCGACGCCTGGCAGGCTGGAGCCCATGAAGGAATGGGGCAAGCGGCGTCGGCAGCGGAAGGTCCGTCCGGGGGACGGCCGTGCCTTCGTTCCGATGCAGTGGTGGCATGTGCTGCACCGCTCGGCCTTCCATCTGGAGCTTCCCGTCTCCGACGGGGCCGCCGGTGGGCCTGACGAGGCGCGGCCGACGGTGGACTACCAGGTCGATGTGGACCATTTCTCCGCCGAGTTCGAGGCCTCGCTGTACCGTGAGGGCCGCCAGGTAGGCGTCGGCGCCTCCCCGGCCGCGTTCTCCGTGCCGGGTGGTGTGGTGGAGTTCGCCGCCAGCCTCTACGGTCTGAAGCGCATGCACTACGTGCCCGACGACGGAGGGCCCACCCGCATGCTGGAGCCGGACCCCCGCTCCATGGAGGGGCTGCGCGCAGAGTTCGACCGTCGGCGCCCCCGGGCCAGTCGTGCGGTGGGCTGGGCCGCCGTCGTGATCCTGGTCGTCGGGCTCGTGGTGGGCGGGCTGCAGCTGGCCGAGGTGGTGTCCCGCTGGGATGTCGTACCGGAGTCCTGGGGCGTGTTCATCTCCCCGGTGACCCTGCCCGGCTGGGCGAACGTCACCCTGACGGTCGCGGCGGTGGGTGCGGCCCTGGAGCGGGCGCTGACCCTGCGCCATCACTGGTTGCTCGACGGCGGGCTCGGGGACTTCGACTGATGAGTACGCACATCACGCGCAAGACAGGAGAGAGGACTGGCTGTGGGGGACGCTGAGACGAGCCGGGCGCAGGCGCCGGAGCCGGAGGTGTATGGCGGATGGCAGGACCGTCCGGAGCCGGACTATGAGTTGGGCTCGGGGTGGAGGACCCTGCGCTGGGCGAGCGTGGTGGTCGGCGCGGTTCCGATGCTGCTCATCGGCTGGCGTGCCCTGGAGGAGCCCAGTCAGGTGCCGGTGCATTTCGCCATCGACGGGTCGGTGAACAGGATGGGATCACCCTGGGAGCTGTTCCTCGCCCCCGTGCTGATCTGGCTGCTCTGCGTGCTCGGCATGACGCTGCTCTCCCGGCGCCCGCGGATCTTCAACTTCCCGAAGCCGTTGACCAGTGAGAACGTGCAGGACATGTACCGACTCGGGGAGAGGATGCTGATCGCCCTGGCCGCATCGGCGGCGGTGCTCTGCTGGGGGATGGTCGGGGCCATGCCGGGGATGCCGCTGTTCTGGCTCACCTGGGTCGGCGGCGCAGGTGTCGTCGGGGTCGCCGCCGTCGGGATCTGGCAGATGGTCAAGGCCTGACCCGGCTCCGCCTCAGGTCCGGAGCGCCGGCAGCTCGGCGTCGCGGAACTCCTCGGCGCCGGGCTCGCCGCCCCGGCTCTCCTCCAGTGCCCGCAGCTCCACCCGGCGGATCTTCCCGGAGATGGTCTTCGGCAGCTCGATGCGCTCGATCCTCCGGATTCGCTTGAACGGCGGCAGCTTCTCCCGGCAGGACGCCAGGATCGAGGTGGCCGTCTCTTCATCCCAGTCCCAGCCGGCCGCCAGGACCACGTAGGCCTTGGGCACCGCCAGCCGCAGCTCGTCCGCGGCGGGCACGACGGCGGCCTCCGCTACAGCGGGGTGCTCCACCAGCACGGACTCCAGCTCGAAGGGCGAGATCCGGTAGTCGCTGGACTTGAAGACGTCGTCGCTGCGGCCCACGTAGGTCAGCACCCCGTCCTCACCCCGTCGGACCACGTCTCCTGTGTGGTACAGGCCGTCGCGGAAGACCTCCGCCGTGCGTTCGGGGTCTCCCGCGTAGCCCTTCATGAGTCCCACGGGCCGGCGCGTCCCGGACTGCTCGGCGCGCAGGCACAGCTCCCCCTCCTCGGCCTCCTCCCCGGTGCGGGGATCGATCAGCACCACGTCGAAGCCGGGCAGGGGCCGACCCATCGAGCCGCGCGTCACCGGCTGGCCGGGAGTGTTGGCCACCTGCAGCGTGGATTCGGTCTGTCCGAAGCCGTCTCGGATGGTGCAGCCCCAGGCCCGCTCCACCTGGTCGATCACCTCGGCGTTGAGCGGCTCCCCGGCGGAGACGGTCACCCGGGGCGGGTGCTGCAGCAGGGTGAGGTCGGCCTGGATGAGCATCCGCCAGACGGTGGGCGGGGCGCAGAAGCTGCTCACCCGGCGGGCGTCCATCTGGGCCATCAGTTCGGCGGCGTCGAAACGGGTGTAGTTGTAGATGAAGATCGTGGCCTCGGCAATCCACGGGGTGAAGAAGTTGGACCAGGCGTGTTTGGCCCACCCAGGTCCGGCGACGTTGAGGTGGACGTCTCCCGGCTGCATGCCGATCCAGTACAGCGTGGACAGGTGCCCCACCGGGTAGGAGGTGTGGGTGTGCTCCACCAGCTTGGGCAGCGAGGTGGTCCCGGAGGTGAAGTAGAGCAGCAGGGTCTCGTCAGCCGGGGTCGGCTGCACGGGGGTGAATGTCGCGGAGGCGTGCCGGGAGTCCTCGTAGTCCAGCACAGTCCGCCCGCTGTCCGGCGGCGCCCCCGCCCCCGGCACGTGGATGAGGGTGAGGTCGCCGTCGACCTCCTGGAATTTCGCCAGGTCTGCGGGGCCGGCCACGGCCCAGCGCGCCTGTCCGCGGCTGACCCGGTCCTGGAGGTCGGCGGGCCCCATCTGCGTGGTGGTGGGGATCAGCACGGCGCCCAGCTTGATGCCGGCGAGCATGACCTCCCAGAGTTCCACCTGGTTGCCCAGCATGAGGATCATCCGGTCGCCGCGTCGGACGCCCTGAGCGGTCAGCCAGTTCGCCACTCGGTTCGATGCGTCGCGCAGCTGGGCGAAGGTGCGGCGCAGCACGGTGCCGTCGGCCTCGGCGATCACCAGGGCGTCCTGGTCGGCTCGCTCCCCGGAGGCGACGACGTCGAACCAGTCCAGGCCGAAGTTGAAGTGGGAGAACCGAGGCCAGCGGAACTCCTCACGGGCCCGGTCGTAGTCCTGCTGGCAGGCCACCAGGCGGTCCCGGGCCTGGCGGAACGCGGCGGCGCGCTCGGCGCTGGTCAGGGCGCTGGAGTCGAGTGAGGCGTTGTGGCTGGTCATGTCCTGGAGAACCTCCCACTGGCTGCGTGCGGCGTCAGTCGACACGGGGCCCGACGTGATTGCCGGGCTGACAGCTCCAGCCTACGACAGGACCTGACCTCCTGTGATGCGCGTCACTGGTCAGGCCATATACTGAGGGTCCCGAGGCGGCCAGGCCGAGATCCGGCACCGCCTGGGACCCGAGACCGGGGTGCGTCCCTCCCGAGGGGGCGCGCCTCCCCATCCCGGCCCCGGCGCGGCTCATCATGGCCGGCTCCAGGAGCCGGCGACCATGCGAAGGAGCTGGTGACGGTGACCGTTGCTGTCCAGTACCCCGAGGGCGACCTGCTGAAGACCAGGCGCCACCTGTCCGCTGAGGAGGACGAGCGCCTCCGTCACATCGAGGCCTTCGTGCAGGAGAGGCTCCGCAAGCCTTCCCTCGAAGCGTGGAACGAGGAGCGGTTCCTGGCCGAGGCGCTGCCGTCGCTGGCGGACCTGGGGCTCGGCGGTCTGGAGATCGACGGCACGTCCCGTCTCTTCAAGGGCCTGGCGCACGCCGCCGTCGCCCAGGCCGACGTCTCCATGTCCGCAGTGCTGGGCATCCACAACGAGCTCATCGTGGGTCTCATCCACGCCTATGGCTCCGCGGAGCAGAAGGAGGCCTGGCTGGGGCGCCTATCCCGCTTTGAGGCGCTTGGCGCCTTCTGTCTCACCGAGCCGGACCACGGCTCGGACATCGCCGGCGGTCTGGCGACCACGGCTCGCCGGGAGGGCGACTCCTGGGTCATCAACGGCACCAAACGCTGGATCGGGATGGCCACCATCGCTGACATCGCCCTCATCTGGGCCCGTGACGTCGCCGACGACGCCATCAAGTGCTTCCTCGTGGAGACGAACACTCCCGGTTACCACGCGGAGATGATCCGCCACAAGATGGGGTTGCGCGGCATCCCCAACGCCGACGTCGTGCTGGAGGATCTGCGGGTTCCGGCTGAGGCCAAGCTGCCCGGCGCCCGCAGCTTCGCGGACACCAACGTGCTGCTGTGCAGCTCACGGGCCTGGGTCGGCTGGCAGGCGGTCGGTCTGCAGCACGCGGTGCTCGACGTGGTGCGCACCTATGTGACCGATCGCGAGCAGTTCGGCCGCCCGCTGGCCTCATTCCAGCTCATCCAGCAGGCCATCGCCGAGATCTCGGGGAACCTGACGGCGACACAGGCGCTGATGACGCAGATCACCGCACTCCAGCAGGAGGGACAGCTGGAGATGGTGCACGCGGCTGCTGCGAAGGCAACTGCGACCCGCCTGGCCCGGGCGTCCGCGGCCCTCGGGCGGGAGGCCCTGGGCGGGAACGGCATCACCACCGACTACGAGGTCGCCAAGCTCATGGGGGACGCCGAGGCCATCTATACCTATGAGGGCTCCTACGGGATCAACTCCCTGATCGTGGGGCGGGCACTCACCGGGGTCTCGGCCTTCGTCTGATCGGGATGCCGCAGCCAGGACGGAGCTGATGGTGCTGGCGCGGGTGCTGGAGGACGTGGTGCGGCTGGTCTCCTCCAACTGCCTCGGTGAGGATTCGCAGGTCCGCCGGGGCCGACCCGTGCGTGGAGGACCGGCGCGACGACGTGCCCGGCTGAGCAGGTCAGTCAGCGGGGAGTTCGGTGGTGTGGCTGGGCTGGTGTGGCTCAGTGTCGTCGTCTGCTGGTCTCGTAGAAGACGGTCACGCCCGCACGGGACCCCGGGGTGCCTTGGTGTGCGGCGATGAGGTCGACACGGCCGTGGGGCGTGAGGGCACGCCGTCGCGTGGGCTGCCAGGCAGGCGGCAGCCCACGACGCCGCGGACCGGGGCGCGTCGGTGGAGCTGCCGGCCGCTGTGAGGACGGTGGCGGCGATGTTGCTGGCGGGGGTGCTGCTGGCGGGGCTGGCGACGCCGGGGGAGTCTGTGGCGCTGCTGGCTCTGGTGCTGCTGTCTTCGGTGGTGTGGCCGGGTCCTCTTCGGTGGTCAGCAGGCCGTGGGATTTGATCCGGTGGTGCCTGCGGCACAGGGCCTGGAGGTTGGGCCCGCTGGTGGGGCCTGCCGGGTAGGGGAGCCGGTGGTCAAGATCGCAGCGCTGCGCCGGGGTGGTGCACCCCGGGGCCTGGCAGACCCCAT
The DNA here is from genome assembly GCF_052656005.1 of Nesterenkonia sp. K-15-9-6. Classification (NCBI taxonomy): domain Bacteria; kingdom Bacillati; phylum Actinomycetota; class Actinomycetes; order Micrococcales; family Micrococcaceae; genus Nesterenkonia; species Nesterenkonia sp. K-15-9-6. The sequence continues at coordinate 170,122 of NZ_JBQYEY010000006.1, forward strand.
CGCGGAAGATGATGGCATCCCGCAGCCGGGCTGGAGCGTAGCGGCCGGTGTAGGTGATGGCGAGGATGTTCGGAGAGACGTCTCCTGCGCCCGGCTGGTGCGGGCCGGTGGTGGCCTGGTACCAGTTGTGGCAGGTGCGGGGGTCACCGGCGAGGTGGCGGGCATCGCTGGCTGGGATCACCCAGTTCCGGTCGGCACTGATGCCGGGGTCGTCGCTGTG
>NZ_JBQYEY010000007.1:0-164539 GCF_052656005.1 Nesterenkonia sp. K-15-9-6
CCCACCCCCCAGACCACCCCGGGGACCTAAACCCTTTTCCCCACCCCCCCCCCCTCCCGATGTGGTGACCCCCCCGTGATGGCGTGTGGTGTTGTGGGTACTCGACTCGATCGAGGCGAGTACCCACAACTCCAGACCAACTCAGCGCGGGTGCCGGCGCAGACACCCTCGGTGGCGCAGGGTGTTCTCAGCATCGCCGCAGTTGCTACCGTGCCCTCATGCTCGATCTGTCAACCCTGCTGACCCTGGAGCACGACGGCTGGACCGCCCTGTGCGAGAACCGAGGCGGCGCGTTCTACGGCGAACTGATGACCCCCGAGGGGCGCATGGTCCTGGTCAACGGCATGGTGCTGGGCCGTGACGACGTCGTGCGCTCCCTCGATGCGGCGCCCGCCTGGGACACCTACGAGATCTCAGATGCGGACCTGATCCCGCTGGGCTCAGACTGTGCGGCCCTGGTGTACCGAGCCCGGGCCACCCGCACCGGCGAGCCCCCGTTCATCGCCCTGATGTCCAGCACATACCGCCTCATCGGCGACCACCCCCGGCTGGCGCTGTACCAGCAGACCACGATCACCCACTGACGTTTCCGCCCGAACGCACCAGCTCAACGCCAGGAGGCAGGACCGGCTCAGACGCGCACGGCGCTGCCCTGCCGGGAGACGCCGACCATCTCGTCGCGCTCCACGACCTTCACCCGCTCACGGGTCGTGCCGTCCGGCAGCTCCCCGAACTGCTCGCCCAGGGCACGCTCGTGCTCGTCGAGCTGCAGCCAGCCCTCCCAGGAGGTGGTCTGCACCCCGCGGGACTCCAGGAGCTCGACGACGTCGCCCGCCTCGGCCGCGCCGTCGGCAGCTCCGCGCCCCGGCAGAGAGGGCAGATCCTCCAGCAGGCAGCCCACCGTCTCGAGGGCGTCACCCTTGGTGTGGCCGATCAGCCCGACCGGCCCTCGCTTGATCCAGCCGGTGGTGTAGACCCCCGGCAGCGGCGTCCCGTCCTCTCCGAGGACACGCCCGGCATCATGCGGGATCACGCCGCGGTCGGCGTCGAAGGGGATGTCCGCCAGCGGGGAGCCGAAGTAGCCCACCGCACGGTAGACCGCCTGGACCGGGTACTCCAGGACCTCCCCGGTGCCGCGGACGTTGCCGGTGCCGTCCAGCTCCTGACGCTCCAACCGGATCGCGTCCACGTGCCCCTCACGCTCCCCCTCACCGGAGACGATCTCCACGGGGGAATGCAGGAAGTGCAGGTGCAGCCGACGGGAGGCCGGCTGCCGCTGCGGGTCCTCGTCGCGCTCCTCCTGCTCCACCAGCCAGTTGGTGAGCGTGTTGACCATGGTCTTGACCTGGTTGTTGGACTTGATCGCCTCGTCCGAGGCCTCGTCGAACTCGAAGTCCTCCGCGTGCAGCACGATGTCGACGTCACGGCTGTGGGCCAGCTCGCGCAGCTCCAGCGGGGTGAACTTCACCTGGGCGGGCCCACGACGTCCGAAGACGTGCACATCGGTCACCGGCGAGGCCGCCAGCCCCTGGTAGACGTTGTCCGGGATCTCGGTGGTCAGCAGGTCATCGGCGTGCTTGGACAGCACCCGGGCCACGTCCAGGGCCACGTTGCCGTTGCCGATGACGGCGATCTCCTTCGCCTCCAACGGCCACTCGCGGGGGTAGTCCGGGTGCCCGTCGTACCAGGAGACGAAGTCCGCGGCCCCGAAGGAGCCCTTGAGGTCGATGCCCTCGATGTTCAGGGCGGCGTCATCGATCGCGCCGGTGGAGAAGATGACGGCGTCGTAGTGCTGCTGCAGCTCGGCCAGGGTGATGTCCGTGCCGTAGTCCACGTTGCCGATGAAGCGGATCCCGCCGCGGTCCATGACCTTGTGCAGGGCCTTGATGATGCCCTTGATGCGCGGGTGGTCCGGGGCCACGCCGTAGCGGATCAGCCCGAAGGGCGCCGGGTACCGGTCGAAGAGGTCGATCGCGATGTGCTCGCCCTGCTCGGAGCGGGCGATGATGTCGGCGGCGTAGACCCCGGCGGGGCCGGCGCCGACCACGGCGATGCGATGCGTGATGTCAGTGCTCATAGTGGTGTCAGTCCTTCGATTCGTCAGAGGGAGGTCAGGGCCGCCGCGGCGGGGGCGGCGGGTGTGGCGGTGTCGAGCTGCTGCGGCCAGTCGTCGGCCAGCGTCACCACGGCGCCGACGACGATCACCGCCGGGTTGGCGACCTGGCGCCGGGCCGCCACGTCGGCGACGGCGTGCAGCCGGGACAGGGTCACCCGCTGGTCCTCCATGCCTCCGGATTCGATGATCGCCACCGGTGTGGAGGCGTCGTGCCCGTTGACCATCAGCTGCGTGGCGGTGCGCCGCAAGGTGGAGACGCCCATGAGGATGACGAGGGTGTGCTGCTCGGAGCGCGGGACGACGTCGAGGTCGTCGTGTCCGGTGATCACGGTGAAGCCGCGGGACAGACCCCGGTGCGTCAACGGGATCCCGGCCTCCGCCGGCACCCCCACCGCCGAGGTGATCCCGGGGACCACCTCCACGGTGATGCCGTGGCGTCGGCAGTGCTCGCGCTCCTCGGAGCCGCGGCCGAGCACATAGGGGTCGCCGCCCTTGAGCCGGGCCACGCGCAGTCCGCGGCTCGCCCGGTCCACGAGCAGGGCGTTGATCTCGTCCTGGGTGGCGGTGTGCCGCCCGGGCGTCTTGCCGACGTCGATCACCTCGACGTCCTCGCGCAGCTCGTCGAGCAGCCCACGGGGGCCGAGCCGGTCGGCCACCACGACGTCGGCGGCCATGAGCAGCTCGTGACCCCGGTGGGTGATCAGATCCGGCTGCGCGGGTCCTCCGCCGATGAGGGCGACGTGCCCGGTGCGCGGGGTGGTGTGCTCAGTCATGATTCCAACAGTCCTCTCGTCGTCAGCAGCCGGCGTTCGATGGGGGCGAAGACCAGCAGCTCCACGACCACCCCCACCAGCAGGATGATCAGCACCGCGGTCAGCACCACCGACATGTCGGCCAGCGCCCTCCCCTGGTCCAGCAGCGTGCCCAGCCCGAAGCCCATGGAGCCTCCGGTGGCGATGATCTCGGCGGCCATCAGCGAGCGCCAGGAGAACGCCCACCCCTGGCGAAGTCCGCCCACATAGGAGGGCAGGATGGCCGGCAGCAGGATGCGGGTGGTCATCTGCCAGCGGTTCGCCCCCAGCACCCGTCCCACCCGGTGGTGCTGCGGCGGGACCTGCCGGACACCGGCGATGAGGCCGTTGACCACCGAAGGGATGGCGCCCATGAAGATCACGAAGTACACCGTCGCGTCGGTCAGGCCGAACCAGATGACCGCCGCGGGCACCCAGGCCACCGAGGGCAGCACCTGCAGCCCGGAGATCAGCGGTCCGAAGGCCTGGCGCAGCATCCGCACCTGGGCGATGATCAGCCCGATGGGAGTCGCGATGAGGATGCTCAGCGCGAACCCCGCCAGACCGCGGCCCAGGGACGTGCTGACGGCCTCCCAGAACGCACCGGTCCGCCACAGCTCCCAGGCGGTCCCGGCGACGTCGATCGGCCCGGGCACCATGTCCGTGCGCCGGTGCCCCGTCATCACATAGAGCTGCCAGGCGATGACGACGACGGCGAGCGCGGCCACCGGCAGCAGCACCGACTGAGGATCGAGTCGCCGTCGGGGCGCTCCCCCGGCTGTCTCCAGTGCGTCGAGCCCGCGGGAGAGGTCGGCGACGTCGTCTCCCCGGCCACGGCCTGAGCCGGTCGAGGACGCGTGTCGGAGCAGCTCGACCTGCTCAGGAGCTTGGCGATCCGGGTCGGGGCGCGTGTGCTCCTCAGTGGGTGTCGCCACCATGGCGTCCCACCTCGTTCCGCAGCCGCTCGGTGATCTCGTCGACCAGCACGGCGCGACGGGCTCCCTCACGGTCCTCCTCGGCGACCTCCCATTCCCCGATGATCCGCCCGGGGCGGGAGGACAGCAGCAGCACGCGCTGGCCCAGGTGCACGGCCTCGTCCACCGAGTGGGTGACGAAGACGATGGTGCGCCCGGTGGTCCGCCAGATGCGCAGCAGCTCCTCATGGAGCAGCGACCGGGTGATGGCGTCCAGGGCGCCGAAGGGCTCGTCCATGAGCAGCACGGGCCGCTCCTGGGCCAGGGCTCGGGCGAGCGCCACGCGCTGCCGCATGCCCCCGGAGAGCTCGTGCGGGCGGCGGTGGGCGTGCTCGGAGAGCCGCACCAGATCCAGCAGCTCGGCGGCCCGCTGGCGGCGGACCTTGCGCTGGCGGATCTGGCAGCGCCCCTCGGCCAGTCGCAGGGCGAGCATGATGTTCTGCTCAGCGGTCAGCCACGGGAACAGGGAGGCGTCCTGGAACATGAAGGCCGCCCCGCCCTCCGTGACCTCGATGGCGCCGCCGGTGGGCCGCTCCAGCTGAGCGATCATGCTCAGCAGAGTGGACTTGCCGCACCCGGAGGCGCCCAGCAGGCAGACGAACTCGCCCTCAGCGATGTCGAAGCTGACCTCCGAGAGCACCTCGGGGCCCTCAGCGAAGGACTTGTCCACGGTGTCGAACACCACGGCCTCGTTCATCGGTCCTCCTGTCCGGCGCTCGGGACGCCGTCATCATCGGTCTGCGCGGAGTCATCACTCGGCTCAGAGTCATCACTCGGCTCAGAATCATCAGTCGGCTCAGGTGAGCCGGGCTCCACCGGCGCGGGGACCACGAGCCCGTCGAGGGCGACGTCGTGCCCGGTCCCGGCAGTCACGGAGTCCTCCACCAGCTGGGGGAAGGCCGAGGCCACCGGGTCGGTCGTGAACGTCACGTGGGCCAGTGCCCGGGTGAGCACCGGTTCAGGCAGCTCCAGGCCCACGTCCTCACTCAGCTGCGCATTGAGCGTGCTGTGGACCTCAGCCTCCTCGGAGGTCTGCAGCCAGGCCACCGCCGCGTCGGTGGCCGCGGCGAGGTCCTTGACCGTCTGCGGGTGGGCCTCGGCGTACTCGCGGTTGACCGCCAGCACCGTGGTGGGGAACTCTCCGTCGGGCCAGAGCTCGCGCTCGTCCACCAGCACCTGACCGCCGGCCTGCTCCACCAGCCGGGAGGCCCAGGGCTCGGGCACCCAGGCGGCGTCGACGCGACCCTGCTCGAAGAGCCGCAGCACCTGCGGGTTGTCCGTGGGGGTGATGTCCACCTCATCGGTGAGGCCCTGCTCGTGAAGCCACACACGGGCGGCCACATCCTGGGTGCCGCCCAGCTGCGGCGTCGCCAGCTCGCGTCCCACCAGGTCCTCCGGAGAGTCGATGCCCTCCCGGACGATCAGCTGCACTCCCCCGCTGGCGGCACCGGAGACCACGACCACACTCTCCCCGCCGGACTGCGCGTAGGAGTGGATGGCCGGGTTCGGACCGATGAAGGCGGCGTCCACCGCCCCCGCGGTGAGCGCCTCCAGCGCGGCCGGACCGGCGGTGAAGGTCTCTGCATGGAACGCCGTGCCGTGCAGGTGCTCGGCGAACAGGTCCTCCTGCAGCCCCACCAGGGCCGGTGCGTGGGTGACGTTGGGGAAGTAGCCCAGCCGCAGCTCCTCAGCCCGCTGGTCACCGGCGTAGAGCTCCTCGGCCGAGACTGCCTCGGGCTCATCGTCCTCCTGCGGCCAGGTGGTGGCCAGCACGGCCGTGCTGCCCACCAGCAGGGCCGTGCCGGCCCCGACGACGACGGCGAGCAGCCGGCGCGGGCCGGGGGCCCGGGTGAGCACCCGGCCGTCAGGGGCCGTGGTCTGCTCAGCGGTGATGCGGACGCGGCCCATGGCTCACTCCGCCAACCAGGCGTCGTCGTCCTGGGCCTCGGTGTCCGCAGCGGCGGGCAGGCGCACCATGCCCGCGGCGAGAGTGTCTCCGCTCTCCGGGTGGATCAGCAGCACCGCGCCGGTGCGCTTGGCCACGGCGTAGTCGTCCACAGGCAGGGCACGGGCCAGCCGCACGGTCACGGTGCCGATGTCGTTGAGCACCAGCTGGTCCGCGGGCCGGGAGGTCAGGCTGGCCAGGTCGAGCCGGTCGGTCACCTCGCTGACCAGTGCCTTGACCGTCTCGGTGCCGTGCTTGACCAGCACCCGGGCACCGTCGGTCAGCGCCCCGTCGCCCAGCCAGGCCAGGGACAGGGTCAGCTCGTCGCGCTCGACGGCGGGCGCCTCCGGCGCGGCCAGCAGGTGGCCGCGGGCGACGTCGAACTGGTCCTGGAGCTCCACCACCACGGACTCGGGCGCGGCGGCCCGGTCAGCAGCGTCCACGGTGCCCGTTCCCTCGGCGGCGGCCTCCTCACCGGCGGCACGCGCCTGCAGAGCCGTGCGGTGGACTGCGCTCACCGTGGTGCGGTGGCCGCCGGGCTGGATGAGCACCTCATCTCCGGCCGCCAGCGACCCGGAGACGATCTGCCCGGCGTAGCCGCGGAACTCCGAGTGCGGCCGGATGACGGTCTGCACGGGCAGCCGCAGCGGTTCGGTGCGGCGGCGGGCGTGGTCGGCGTCCGGCAGCTGCTCCAGGATGGGCAGCAGCGCCTCGCCGTCGTACCACGGGGTGTGGGCGGACGGGGCGACCACGTTGTCTCCGCGCAGGGCGGAGACCGGCACCACGATCGGTGCGGTGGCGCCGGAGCCTCCCCCGTCGTCGGCCTGCAGCTCGGCCGCGATGCGGGCGACGTCGGCCTCCACGGTCCGGAAGGCGTCCTCCCGGTAGTCCACCGCGTCGATCTTGTTGACCGCGATGATCACGTGCTCCACCCGCAGCAGGTGGGCGACCGCCAGATGGCGGCGGGTCTGCTCCACCACGCCGTGTCGGACGTCCACCAGCAGCACCACGGCATCCGCGGTGGAGGTGCCGGTGACGGTGTTGCGGGTGTACTGGACGTGCCCGGGGCAGTCGGCCAGCACGAAGCTGCGCCGATCGGTGGCGAAGTAGCGGTAGGCCACATCGATGGTGATCCCCTGCTCCCGTTCGGCGCGCAGGCCGTCGGTCAGCAGGGCGAGGTCGAGCTCCGCGCCGTCGTCGCCGAAGCCCCGTTCCTTGGAGGAGCGGGCGACGGCGTCGAGCTGGTCGGACAGGATGGCCTGGGCGTCGTGGAGGAGGCGGCCCACCAGAGTGGACTTGCCGTCGTCGACGCTGCCGGCGGTGGCCAGCCGGAACAGTGTGGCGGTCATCAGAAGTATCCGTCCTTCTTGCGGTCCTCCATGGCGGCCTCGGAGAGCCTGTCGTCGGCGCGGGTCGCGCCGCGTTCGGTGATGGTGGCGGCGGCCACCTCGTGGAGCACCGCGGTGTTGTCCGCGGCCTCAGAGAGCACCGCCCCGGTGCAGGACATGTCACCGACGGTGCGGTAGCGCACGCGCAGCACCTCGGTGGGCTCCGCCGCGGTGGGTCGGCTGTGCGGACCCACGGCCCGGATCATGCCGTCACGGTGGAAGACCTCGCGGTCGTGGGCGTAGTACAGCGGAGGCAGCTCGATGTCCTCGGCGGCGATGTAGCGCCACACGTCCAGCTCGGTCCAGTTGCTGATCGGAAAGGCCCGCACGTGCTGGCCCGGCCGGTGGCGTCCGTTGTAGAGGTTCCACAGCTCGGGGCGCTGGCTGCGCGGATCCCACTGGCCGAACTCGTCGCGCAGCGAGAGGATGCGTTCCTTGGCCCGGGCCCGGTCCTCGTCCCGCCGGGCGCCGCCGAAGACGGCGTCGAAGCGGCGCTGCGCGATGGTGCGCAGCAGCGGCACCGTCTGCAGCGGGTTGCGGGTGCCGTCGGCGCGTTCGGTGAGCTCGCCGGCGTCGATGAGCTCTTGGACGCTGCCGACCACCAGCTCCAGGCCGAGGCGCTCCACGGTGCGGTCACGGAAGTCCAGGACCTCCTCGAAGTTGTGACCGGTGTCGATGTGCACCACCGGGAAGGGGATCCTCCCGGGCCAGAACGCCTTGGCGGCCAGGTGCAGCATGACCACGGAGTCCTTGCCGCCGGAGAACAGCATGGCCGGCCGATCGAACTCGGCGACGACCTCCCGGATGATGTGGATGGACTCGGCCTCCAGGCGGGCCAGCGCGGACTGGCCGGCGAGGTCGACGACGTCGGCGGCCCGTGGGGCCGCGGCGGTGGCGGTGGTCATCTCAGGCTCCTGTGGCGGTGGTGGTGTGGATGCCGCATTCGACCTTGCCGCTGCCGGCCCAGCGTCCGGAGCGGGGGTCCTCCCCCGGGGCGACCTTCTGGGTGCAGGGTCGGCACCCGATGGACGGATAGCCGTTCTGCAGCAGCAGGTTGACCGGGAGGTCATGGCGGTTCGAGTGGTCGACCAGGTCGTCGAAGGTCCAGGGGGCGACCGGGTTGACCTTGATGAGTCCGTGGAGCTCGTCGAAGGTGACCAGCGGCGTGTCCACGCGGGTGGGCGCCTCATCCCGGCGCACTCCGGTGAACCAGAGCTTGTAGCCGCTCAGCGCCTCCCCGAGAGGCTCCATCTTGCGCATCCGGCAGCAGGCGGCCGGGTCCCTGCCGAACAGGTCCTTGCCGTACTCGGCGTCCTGCTCCGCCACGGTCAGCTTCGGAGTGACGTCGACGACGGTGACGTCGAGACGACGGGCGACCTCATTCCGGGCGGCCAGCGTCTCGGTGAAGTGATAGCCGGTCTCCAGGAACAGCACGTCCACACCGGGCAGCTGCTCCGCGACCAGCGCCGGCAGGACGGCGTCGGCCATGGAGCAGGCGACGGCGACGTCGGCGGTGTCCACATGCCGTGCCGCCCAGCCGATCACCTCCTCGGCGGGGGCGTCCCAGCCGAGCTCCTCGGCGCCGGCGGCGGCCAGGGCGCGCAGCTCCTGGGTGAGGGCGGTGTCGGTCGCGGCGCTCATACCAGCTCGACCTCTCTCTTCTGCAGCTCGGAATCGTCCACCCGGTGGCTCCACTGGGCGAAGGTCTCCCCCGTCTGTCGGCCGTCCAGGTACCGGCGGACCAGCAGCTCCACGTAGTCCACGAGCTCCTCCGCCGTGACCTTCAGCCCTCGCACAGTCCGGCCGAGACCGGCCTCATCGCGGTCCACGAAGGTGAGCCCGCCGCCCAGGTGGACCTGGAAGCCGGGGGTCTTCTCCCCGTCGGCGTCGGGCAGCAGCTGCCCCTTCAGCCCGATGTCCGCGGTCTGGATGCGGGCGCAGGAGTTGGGGCAGCCGTTGATGTGCAGGGTGAGCCGCTCCGGCATCTGCTCGGCGACGTCGGCCAGCCGCTCCTCCAAGGCATCGATGGTCCGGGCCGCCGTGGTCTTGGTCTCCACGATGGCCAGCTTGCAGAATTCGATGCCGGTGCACGCGATGGTGGAGCGCCGGAAGACGCTGGGCCGGGGATCCAGCCCCAGCTCGGCCAAGGCGGCACAGACCGTCTCGACGTCGTCTTCGGCGATGTCGAGGACCACGAGCTTCTGGTGCGGCGTGGTGCGCAGACGGTGGGAGCCGTGACGCTCCAGCAGGTCCGCCAGCTCGATCAGCAGCGTCCCGGAGACCCGACCCACGGTGGGGGTGACGCCGATGTAGCACCGGCCGTCCTTCTGCCGGTGCACGCCGACGTGGTCCCCGGGAGTGTCCGGGGCGGACGGGGCCGGCCCGTCGGTGAGCGTACGGCCCAGGTACTCGTCCTCGATGACCTGGCGGAACCTCTCCGGCCCCCATTCGGCCAGCAGGAACTTCAGCCGGGCCTTGTTGCGCAGGCGACGGAACCCGTAGTCGCGGAAGGTCTGGGTGACGGCATGCCAGACCTCGGCGGCCTCCTCCTGGCGGACGAAGACTCCCAGTCGCTCGGCCAGCCGGGCGTTGGTGGAGAGCCCGCCGCCGACCCACAGGTCGTAGCCGGGGCCATGCTCCGGGTGCACGACGCCCACCAGGGCGAAGTCGTTGATCTCGTGGACCACGTCCTGGCTGGGGTGTCCGGTGATCGCCGACTTGTACTTCCGCGGCAGGTTCGCGAGCTCGGGATCGCCGATGTAGAGCCGAGCGATCTCCTGGATGACAGGGGTGGGGTCGATGATCTCATCGGCGGCGATGCCGGCCACCGGGGAGCCCAGGATCACTCGGGGGGTGTCTCCGCAGGCCTCGGTGGTGCCCAGGCCGACTGCTTCGAGGCGGCGCCAGATCTCCGGGACGTCCTCCACGGCCACCCAGTGCAGCTGGATGTTCTGCCGGTCGGTCACATCGGCGGTGTCCCGGGCGAAGTCTCGGGAGATCTCCCCGATGACACGCAGCTGCTCGGTGGTGAGGGCGCCGCCGTCGATGCGGACCCGCAGCATGAAGAACTTGTCGTCCACCTCTTCGGGCGGCAGCGAGTTGTGGGCCCCGGCCGGCACGCCGGGGCGACGCTGGGTGTAGAGGCCCCACCAGCGAAAGCGGCCGCGGAGGTCGTCCGGGTCGATCGAGTCGAAGCCCTGCTTCGAGTAGATCGTCTCGATGCGCTCCCGGACGTTCAGCCCGTTGTCGGCCTGCTTGAACTCTTCATTGTGGTTCAGCGGCTCGGTGCCGTCGACCTTCCACTGCCCGTTCGGGCGCTTCTTCGGCCGGCGGGCGGACACGGCGGACACGTCAGTGCTCATGCTCCTCCATCGCTCCTGGCGTTAGCACCCGGCTCTCCCGGGTTGCTGCGGCGTCGTCGAGCCAGATCTCTCAGCCGCTCTGGATGGTTGCTGGTGTGAGCACCACGCTACTGGACGCCAGACGGAAAACGAAGATTCCACGTCATATGTCGTCATCTATGTTCATGTGTTCATATGAGTTGCGCGACGGAGTGAGACCTCCCGCAGACACGCGCCATCGACTCCCCGGCGAGGCCGGGCCCTGCTCCGCGGCTCAGGCCTCGTCGAGGCCCTTCTCCGCCAGCCAGTCGGCGGCGACGTCGGCGGCCGACGCCTGGTCGTCCACACTGACGGCGTTGAGCCCGTTGAGCTCCTCCTGCGTCAGTTCGGCCGTGACCTCCTCGATGAGCGCCGCGGCGTCGTCCCCCACAGAGTCGGAGACCAGCGGGAGGATGTTCTGCGGCAGCACCAGATCCTCCGGGTCCTCCAGCATGACGAGGCCGTTCTCCTCGATGGCTGGATCGGCGGAATAGATGTCGGCCACCTGAACGTCCCCGTCGAGCAGCGCCTGCACGGTCAGCGGCCCACCGGAGTCCTCCACCGGGACCAGGGTGACCTCCACCCCGTAGACCTCCTGCAGACCCTCAGGGCCGTAGGGACGAGTCTCGAACTCCGAGTTCGCCGCGATCCGCAGATCCTCATCCACGTTCGCAAGGTCACCGACGCTGCGCAGCTGATGCTCCTGTGCGAACTCCGCGGTCACCACGAAGCTGTCCTGATCGGTGGCCTCCGCCGGCTCCAGGGCGCTGATCCCCTCCGGGAGGCTCTGCTCCAGTCCGGCGAGGATCTCCTCCAGGTCGGAGGCCTCAGGCTCCGCGTCCACGTACTGCAGCAGGTTCCCGGCATATTCGGGGAACACGTCGATGTCCCCGGCCTCCAGCTCCGGCATGTAGACCTCGCGCTGGCCGATGTCGAACTGCCGGTCCACCTCGTGGCCGCCCGCCTCGAGCCGCTGGGCGTAGAGCTCCGCGATGATGGTGTTCGAGTAGTACTGCTGGGAGCCGACCACCAGCGCGCCGCCCTCGGCGCCGGCGTCGTCGTCTCCCCCGTCCGCCAAGGGATCCTCGGCCCCGCAGGCGCTGAGAGCCAGCGCGGCAAGTCCCAGCAGGGCGGCGGAGACGAGGGCAGGACGGCCGAGACGGCCGGGGGCGGGGCTCGAGCAGGACACGGGGACCATCCTCTCCTGGAGCTCAGTGGATCCCGGGGATCCTCCTGAGAATCCGTAGGGCTGCGATGAACAGGGCGTCGACGAGGATCGCCACGGCGATGACCACGAGGGACGCTCCCAGCATCATGGCATAGTCATGGTTGCGCAGGCCCAGGAACAGCGGCCGCCCCAGTCCCCCGGCCCCCACGTAGGCGGCCAGGGTGGCGGTGGCGATGACCTGCAGGGTTGCCAGACGCACCCCGCCCAGGATCAGCCGCAGCCCCAGCGGCACCTCCACGGTCACCAGCACCTGCCACGGGCTGAGCCCCTGGGCGCGCGCGGCGTCGACCACGCGGCGGTCCACCGCCTCCACCCCCGAATAGGCGCCGGCGATGATCGAGGGCACCGCCAGGACCACGAAGGCGATCATCGGGGCCTTCAGCCCGATCCCCACCGCGAGGCCGGCCAAGGTGATGATCCCCAGGGTCGGCAGAGCACGGGCGGCCCCGGTGGAGAGCACGGCCAGCGCCCGGCCCCGCCCGGTGTGGCCGATGACCAGCCCGGCAGGAAGGGCGATCGCCGTGGACAGCACCAGCGCCAGCAGGGTGTACCAGAGGTGCTCGGCCGTGCGGACTCCGAGACCACCCGGACCCGCCCAGGACTCGGCGCTGAGGACCCACTGCAGCGCCTCCATCAGATGGGTCATGAGCCGGCCCGCCTCGCCTGGGTACGCTGCCAGGGCATCGCCAGCCGGCCCAGGCCCACCAGCAGCAGGTCCACGACGACGGCGAGCAGCACGGTCATGATGATGCCGGCGGCGATGGACGGCACGATGCCACGCTGGAACCCGTCGGTGAACAGGGAGCCGAGGCTCGCCACACCCAGGACCGCGGAGACGCTGACCAGACTGATGGTGCTCACGGAGACCACCCGCAGCCCCGCCAGCAGCGCAGGCCCGGCCAGAGGCAGCTCCACTGTGAGGAAGGCGCCCCAGCGGGACTGCCCGACCGCGACCGCGGCCAGCCGGACGTCCTGGGAGACCGCGCCGAAGGCATCCGCGGCGGAACGGACCATCAGCGCCAGACCGAACAGCGTGAGCGCGACGATCACATTGAGAGCGTCCCGCACCCCGGTCCCGATGAGGATCGGCAGGACGATGAACAGCGGCAGCGACGGAATCGCATAGAGCAGACCCGCCGAGCCCAGGAGAGGCTCACGCAGGCGTCCGAGCCGATCGGCGACACGCCCCAACGGAAGGGCCAGCAGGAACGCCGCTGCGACGGCGGGAAGGCTGAGCAGCAGATGGTCGACCGTCAGGCTCAGGATGCGCGGCAGGTTCGCCAGGGCCCAGTCCATCAGCAACCTTCTGGCGACGGGGCCGCAGGCTCCGTGCCGTCCTCTCCCTCGATCAGCCCGACCGGTCTCCCGGTGTCGTCGACGACCGTCCAGCCGCCGCCGACCCGCGGGGAGGCATGCAGCCGCCGCCGTCCGTCCTGCAGCCCCAGGAATCGGGAGACGAAGGCGTCGGCGGGCTCCTCCACCAGCTCCCGGGGCGTGCCGATCTGGGCCACCTCCCCGCCGCTGCGCAGCACGACGATCTGATCCCCCAGGGCGAGTGCCTCGTCGATGTCATGGGTGACGAAGATGATGGTCTTGCGCAGCTGAACCTGCAGGCGCCTCAACTGGGACTGCAGCTCCACCCGGACCAGCGGGTCCACCGCGCCGAAGGGCTCGTCCATGAGCAGGATGTTGGGGTCGTCGGCCAGGGCGCGCGCCACGCCGACCCGCTGCTGCTGCCCTCCGGAGAGCTGGGCCGGGTATCGACGTGCCAGCTCGGGGGCCAGGTCCACCAACTCCATCAGGTCACGAGCCCGCTCCTGCGCGGCACCCCGGGAGACACCATTGAGACGCGGAACGGTGGCGATGTTGTCCACCACCCGGCGGTGCGGCATGAGCCCGGAGTGCTGCATGACATAGCCGATGCTGCGCCTCAGCTGCACCGGCGGTCGCGAGGACACCGTCTCCCCATCGATGCGGACCTCACCTGAGGTCGGCTCCACCATCCGATTGACCATTCGCAGCAGGGTGGTCTTGCCGCATCCGGAGGACCCCAGCAGCACCGTGGTGGTGTGGGAGGGGACCGTCAGGCTGAAGTCCCGGACCGCCGTCGTGCCGTCCGGGTAGGTCTTGGTGACATGGTCGAACTCGATCATGACGCAGCACCCTCACGCTGGCCCTCGATGTCAGCCGACGCAGCAGACGGAGGATCCGCCCGGTGGACCTCGGCGTGGTCGCCCAGACGCCGGGCCATGACGTCGACCGCCTGCGGTGAGGAGTCGATGCAGACGAACCGGCGGCCGGTCTCCGCAGCGGCGGCCCCCAGCGTGCCCGAGCCCGCAAAGAAGTCCAGCACCCAGTCGCCCGGTCGGGAGGAGGCCTGCACCATGCGGCGTACGAGCCCCACGGGCTTCTGCGTGGGATAGCCGGTCTTCTCCCGACCCGTGGGCGAGACGATGGTGTGCCACCAGACGTCGGTGGGCAGCTTGCCCCGGGCGGCCTTCTCCGGGGTCACCAGGCCCGGAGCCATGTACGGTTCGCGATCGACCTCGGCGGAGTCGAAGTGGTAGCGCTGAGGATCCTTGACATAGACCAGGATCGTCTCGTGCTTGGTCGGCCAGCGCTTCTTCGTCCGGGCACCATAGTCATAGGCCCAGACGATCTCATTGAGGAAGCAGTCGCGGCCGAAGATCGCATCGCACATGACCTTCGCGTAGTGCACCTCGCGATAGTCCAGGTGCAGGTACAGGGTCCCGGTGTCATCCAGCAGACGCCAGGCCTCGAGCAGTCGAGGCTCCAGAAAGTCCCAGTAGTCCGGGAAGGAGTCGTCGTAGGCGGCCAGCAGCTCACGGAAGGTGTCGTAGCTGCGACCGGCGAACCCCACCCGTCCGCCGCCGTCGTGCCGCCGGACGGAGGTCGTGCGGACCGACCGCTGGGCCCGCCCCGTGTTGAAGGGCGGGTCCAGGTAGATCATCGCGAAGGCCCCGTCGGGGAGCCGCCGCAGGTGCTCGAGGTTCTCGCCCTCGAGCACGAGCGACGGACCGTCCACGGCGAAGGTCGTCATCTCCAGGTCCGCACCGGCCCGCGGGAGCTCAGTCCGCGGAGCCTGCCGTCGAGCCGGAGCCCGACCCGGAGCGGCGGCGACGACGACGGCGACGCTGGCCGCCCGAGCCGCCCGAGCCGCCCTCGGCAGAGGAGGCACCGCCGGAGCTCTGCTGACTCTGCTGACTCTGCTGACTCTGCTGGTCCTGCCCGCCTGCGGAGTCCGATCGGCGACGCGACCGCGACCGACCGCCCCGAGAGCCGCCCTCGCCCCGCGAACCCCCCTCGCCCCGAGAGCCGGAGCGGGAGCCGCGACCCTCGCGGGAGCCACCCCGCTCCTTCTTCGCCGAGGGACCTCCGAGGTCCTCGAGACGCTCGTCGCCCAGGCCCGTCTTCGATCGCTTGTGCCGCGGCAGCCGCCCCTTGGTCCCCTTCGGGATGTCGAGGTCGGTGAACAGGTGCGGCGAGGAGGAGTAGGTCTCCACCGGCTCGTCGATGCCGAGGTCCAGCGCGCGGTTGATCAGCTTCCAGCGCGGGACGTCCTCCCAGTCCACGAAGGTCACCGCGGTGCCCTTCTGCCCGGCCCGGCCGGTCCGGCCGATCCGGTGGAGGTAGGTCTTCTCGTCGTCGGGAGCGTTGAGGTTGATGACATGGGTGACGTCGGTGACGTCGATGCCGCGGGCGGCGACATCGGTGGCGACGAGCACGTCGATCTTCTCGTTGCGGAACGCCCGCAGCGCCTGCTCCCGCGCACCCTGGCCCAGGTCACCGTGGATGGCGCCGGCTGCGAAGCCGCGGGCGATGAGCTCGGTGGAGAGCTTGTCGGCCTGCCGCTTGGTGCGGGTGAAGATGATCGTGCGTCCTCGGCCCTCGGCCTGCAGGATGCGGGCCACGACCTCGTCCTTGTCCAGGTGGTGGGCCCGGTAGACGACCTGACGGATGTCCTTCTTGGTGACCCCCTCGTCGGCAGGGTCGGCGGCGCTGATGTGCGTCGGCTTGGTCATGTAGCGCCGCGCCATGGCGACGACCGGACCCGGCATGGTCGCCGAGAACAGCATCGTCTGGCGCACGGCCGGCAGCGCGCCGAGGATCGTCTCCACGTCGGGCAGGAAACCCAGGTCGAGCATCTCGTCGGCCTCGTCCAGGACCACGATGTTGACGTTCTTCAGTTTCAGGTGGCGCTGCCGGTGCAGGTCGATGAGCCGCCCGGGGGTGCCGACGACGATCTCGACGCCGCGCTGCAGCTCCTCGATCTGCGGCTCATAGGCCCGTCCGCCGTAGATGGTGGCGACCCGCACGCCGCGCTTGGCGCCGGCGACCTTGATGTCTTCGGCCACCTGGACGGCGAGCTCACGGGTGGGGGCGACCACCAGCGCCTGCGGGGCGCCCGGGGAGGGCATCTCGTCGAAGCCGGGGTCGTGGGGCGCGGTCACGCGCTGGATGGCGGGTATGCCGAAGCCGAGGGTCTTGCCCGTTCCGGTCTTGGCCTGCCCGATGATGTCATAGCCGCCCAGGGCGATCGGCAGCGTCTCCGCCTGGATGGGGAACGGTGTGATGATCCCCTTCTCAGCGAGCGCCTCGACGATCTCGGGGCGGACGTTGAAGTCGGCGAAGGTCACCGTGGGCTCGGCGGTCTCGCCGCCGTCGACCTGCACGGTGCCTTCGGCCGATTCAGCTGTCTGTTCAGTCATAGATTCTTTCATTCGGCGACTGCGGCGAAGCCGACAGTCTGCTTGGTGTCGGAGCCGATCTCCACATACCCGATGCTGGCGACCGGCACCACGATCTTCTTCTCACGGCGGTCGGTGAGGGTCAGCAGCGGCTTGGCGTTCTCCACCGCGTCAGCCACCGTCTTCTCGACGTCCTCCGCTGAGGCGTCGGTCTCGATGACGATCTCGCGGGAGACGTTCTGGACTCCGATACGAACTTCCATGCCACTCCTTCGGCTCGGCGCGATCTGTGCCGCTCCGATACTACCTACTGTGCCGGCGTGCCGGCGTCGGGCTCCTTGGGGAAGCCCGAGATTCCGCGCCAAGCCAAACGGGACGTCAGCTGCGAGGAGACGTCCAGGTCCGGACGCTCCGAGAGCCGGCTCCAGTGACGGGCCGCCGAGGTGATCATGCCGATGAGCCCGTGCCCCAGCAGGGTGGCCTCCGCCATGGGCTGGCCCGTGTCGTCCGCGATGACCTCCGCGATGGCGGCGGCCACATTGTCATGGAAGCGTTCCATGCGGGTCTCGACGGCCTCATCGTTGTCCATCCCGGAGGTGAACAGCAGCCGATAGGCCTCGTCCTCCCGCGAGATGAACTCGTAGAAGGCCGTCATGGTGGCCGAGACGCGCTCCTTGTTGTCCTCGGTGGACCCCAGCGCCTCCGTGATCATCCGCTCCAGCTGCGCCAGGTGCGTGTCCAGCAGGTCCAGGAAGAGCTCGTGCTTGCCCGGGAAGTGCTGATAGAGCACCGGTTTGGAGACCTGGGCGACGTCGGCGATGTCATCCATCGACGCCGCGTGGTACCCCTTGGCCACGAAGACCTGCAGCGCACAGTCCAGCAGCTGGCGTCGACGCTGCTCGCGCGGCATCCGCTTGGCGCGCTGCGGAGTGCTCGGCTCGGAGGTGGTCGCGTCCTGTGTCATGGACACCCAGTGTACGGAACCGCGCCCTCCCCGCGTGACACCTGTGCCCGTCGACGCGGACGCCCCGCCCGCCCGGCGACGGCGCCGAGCTGAGGGCCGGGACTCACACGCCGGGAAGGCGTCCGTACGCCGGAGAGCCGGTGGCCAGGTCCAGCAGTTCCGCGACCGTGTCCAGGTCGGTGGAGTTCTCTCCGATGAGGTTCGGTTTTCCCGCGCCGTGATAGTCCGAGGAGCCGGTGGTCAGCAGGTCGTGCCGCCGCGCCAGGTCCAGCAGGATGCGTCGGCCGTCGGGCGGATTGTCCCGGTGCCAGACCTCCACGCCGGCCAGTCCGACCTCGATCATCTCCTCCAGCTGATCCATCGACACCGTCCGCCCCCGCGTCGAGGCCATCGAGTGGGCGATCACCGGGACTCCCCCGGCCTCCCGGACCAGCCGGATCGCCGTGGTCGGGTGCATGTTCTCCTGGCTGACGTAGTACGGGGATCCGCGGAACAGGAGCCGATCGAAGGCCTCCTGCCGGTCGGCCACCGCACCGATGGCCACGAGAGCGTCCGCCAGATGAGGCCGCCCCACCGTGGCGCCGTCGGCGACCTGCTCCAGCACATCATCCCAGCTCAAGGGGAAGTCGACGCTGAGGCGCTCGGCCATGCGTTGGGCCCGCGTCACCCGTCCGGTCCGGGCGTCGCGGATGGCCCGGGCGAGGCCTTCGTGGTGCGGATCGTGCAGATAGCTGAGCATGTGGACGCTGATGCGATCATCAGTCAGCGTGGTGATCTCCATGCCGGGGATCAACAGGATCCCGTGCTCCTGGGCGGCACGCATCGCCTCGGCCCAGCCGACCGTGGTGTCATGGTCGGTCAGCGCCAGCCCGTCGAGGCCTGCCCGCGCCGCGGTGGCCACGACGTCTGCCGGGGACTGTGTGCCGTCGGAGCAGTACGAATGCGTGTGGAGGTCGACGCCCATGGACTCACTGTATCCGCCACAGAGGGTGAGTGGCCTCGTCCACGGTGGGAGCGGCCGCCGTTAAGTGGAACACTGGTGTCCATGCTCAGTTCGCAGAATCATGCTTCTTCCACTCGGGCGCCCGGCGAGGCGCCGTCGACGACGGCGGACGAGTCCGCCGACCAGCCGCTCGAGGACCGGGGCTCCAACCGGTCCCAGCGCCCCACCTCCGACGCGTTCCGCGAGTTCATGGCGTCCTCCTGGGCGCCGGCCGAGGACGTCCGACACGACCGTGACGCCGTTGCCGACCACGCGGCACAGCGCCGACGTCGGGTCTCCGAAGCCTTCGCCGGGGAACGGCTGGTCCTTCCGGCGGGACCGCTGAAGGTCCGCTCCAACGACACCGACTACCGCTTCCGCCCGCATTCGGCCTTCGCCCACCTCACCGGGCTGGGGGTCGACCACGAGCCGGATGCGGTCCTGGTGTTCGAGCCCGTGGACGAGGGTGCCGGCGATGACGGCGGCCACCACGAGTGCACGCTGTACTTCAAGCCCATGGCCGGCCGGGACTCCGAGGAGTTCTACGCCGACGCCCGCCACGGCGAGTTCTGGATCGGCCCGCGCCCGGGGCTCGACGAGTTCCGCCAGCGCCTGGGCCTGCGCACCGCCGACCTCTCCGAACTGGAGGTGGCCGTGACCAAGAACGCCGGCGCCGTGGAGATCGGCGGCACCCGGATCCGGCTGCTGCGGGAGGTGGACCTCAACGTCGACGCCCTGGTGGACACCTCCCGCATCAACACCGGCGTGGACCTGGAGGCCTCCGACTCGCTGGACGCCGAGCTCGCCGAGCACCTCTCCGCACTGCGGCTGGTCAAGGACGACTGGGAGGTGGAGCAGCTGCGCACTTCGGTGGCCTCCACGATCGCCGGCTTCCACGACGTCGTCGCCGCACTGCCCCGCGCGGTGGGCCACAGCCGCGGCGAGCGCGTGGTGGAGGGGGCGTTCTTCGCCCGGGCCCGCCTGGAGGGCAACGACCTCGGCTATGACACGATCGCGGCCTCCGGCAACAACGCGACCGTGCTGCACTGGATCCGCAACACCGGCGAGGTGCGCGAGGGCGACCTTCTGCTGCTGGACGCCGGCGTGGAGGCCGACTCCCTCTACACCGCAGACATCACCCGCACCCTGCCGGTGAGCGGCAGCTTCAGCGAGGTGCAGCGGCGGGTCTACGAGGCCGTGCTGGCCGCCGCCGACGCCGCCTTCGAGGTGGTCCGGCCGGGCATCCGCTTCCGCGAGATCCACCAGACCGCCGTGCGCGTGCTCGCCGAGCACCTGGACTCCTGGGGACTGCTGCCGGTGAGTCTCGAGGAGGCCCTGTCCGAGGAGGGTCAGCACCACCGCCGGTGGATGCCGCACGGCACCTCCCACCATCTGGGACTGGACGTGCACGACTGCGCCCAGGCCAAGCGGGAGCTCTACCTGGACGGCGTCCTCGAAGAGGGCATGGTGTTCACCATCGAGCCCGGCCTGTACTTCAAGGCCGAGGACCTCGCGGTGCCCGAGGAGTACCGCGGCATCGGGGTACGGATCGAGGACGACGTGCTGGTCACCGCCGACGGTGCCGAGAACCTCTCGGCCGCGCTCCCCCGGACCGCCGAGGACGTGGAGGCGTGGATGCGCGGGATCTGGGAGCGCTGAGGCCCGCCCTCCGGCGGACACGGGCGGCGGACGATCCCCCCGGCCCCTGTCACGTGAACAGAGCCCCGGGTGCCATGATGAATCGGCACCCGGGGCTCTTATTCGCCCGGGACCGTCTACGCAGGGGCGGTGTCGGCGCGGTCCGTCATGGCCCGTCCGACCGATCCGGGCTGCCTGACTGATCCGGGGGTCATTCTCCGGCACGCACCGCGGCACTGACGCGCGTCACCCAGGGCCCGAGTCGCCGGAAAGTGACTCCTCGATCGAGGACACGAGCTCGCCATGGCTGTTCAGACGCCGTGGGCCGGTCCTATCCTGACGGCACGGACCAGACAGGTCCCGTCGACTTCCCTAGGAGGCTCCCATGAGCATCATCGGCTGGCTCGTCCTCGGTCTCATCGCGGGCGCCATCGCTCGTGCCATCCTGCCCGGCCAGCAGCCCGGAGGGTGGATCGCCGCACTCATCACCGGTGTGCTGGGCGCACTGGTCGGCGGATTCATCGCCTCCGCCATCTTCGGCGTCAACGTCAACGATGCCTTCTTCGACCTCGGCACCTGGCTGTTCGCCATCGGCGGCGGCGTGATCGTGGCGTTCCTCTGGCAGGCCATCACCGGGCGGCGCGGCGCTGAGGCCTGAGGCCCTGTTCGCCGATCACTGACGGTCTGACTCCTGGGGCCGGCCCTCCTGTGCCCCGTCAGCCGCAGAGCGGTCGTCGCCCGGCTGTTCCTGCGCCGGCTGTTCCTGCGCCGGCTGTTCCGGGGAACGCTGCTCCTGCACGGGCTGTTCCGGGGAACGCTGCTCCTGCACGGGCTGCTGGTCCACACGGACGCCGAACCGGGGCCTGCCGTCAGGAAGGTCGTCGTAGCCCGCGCGAGGCTGCGCCGCCGAGGCGCCGCCCTGCTGAGCAGGATCGCTGGTGCCCTCCGGAGCACCCGCGGCCGGGGACGCGACGTCGGCACCCGCCGACGGCTGCTGGCTCACCGGCTGCTGGTTCGGCGACTGCTGGTCCGGCGACTGCTGGTTCGGTGCCAAGGGCTGGGATGTGGGGTCGTCATAGGCGGTCACGCCGCGCACTCCCGCGCCGGGGACGAGCTGCCGCGCCCGGTGGGCCACGGAAAAGTCACAGACGACGTCGAAGGTGGTCGCCACCAGCTGCGACGACGAGGCGAAGTCCCGCCGCCCCTTGCGGATCGCGTAGCTGATCACCCCGACGATCATCCAGATCGCCATGCCCAGCAGGACCGCCAGCAGCAGGTCCGGAAGACCGGACTCCGGGCTGAACAGCACGATGAGCAGTCCGATGAACGCCCCGAACATGGCGCCCTGCGCCGCACCGGCGCCGGCCACCCGCGGATAGGACAGCCGGGTGCGGATGTGCTCGACGGTCCGCAGGTCGTTGCCCACGATGGAGAGCGCCTTGATGTCGAAGCCGTCGGCGGCGGCCAGGTGGTCCACCACCTTTTGGGCATCCTCATAGGACCGGTAACGGCCCAGGAGCTCACCGCGGGGCAGCCCGCTGTTCTGGGGGGATGTCATCGGAGCATTGGTCGCCATGCCACCATTCTGCCCCGTCCCGGACGCGGTCGGTCCTCGTCCGGCTGTGAGTTCGCACAGGGCGCACCTGTGCGGCGCTCAGCGCCCCAGCTGGTGGACGAGCCCGCGCGGGAGGTCATGCGGACCCCACAGCCGTCCCGGATCCCTCACTCCGCGGACGCGCTGCGGCGGATCGTCGGCAAACCACCAGCCGGGCGGTCTCGGCACGGCGTCGGCAGGGAAGTCCGCCGCCGCGGCCACATGGACGGTGATCTGGTCCACCAGTTGGACCATCGTGGCCAGGCATGCCCGCGCGGCACCGGCCTGGATCGTGGTCGTGCGCTCCGTGGCCGCATCCGAGAGGGGCACCAGGTGGTCGTCGTGGGCCATCTGCTGCGGCAGGCAATGGTGGGCGATCCCGTTGCGCGTGGTGCGCCACCGCCGCAGCTCCTCATCCAGGTCACCGGGCGAACCGTCGGCGCCCAGAGCACCCGTGACAAGCCTCGGGCCCTGCGGTGACCGACCTCGCCACCCGGAGAAGACCCTCACCCGCAGCTCCTCCGGCAGCCTCGACCGTGTCAGACCCGCCAGGATCGCGCGCCAGCCATCGTCGCCCTCCGCTGCGAACACCGATCGGCCGTGCGGGGTCCGCGCAGTGCCGGGCCCGTGCCACTGCCGGCCCCGGCCCAGGTGGTGCAGATCCACGAGCTGACGTTCCAGCGCGGAGAAGGCCAGCAGGACGATCATGGGGTTGAGCACGCGGCGAGGCTGATCTCCGCGGACCTCACGCTCATTGTGGATCAGCACCAGGTCCACCGCCTCGGAGAGGCGCTCGATCGCCGAGCGGCAGGACTCTTCGAAGGCCTGCTCCTGGTCACCGCGCAACGGATGCGCCCTGCTCTCCTCCATAGTCGCCCAGTATGCCCGCCCCGAGCCGCCGGGACCATCGGCACGCCTGACGCGACCCGGCCCGCGCCCCTAGACTGGGCGGGTGTCTGATTCCCCCGTCACCGAGCGCATCCGCACCCGACTCTCCGAGGTCCTGGACCCGGAGATCCGGCTGCCGATCACCCAGCTGGGCATGGTCGGCGACATCTCCGTGGACGGCGAAGGTGCCGCGCGGATCCACATCAAGCTGACCATCGAGGGCTGCCCGATGCGCAGCCGCATCGTGGACGACGTCACCGCCGCCGCGGTGCGCGCCGAGGGCGTGACCACGGCCTCCGTCGAGCTGGACGTGATGACCCCGCAGGAGCGCGCCGAGCTCAAGGAGCAGCTGCGCGGCGGCGAGTCCGGACGCATCAACCGGTTCGCCCAACCGGAGAGCCTCACCCGGGTCTACGCGGTGGCGTCGGGCAAAGGCGGGGTCGGCAAGTCCACGGTGACGGTGAACCTGGCCTGTGCCCTGGCCGACCAGGGTCTGAAGGTCGGGCTGATCGACGCCGACATCCACGGCTTCTCGGTGCCGGACCTGATGGGCATCACGGACAGGCCCACCCGCCTGGACGAGATGATCCTGCCACCGGTGGCGCACGGGGTGAAGACCATCTCCATCGGCATGTTCCTGGACGGCAACCAGGCGGTGGCCTGGCGGGGCCCCATGCTCCACCGCGCCGTGGAGCAGTTCCTCACCGACGTGCACTTCGGCGACCTGGACGTCCTGCTGCTGGACCTCCCGCCGGGCACCGGGGACATCGCGATCTCTGTGGCGCAGCTGCTGCCCGGCTCCGAGCTGCTGGTGGTGACCACCCCGCAGGCCGCCGCCTCCTCCATCGCCGAGCGGGCGGGGGCGCTCAGCACCCAGACCGAGCAGAAGGTCGCCGGCGTCGTGGAGAACATGGGACCCATGACGCTGCCGGACGGCAGCACCCTGGACCTGTTCGGCAGCGGCGGCGGGCAGATCGTCGCCGACCGGCTCTCCGACCAGCTGGGGCGAGAGATTCCGCTGCTGGGCAGCGTCCCCCTGGACACGGGCCTGCGCCAGGCCGGCGACGACGGCGCCCCCGCCGTCCTCTCCGCACCCGACTCCCCCGCCGGCACGGCGCTGCGCAGCATCGCCTCCGCGCTCGCCCAGCGGCCCCGGAGCCTGACGGAACGTCGACTGCCGTTCGGCCCGGCCTGAGCCGCCGCCTCCTTCCGCGCCGACAGCGTCGGCTCGTCATCCCTGCTCCGGTGACCCCTCTCGCCTAGGATGGTGCTGTGCATCACAGGACGTCGTGCTGCGCACCTGCACCAGCACCGTAGATCCACGAGGGAGAACACCATGACCCGCACCTATCCTCGAGCCCGGACGGCCGGCGCCGTCCTGGCGGCCTCCGCCCTGCTGCTCACCGCCTGCGGCGACGACGGCGACTCCGCGGCCGAGGGCGGCGAGGACGTCGGCAGCCAGGACGCCGACTTCCTGACGATCGCCACCGGAGGCTCCTCCGGGGTGTACTACCAGATCGGCGCCACGATGGCGGACCTGCTCGCGGACGAGCTCGGCGCCGACACCTCTGTGCAGGCCACCGGCGCCTCGGCGGAGAACATCAACCTGCTCACCGACGGCAACGCCGAGATCGCCTTCACCATGGGGGATGCCACCGTGCAGGCCCTCGAGGGCACCGGTCCGTTCGAGGACGACCCCCGCGATGGTCTGCTCGCGATCATGACGATGTACCCGAACACCGTGCAGCTCATCGCGCGGGACGGCGCGGGCATCGAGTCGGTGGAGGACCTCGCCGGTGCCAATGTGGCCGTCGGTGACGTCGGCTCGGGCGTGGAGCTGAACGCGCAGATGGTCCTGGGCGCCTACGACATGTCCTATGACGACATCAACGAGGACTACCTGTCCTACGCGGAGGCCACCGACCAGATGGCCAACGGACACATCGACGCCCTCTTCGCCACCTCGGGTCTGCCGAACCCGTCGCTGACCGAGCTCGCCACCAACACGGACTTCATCACCGTCCCGATCGACGGGGAAGGCCGGGAGAACCTGCTCAGCGAGTACGAGTTCTTCGGCGAGAGCGTCATCCCGGCGGGCACCTACCAGGACGAGGAGGACGTGGAGACCGTCAGCGTCACCAACCACCTGCTGGCGTCCTCGGAGCTGAGCGAGGAGGCGGTCTACGACATCACCGCCGCCCTGTTCGACAACATCGACCGCATCCACGCCTCCCACGCCGAGGCGGAGAACATCACGCTCGAGACCGCCACCGACGGCCTGGTCGTCCCGCTGCACCCCGGAGCCGCCCAGTACTTCGAGGAGCAGGGTGTGGACACCGGCGCCGAGGACGCGGAGGACGGCGACGCTGATGACGCTGACGACGCAGCTGAGGACGACGCTGAGGACGACGCTGAGGACGAGGGCGACGACGAGTGACCTCGGCTCGGCGCGAGGAGCTCGGTCCGCACCGGGCTCCGTCCGCGCCCCGGCCATGACTCGACGGCGGTTGCTCACCCGAGTCGGTGGGGCGGCCGCCGTCGTCATCGCCGCACCGAGCGTGCTGGCGGCGCTGACCGCCTGCGGCTCGGAGCGTCGGCTCATCTGCCGTCACCAGCGCACGCAGGAGGTCTACGCCTCCTGGCCGGTGGAGACCGGAGCGGTCGTCACCCACTCCTGGGTCCATTCCATCGAGCGCTCCCGGTGGACCGACAGCTATCGCGTCGAGGCCGACGGGCTGCTGCTGGTGCGCACCGAGTTCCAGGAGTACGGCGCCGGCATGCCCCTGGACGAAGGCGTGGTCACCCTGGAGGACGGCAGGGTGGTCATCACCGAGATCGACCGCCCCTTCGAGGCGATCCGCTGGATCCACTCGCACCGGGTGGACTACCGCATCGGCATCGACGAGGACACCGACCTCCTCGACCCCCTGCAGCTTCCCGACAATGAACCCGTAGAACTGAGGCCAGCATGATCAGGGAGAAGAAGACCTCCGACGACGGCGAGACAGGCCCGGAGCGTCCACCGGGCGGTGTCCGGCACGACTCCTCCGCCGACGCGACAGAGCTGCCGATCAGCGCGGACGGCACCCTGGAGGTCATCCCCGACTCGGAGGAGGAGCGCCGCGCCCGCGAGCAGGAGGCCGCGGAGGCCGCCGCGAAGTACGACGCCGAGTCCCGAGTCCGACAGACCCGCTGGCGTCCCCTGGCGCTGCTGATCAGCGCGGTGGCGATCTTCACCGCCGTCTACCACCTCTACACGGCCTACTTCGGCGCGCCGCCCACCCTGATCCACCGGTCGCTGCACGTCAGCCTGATCCTGTTCCTGGTCTTCATGCTCTACCCGCCCTCCCGGAAGGCCCAGGCCGCGTGGTGGCGGATCCCGGATGCCGCCCTGGCGCTGCTCTCGCTGGTGCCCGCCTGGTACATGTGGAGCAACTACGAGCAGATCGTGCTCCAGGCAGGACGGTTCACCACCAGTGACATCGTGGTGGCCACCCTGCTGGTGGTGCTGGTGCTGGAGGCCGCCCGCCGCGTGACCGGCTGGGCACTGCCCATCCTGGCGCTGCTGTTCGTGCTCTTCGGACTCTACGGGCGCGAGCTGCCCGGACTCCTGCGGCACCGCGGCTACGACTGGAACACCCTGGCCGACCAGTTCTACACCACCACCGAGGGGATCTTCGGCACCGCCATCGGCGTCTCCTCGACCTACATCTTCCTGTTCATCCTCTTCGGCGCCTTCCTGGCGAAGTCCGGGATGAGCCAGATGTTCAACGACCTCGCGCTAGCGATCGCCGGACAGGGCCGTGGCGGCCCCGCGAAGGTCGCCACCCTGGCCTCCGGGTTCATGGGCTCGATCAACGGCTCGGCCATCGCCAACGTAGTCTCCACCGGGGCGTTCACCATCCCGCTGATGAAGAAGATCGGCTACAGCCGCAACTTCGCCGGGGCTGTGGAGTCCAGCGCCTCCGTCGGCGGCCAGGTGCTCCCACCGATCATGGGTGCGGCGGCCTTCATCATGGCCGAGACCATCGGCGTCCCCTACACCACCGTGGCCCTGGCGGCCATCGTCCCGGCCCTGCTGTACTACGTCAGCCTGATCGCACAGATCCACCTGCGGGCCACCCGGATGGGGCTGCAGGGCATCGCCAAGGAGAACCTGCCGGATGTGCTGGGCGTCCTCAAGGACCGCGGCCACCTGCTGATCCCGCTGGCGTTCCTGCTCTACATGCTGTTCTTCTCCGGGCGCACCATCCTGTACTCGGCGTTCCTGACCATCCTGGTGACCATCGCCGTGGCCATGCTGCGGCGCACCAGCCGGATGAGTCTGCGGGACGTCCTCCAGGCGTTGGAGGACGGCACCCGGTCGGCCCTCGGCGTCGCGGTGGCCTGCGCCTCGGTGGGCGTGATCGTGGGCGTGGTGACGATCTCCGGATTCGGGGTGACGCTGGCCTCGGCGATCGTGCAACTCTCCGGCGGGGTGCTGTTCTGGACGTTGGTGATGACGATGCTGGCCTGCCTGGTCCTCGGCATGGGACTGCCCTCGATCCCGGCCTACATCGTCACCGCCACCATGGCAGCCCCTGCGCTGACGACGCTCGGGGTGGAGCCCCTGGTGGCCCACCTGTTCGTCTTCTACTTCGGCCTGTTCGCGAACATCACCCCACCGGTGGCGCTGGCGGCCTTCGCCGCCTCTGGCATCAGCGGGGGCAAGCCCATGGCCACCGGCGGGGCGGCCTTCAAGCTGGCCTCTGCCGGCTTCGTGATCCCCTACATGTTCGTCTACAACCCGGACCTGCTGCTGCGCGACGTCGACCTGCTCACCGGAGTGACGGTGGTCGCCTCCGCCCTGGTGGCGGTGCTGCTGCTGGGTGTCGCGCTGGAGGGCCACTTCATGGTGGTCATGGCCTGGTATCTGCGCCTCGTGCTGGCCGTCGGCGCGGTGATGATGCTCTCCGCCGACGTCCTCTACGACGTGATCGGCGTGGCCCTGGTGATCGCCGTGCTGGGGGTGCAGCTGCTCAGGGCCCGCAGCGCCGGCAAGCTGAGCCTGAAGGCCATCTGATCCGTCCGGCGCTCAGCCGGAGCGGCGACGACGCCGGGCGGCGAGGGCGGCCAGCAGGTCCTCCTCCGCCCGGGGCCCGGGCGTCACCCCGCCGGGCAGGCGGAGCATGAAGGTGATGCCCAGCAGCCACCACAGCCCGAACATGATCCAGGGCTGGGGCTCCAGGAACGCCGGCATGCCCGGCAGGTAGAGGATCAGCATCAGCGCGGAGGACGCGACGGCGGCCACGCCGACGGCCGTCCCTGCGGCCTGCGAGCCGCTGCCGACCTTCATGGGCCGAGGCATGTCCGGCTCGCGGCGGCGCAGCACCAGGAACACCAGGGCGA
The DNA here is from genome assembly GCF_052656005.1 of Nesterenkonia sp. K-15-9-6. Lineage (NCBI taxonomy): Bacteria > Bacillati > Actinomycetota > Actinomycetes > Micrococcales > Micrococcaceae > Nesterenkonia > Nesterenkonia sp. K-15-9-6. Next base: position 27,986 of record NZ_JBQYEY010000007.1, read on the forward strand.
CCAGCAGGTAGGTGATCACGATGCTCGGCGACCCGGAGTCCACCAGCCAGACGAGCATCACCTCACCGAAGAACGGGGCGATCACCGAGATCCCGCCGATGAACAGCAGCGCGTTGACCGGGGTGCCGTTGCGGCGGTGCAGCACGGCGAACCATGCAGGCAGCATGCCCGAGTTCGCCATGGCCCAGATGAGCCGGGAGGCGCCGATGAGGAACGCGTTCCAGGAGGTCAGCAGACCCGCGAGGCCTCCGGCCACCACCAGGTTCCCCCAGAACTGGGAGCCCATGAGCACCGCCATGGCGTCGGCGGTCGCGAGATCGAAATCGCCCATCTCAGTGGCCGGCAGCGCCACCGAGGTGGTCAGCACGATCAGGATGTAGAACGCGGCCGCGGCGAGCACCGAGACGACCACCAGGCGGCCGATCTTCCGGGCCGGAAGGTTGACCTCCTCCGCGGACTGCGGGATGACGTCGAAGCCGACGAAGAGGAAGGGCACCATCACCAGCACGGCGATGATGCCGGCCCCGCCCCCGGTGAACAGAGGCTCCGCATGGGAGGGCTCCCCGCCGAAGATCGCGGCGGCCAGCATGACCACGGCCACCACCACCACGAAGATGATCACCGAGGTCTGGAAGAGGCTGGCCGGCTTGATGCCGCGGATGTTCAGCCAGGTCAGCAGCACCGCGGTGCCGGATCCGATGAGCGCCCAAGTCAAGTGCACCTGGGAATCGGCGATCGTCCACAGCGGGATCTGATGCACCTGCGGGAAGATGTAGGCCACCGTACGAGGGATGGCCACCGCCTCGAAGGCGACGACGGTGATGTAGCCACCCACGATGCCCCAGGAGCCGAGCAGCGCCAACCGCGGGTCGAAGCCTCGCAGCAGGTAGTTGTGCTCCCCGCCGGCCAGGGGCATCGCCGAGACCAGCTCGGAATAGACCAGCCCGACCAGTGCCATGATGATCGCGCCGATGACGAAGGCGGTCACAGCGCCGAACGTGCCGGCGCTGTTCAGCCAATCTCCGGTCAGCACGATCCAGCCGAAGCCGATCATCGCGCCGAATCCGAGGAAGAACGTCTCCAGACTTCCCAGGGACTTGATGAATCGTCGTTCCGTCGTCGCCTCACCCATGTGGTCCTCCCGGCCTCGCCTCGTCCAGCGGTGTAACGCCCTCCGCTGAAGGTGTGGACCACACGATAGGCGCGTCAGAGGGACGTGTCCTCAGAGGTTTCGAGTCCGACCTGAGGGAGCGCCGGCGGACCCGGCACCGGCGGAGGGACCACCGGATGACGGACCGTGAGCTGACGGACCCGGCTCAGGTGGCGTCGACGTCGAAGGGCGCCGGCGTCGGGGGCGTGTCGGCCGATCCCGCACCGTCGCCGTCGTCGAGCGAGGCCGAGCCGGTGATTCCGGCGACGGAGGCACCGGCCAGCCCGGCCGCCAGTGCGCCCGAGCTCTTGGCGTCCTTCCCGGCCCCGAAGACCTCCCGGGGGTCTGCGGACTTCTGGTGGTGGGCGGCCCCAGCGGTGCCGGCACGGCGGGCGGCTCCGCCGTCGCGGCCAGACCCGGTCGTGCTGCGGGCTCCTGGCGTCGCGCCGCGGGCTCCTGCGCCGCTGCCCCCGGACCCGCTGCTGCGGGACCCGCTTGCACCGTTCCGGGGGCGCCGAGGCGGCTCCAGACGGGCCGCGTCCCGCACCTCCCCCACGGCGCGCCGGGTGGTGTCGACCTCCTCAGCCAGCGCCTCGCGGATGATCCGCCGGGGGTCGTACTGCCGGGGGTCGTACTTCTTCCAGTCGACGTCGTCGAAGTCGGTCCCGGTCTCCTCCTTGAACTGCTTCTTGGCATCCTCAGCCATGCCCCGGGCCTTGCGGACCCATTCAGCGAGCGTCTGGGCATACTGCGGCAGCCGTTCCGGGCCGAGGATGACCAGAGCGAGCACCACCAGGATGATGAGCTCGTAACCGTTGATACCAAGCACAGACCAAATCTACCGTGAACTCAGTCGTTCCATCGGAACAGCTCGTCCAGGCCCCGGGCCAGACGGTCCCGGGCGGAAGGGTCGGTGGGCAGCATCTGCACCCGAGCCCGGTCGGAGGCCATCACCCAGTCCGCCACCTGCTCCGCCGAGGACTCGGCCAGATTCGAGGTGATCACATACTGCGCGTCGTCCGTCTCCACCGCCGCAGTCCAGCGGTCCCCGGCCCGGGAGACGAAGAGGTCGCAGCCCTCCCCCGTGCCCAGGGTGACCCGATGGTGCTCCACCAGATCCTCGTCCAGGATGGGGGCCAGCTTCTCCCGCAGCGAGGTGAGACCGACGTCCTCTGACTCCGGGCGGGTCTCCGCCACGCTGATGCGGTCCGCTCCGTCGGCCAGCTGCAGCTCCACCGTGCGGACGCCGTCGACCACCCCGGTCTCCAGCCGCTGCGGCTCGAAGCCGAAGCCGAAGTCCACCAGGTGCCCCACGGTCCAGCCGAGCGGCTTGAGGTCGTCCAGGTGGTCCAGTCGCAGCTCGTGGACGGTGGTCGTGGTCAGGGCGCCGGGCAGCTGCGCGGTCCCGTCGGCCTGGACCAGCGGCTCGGAGGCACCGGCCGGGGCCGACGTGGCCGGGGAGCCGACGCCGCCGTCGGCGGGCGCCAGCGCCTCCACGGAGGCCGGGGCGGAGACGGCGCGGCCGCCGAGGACCCATGCCGCGGCGAACACCACGACGGCCCCCATGACGGCGACCATGAGGCACATCACCACCAGCCAGCCGGCTCGGGGCCTGGCTGACCGGTCGTCGCTGAGGTGACGGCGCGTGGCGGACGGGGACATCGGGGACCATTGTGAGAGCAGAGTCTGGGTGCACGCTGTGAATATCCTGAGAAGGCTCGCGGCTCTATAGGATGGGGACGAGCCCGGCGGCGACTCTCGCTCCGGCCCCGAGTCCGGGCCCGCCTCGGCGCTTCCCGCAGAGCCCGAGGTCAGCGCAGGAAGGATCTATGAAAGCCCTCAACAGTCCCCAGACGGCCAAGCACGCCAGCTGGGAGTACGCCGAACAGCATCATGCTGAGGATCACATCCTCGAGGCGGCCCGACGCCGGGGAGAGGACCTCGGCGTCACTCCTGTGAGCGAGGGCGTGGCCGCCACCCTGACGGTGCTCGCCGCCGCCATGGGCGCCCGAGGGCTCGTGGAGGTCGGCACCGGCGTCGGAGTCTCCGGACTGTCGCTGCTGCGCGGAGCCGCGCCGGACGCGGTGCTCACCAGCATCGATCCCGACGCCGATCATCTCCAGGCGGCGCGGACCACGTTCAAGGAATCAGGGGTGCCCTCGGCCCGCACCCGCCTGATCACCGGCCGCGCAGAGGAGGTGCTTCCCCGCCTGACCAGCGGCGGCTACTGCCTCGTGCACCTGGATGCGGACAGCCCGGGGCTCGACGAGTTCGTGGAGCAGGGGGTGCGCCTGCTGCGCCCGGGCGGGCTGCTGGCCGTCAACGACGCCCTCGACCACGACCGGCTGCCACGTCCCGCGGTCCGGGAAGAGTCCACCCGCCGGAGGCGCGCGGTGGAACGCTCAGTGCGCGACGACGAGCGCCTGGTCACCACGATGCTCGGCACCGGGACCGGGCTGCTCGTCGCCGTCAAGCGCTGAGCCGGAAGGCCCTGGACAGGGGGTTCACTCCCCCACGGCGTCGACCAGGCACTCCTTGAGGGCCTGTGCCTCCTCCTCGTTGATCTCCAGCACCAGGCGACCACCACCGTCGATGGGCACCCGCATGATGAGGCTGCGTCCTTCCTGAGCTACCTCCATAGGACCGTCGCCGGTACGCGGTTTCATTGCAGCCATCGAGTGCTTCCCTTCTGGTGTTCCTCTGTGCGGATGTGTGACACATCCGTCTCCATTATCCCCCACATGGGAGGAATGTCACCCGGACGGCCGGTGAACGTCCTGATCAGCGCGACATCTTCGCCTGTCACCCGGGTGTGTCTTCGCCCCTCTCCCTGGAGTCCTGCTCCAGCTGGGCGGTGAGAGCGTCCAGCAGGGCCTCCACCTGGTCCATGCGATATCCGCGCAACGCCGGGTCCAGGCGGAGTCCGCGCAGGTCGTCGGCGGTGAGCGGACGGCCCTCTCGCGCGGCGAGGAGAGACGTGACGTCGTCACCGGGCGGCAGATCGGCAGGCGGCTCCGCTCCTTCGACACGGCCTGTCAGCAGCACGACGACGGCGCCCAGCAGCGCGATCGCGAGCAGGTAGAGCCAGATCACGGGGACACCTCCTCGTCGACGGCGGTCGGCGCGTCGTCTGCAGCCGCGAGCTCGAGCGCGTCATCGTCCGGCTGGAGGATGAGGGTCACGATCGCCAGGAGGATCACGTACACCGCGAAGACCCGGAAGTGACCCCGATAGAGCATGCGCAGCACCAACCACAGGGCTCCGGCCCCGACGACGGCGGAGACCACGAAGGCAACGACATAGGCGTCGACGCCCACCCCGAGCGGGCCCCGATGGTCGAGCAGGCTGAGCGACTGGACGCCCGTGGCGGCGACGATGGTCGGGATGGCCACGAAGAAGCTGTACTGTGCGGCGATCTTGCGGTGCATGCCCAGGGCGAGCGCCATGGCGATGGTCAGCCCGGAGCGGCTCAGCCCGGGGAACAGTGCGGCGGCCTGGGCCAGGCCGATCAGCAGCGCGACCCAGATGGTCATCTGCGCCGCGCCGCGCCAGGTCTCACGCACCGAATCCGTCCACCACAGGATCGCCCCGGTGACCAGCAGCATCAGCGACACCGCCCACGGCGTGGCGAACACTCCGGTGCCGTATTCGCGGACCAGCAGTCCCAGCACGCCGGTCACCCCGGTGGTGACCACGCCGAAGAGCATGAGCTTCAGGTGGATCATGTGGCGCAGGGTGCGACGTCGCGCCCACCACCGCAGCTCCCGGAGGGTTCCGGAGAGCAGGCGCCCCAGAGGACGATGCATCACCACCACCACGGAGACCATCGTCCCCAGGTGGACCACCAGGTTGAACAGGAGCATCTCCGGGGTCTCCGGAGACGGCAGCGGCGAGCCGGTCGCCGCCATCCAGTGCTGGGTCAGCACCAGGTGGGAGGAGGAGCTCACCGGGATGAACATGAACAGCCCCTGGATCACGCCCAGGAGCACGGATTCCCACAGCGTCAACGCGTCACCTTCTGTCGAGAGGGATGCCGGCGGCGGCCAGCAGCCGGGGCAGGACCTCGCCGGAGCGGCCGCGGATCGCGAAGTCCATGACCTCCGTCAGCCCGGTCTCCTCCGGGTTGATCTCGATCAGCGGGACGCCACGCTCCAGGCCCAGCAGGGGCAGCGACGCCGCCGGCTGCACGATGCCGGAGGTGCCCACCACGATCACCAGGTCGCTGGCGCGGATGGCGGCGGTGGCGGCGTCGAAGGCCTCCGCCGGGAGCATCTCCGAGAACCAGACGACGTCGGGGCGCGCGAGCCCCTCCTGGCAGGCCGGACAGCGGGGAGGCTGCTCAGGCTCGGGCGGGACTGTGAACCCGTCGTAGGCCGGGGCGGGAACTTCGACGGGCTCTTGGCAGTCGGCGCAGCGATGGGTGGTGATGCTGCCATGCAGGTGGGCCAGGACGTCCGTGCCGGCACGTTCGTGGAGGTCGTCGACGTTCTGCGTGACCGCCGCCAGCCAACCGCCCTGGTCGGCGAGGTGGCGCTGCCAGGCCGCCAGCGCGCGATGCCCGGGGTTCGGCTCAACCGCGGCGATGAGTGCCTGCCGCCAGCGATACCAGGTCCACACCAGGGCCGGATCCGCCTCGAAGGCGTCCGGGGTGGCCAGCTCCTCGGCGGAGAACCGCTCCCAGAGACCGCGCTGGACCTCCCGAAAGGTGGGCACCCCGGATTCGGCGGACATTCCGGCTCCGCTGAGCGCCACCACCTGGCGCGCCTCACGGACCAGGGTGACGACGTCCTCCGGCACCGATTCGGTCACAGACAGCTCTCGCATGCTGACCACCGTATCCACTGAGCCGCCCGCGCACTAAGCTGAGCATCACCTGGACGCTCATCACGATGCGAGGAGGAGCCATGACACAGCCCCCGACTGGGCAGGGCCCTGAGCCCGTGGACCCGCAGGATGCCCACAACGCCCCGGGACAGCCCCACCCGGCAGACCCCGGACAGCCCGGGCCCGGACAGCCGCAGCAGTCCGCCTACGGCGGGGTGTCGGCCGGTCCTGTGCGGCCGCTCACCCCCGGTGAGGAGCAGGGTTGGGGCGTGGCCCTCCACCTCGGCGGCGTGTTCCTGTCCTGGCTGGTGCCGCTGGTGGTGTGGCTCGTCTTCCGCGAGCGCAGCCGGATGATCGACGACCACGGCAAGGAGGCCCTGAACTTCCAGATCACGCTGTTCATCGCCTATGTGGTCGGCGGCATCCTGACCGTCATCCTCATCGGCGCGCTGATCATCTTCATCGCCTGGGTCTGCGCGATCGTCTTCGGGATCATGGCGGCCATCGCCGCCTACAACAGGCGTCCCTACCGGTATCCGATCAGCATCCGCTTCATCAAATGAGCCGCGCCGGGCACACCCGGGCCGCTCAGCTCTTCCGGTTGTAGATGAGCATGGACAGCGGCCCGAAGACCACCACCAGCACCGCACAGTAGACCAGCACCATGGTCAGGCCGCCGACGTCGTAGGTGCCGTCCATGAGATCCCGGACCGCGGCGACCACGGTGGAGACCGGGTTGATCTCCGCGAAGGCCCGCACGGGGCCCGGCATGGTCTGCGGATCCGCAAAGATGTTCGACACGAAGGTCAGCGGCATCAGGATGAACATGGACACCCCCATGGCGGCCTGCTCGGTGCGCATCAGCAGCGCCACCGTGGTCCACACCCAGGACAGGCAGAAGCTGAAGACCAGCAGCAGCGCGAAGGCCGCGACCGCACCGGTCAGCCCACCGCCGGGGCGGAAGCCCATGATGACGCCCACCACCAGGATGATCACCCCCGCGATGGTGTAGCGCACCTGGTCGCCGAGCAGCGCGCCCACCAGCTGCGCGGGCCGCCAGGTGGGCAGGGAGCGGAAGCGGTCGAAGACGCCCTTGGAGATGTCCCGATTCAGGGTCAGCCCCGTGTACATGGTGATCATCACCAACGTCTGCACGAAGACCCCGGGGATCAGGAACTGCACGTAGGCGTCGACGGCGGACTGCGAGTCGCCTCCCGCCATCGCCTCACCGATGGCCCCGCCGAACACGTAGGTCATCATCACCGTCATCATGATCGGGAAGATCGTGACGTCGAAGAGCTGCTCGGGGACGTGCTTGATCTTCAGCAGCGCGCGCCAGCCATAGGTCATCGAGGCGCTGAAGGCACCGGCCCGCGCGGGGCGGTCCTCCGGGCTGACCAGGATGTGGCGGATCCGCTCGGACTCGTGCAGCGTGGTGGTCGCGTTGATGCTCATCGGATGGTCGCCTCCGCCTGGTCGTCTCGGCCGCCGTCGGTCTCGTCGGCGGCCGCCCCGTCCTCTTCGCCTTCGTGCTCGGCGCGATGCCCAGTCAGCGCCAGGAAGACCTCGTCCAGGCTGGGCTGGCCCAGGGCGAAGGTCTCGACGTCGATATGCGCCTCCTCCAGGGCGCTCAGGGCCGCTGCGGCCCGGGATCGCTCGTTGAGCCGCGCGGTCAGCGCCGTCGGATCAGGCTCCCTGGTGACCTCGGCCTCGATCGTGCGAGCCAGCAGCTCCGCCGCCTGCTCCCGGTCTGCGGGCTCGACCACCCGGACGGTCAGCGCACCGGAACCGACCTGCGCCTTGAGCTGGCCGGGCGTGCCTTCGGCGATCACCTGACCGTGGTCGATGACGGCCAGCCGGTCCGCCAGCTGGTCCGCCTCCTCCAGGTACTGGGTGGTCAGCAGCACAGTGGTGCCGGCCCCCACCAGGGTCCGGATGATGTCCCAGACCTGGTTCCGGGACCGTGGATCGATCCCGGTGGTGGGCTCGTCCAGGAAGATCAGCTCCGGGGTGACCAGCAGGGAGCCCGCGATGTCCAGGCGACGGCGCATGCCGCCGGAGTACTTCTTCACCTGGCGACCCGCCGCCTCGGCGAGCCCGAAGGCCTCCAGGAGCTCGTGGCCCCGGCGCCGCGCGGTCCGGCCGGGGAACCCGAGCAGACGGCCCAGCAGCACGAGGTTCTCGATGCCGGTGAGGTCTTCGTCCAGCGAGGCGAACTGACCCGTCAGGGCGATCTTCTCGCGGATGGTCGCGGGTTCAGCGAAGACGTCATGACCCAGCACGCGGGCTTCGCCGCCGTCGGGACGCAGCAGGGTGGCGAGCATCCGGATCACGGTGGTCTTGCCGGCGCCGTTGGGCCCCAGCACTCCGTAGATGCCCCCACGGGGGATGGAGAGATCGACGCCGTCCACGGCGGTGTTGTCGCCGAATCTCTTGACCAGGCCGCGGGTCTCGACGGCCGGATCCGCTGTCGGCACGCTCATGCGTGCTCCTTTCTCCAGCAGGGTGGTGAGGAGGACCCGGACAGCATACCGTACGCCGTACTCAGATTCCCAGTGCGTCCGGCGTCCCCGGCGCACCGCCCGCAGCCCTGGAGAGAGCTTCCGGCGCGGGATCAGCTGAGCTGCCGTTGGAGGAACCGGTAGATGAAGCTGTTGAGCCGGGCCTGCTGCTCAGGGCTGGCGGCGCCGCCGTGTCCTCCCTCAGTGTTCTCCCAGTACCTCACATCGGCCCCCAGGGATTCCAGAGCTGCCGTCATCTTGCGGGCATGCCCCGGGTGGACCCGGTCGTCCCGCGTGGAGGTGGTCAGCAGGACCGCCGGATATCGACGCCCCTCCTGCAGCAGGTGATAGGGAGAGAAGCCCCGGATGAACTCCCAGTCCTCAGTGTCCGGATCCCCATACTCGGCGCGCCAGGAGGCTCCGGCCAGCAGATGGGAGAATCGCTTCATGTCCAGCAGCGGCACCTGGATGACCACCGCTCCGAACAGCTCGGGATACTGCGTGAGCATATTCCCGGTGAGCAGGCCGCCGTTGGAGCCTCCGCGGCAGGCCAGCTGCGGCACCGTGGTGACGCCGGTGGCCACCAGGTCCTTCGCGACGGCGGCGAAGTCCTCATAGGCGAGATGCCTGTTCTCCCGCAGCGCAGCACGGTGCCAGTCCGGGCCGTACTCGCCGCCGCCGCGGATGTTGGCCACCGCGTAGACTCCGCCCGACTCCAGCCAGGTCTTGCCGACCACCCCCAGATAGCCCGGGGTCATCGAGATCTCGAAGCCGCCGTAGCCGTAGAGCATCGTGGGCCGCGGCGCCGCGCCGGAGCCTTCGGCCAGCAGCTCCTGCGGGCCGATCAGGAAGTAGGGCACCCGCGTGCCGTCATCGCTGGTGGCGAAACGCTGCACCGAGGTCAGGCCGGAGGCGTCGAAGCGTTCCGGAGCGGACTTCAGCGCCTCGTGCGTCTCCTGCCCGCCGTCGAGCAGCCCGGAGAGGTCCCCCAGGTGCAGAGTGGTGGGCTTGAGGTGGTCCTCGGAGGTGATCCAGACCTGCTCGGACTCCTCCGGGTCCACCGCCGCCACGGACAGGGTGCCGGTCAGGTCCTCGAAGACCGGCGACCGGCGCCAGTCGGTGGGGCTCTGCGAGGTGCGGACATGGGCCTCCAGCCGGTGCACCACGTCCTGCATGACGGTCAGCACCAGGCACTGCGGTGTGGCGGTGACGTCCTGCAGCGAGGTGGAGGCGTCCGGGGTGAACAGCGCGGTCAGCTCGGCTCGGCCGGCCATGAAGTCGTCGATGTCGGCGACCACCAGCGAACCGCCGGGGAAGGTCTGCCCCTGCAGGGTCGTCTCGGTGCGGGGCATGAACAGGAAGAGATCGCGATGGATGCTGACCCGCACATCGGTGGGGACCTCCACACGACGCAGGCCGCCGTCGTCGATCAGCAGGGTCTCCCGGTCATAGAAGCCCAGCACGCGCACCGCGATGTCGCGTTCGAACCCTGGGGTGCCGAGGTGTCCGGCAGCGGCCACCATGTGGTCGGGCTCCACGGAGACCACCGTCTCAGCCTCCTGAAGGGGCGTGCCGCGACGCCACCGGCGGCAGGCGCGCGGATACCCGGAGGTGGTGACGGCGTCCTCACCGTGATCGGTGCTGATGTAGACGGTGTCCGCGTCGATCCAGCTCACGGAGCCTTTGCCCTCGGGCTTGGCGAATCCGCCCTCCTCGGGATCCACGAATCGGCGCTCAACAAGGTCGAACTCTCGGGTGACGTCGGCGTCCGAGCCGCCCCGGGACAGCGAGACCAGAGCGTGCCGCCACGGCTCGCCGTCCTGCCGGGGCCGCAGCACGGTGGCGCCGTGCCACACCCAGGTCACGCCTTCGGCGGCGGAGAGCTCGTCGAGGTCGATCAACACGTCCCACTCGGGCTCGTCCGTGCGGTAGGACTCTTCGGTGGTGCGGCGCCAGATACCCTGGGGGTGCTCGGCGTCGGTCCAGAAGTTGTAGAGGTGCGCTCCGCGGCGGGACACCACGGGGATGCGGTCGCTCGCGTCGAGGATCTCGCGGATGTCGGACTGCAGAGCCTCGAAGGTGTCGTCGACCAGCTCCTCCTCGGCGCGGGCGTTGCGCGCCCGCACCCAGGCCAGGGCGTCGTCGCCGGTGACCTCCTCCAACCACAGATGCGGGTCGGCGTCAGGGGCGATGAGCGGCTGCACGGAACGGTTGCCAGAGGTAACTGTCATGGGGCCCATCTTACTCCCGACCACACCCAGCAGTCCCTGACTCACCCGTTCTCCGCGGCACGTGGCGGCAAGAGCACCTCGTCCTCGGTCAGAACCTCCACCGAGCCGACGGTCTCGTCGCGGTCGAGGTCGAAGACCTCCACCTCACCCTCGAGGCGGAGCAGGATCTCATCCGTGGCCGGAGGGATCGCCACGACGACCTCGGAGGTCCAGGCATCACGCCCCGGGTCCTCGACCTCCTCGGTCAGGAGCATGACGTGCTCCTCGCCGTCCACGGTGAGGAGCAGCTCGAGCTCGACGGCGGCGGCCTCGAATGCGCGCAAGGCCCACTCGGTGCCCTCCGGGTACAGGCCCAGGCCCATCTCGATGCTCAGCCAGGCCTCCCCCGGGTCCGCCCAGCCGTGCTCCGGGGTCCAGCCGTGCAGACCTGCCTCCGTGATCCACGGATCGACCACCAGCCGGTCCTCGAGGCCGTCCACATCCTGCTCTCCTGCGATGGCCTCGGGGTTCCAGATGAGGCTCTGGTGCGGATGCACCGGGTCCAGGCTGTACCAGCCCGCTGCAGGATCGTCCTCCGGCAGCTGACGCCGCCCGGTGCGGGCATCGACGCGCTGATCATGGCCCTCGAACTCGAGGACCAGGGCCGCCGGGGCCTCCTCCGGCACGGAGATCAGCAGGCCCTGTCCGCCCACCGTCGCGACGGCATCGTCCAGGGTCAGCACCTGGGTGCGTCGGCCGTCGACCTCCAGCCAGAGGATCGCAGGCTCGTCCAGACCCTCACCTCCCGGCCACTCCCACTCCTGTGCGAAGAGCTCCAGCAGGAGCAGCTCCTCCCCCACGGCGGGGAAGGAGGCCACGGCACGATCCTCGTCATCTCCCTGGTCCAGCATCTGCGCCGACGCGGCGGTGAGCTCTCCGACCCTCTCGACCACCAGTCCTGCCCCTGGGGTGAAGAGGGTCCCCTCCTCACCCGGGTGGTCGGCTTCAGCCGACGGCCCAGGGGGTTCAGTCAGCTGCACCAGGCCGGGCTCCAGACGGCGGTACAGAGAGTCCCCCGGACCGGCAGGGTCGATGGACGCGCCCTCCACGAGGATCTCGTCATCGCTGAGGTAGGTCACCTCCAGCACCGAGCTGCCGGACGGCTGCCCGACCGACAGGCCGTCCACGAAGCAGGTGAACTCCGTGGTGACGTCCACTGACGCGTCCCCGCAGTTCACCTCACCGTCGATGAAGTCCTCGTCGGTCAGCACCGCGGCGATGTCGGTGCCGTCGGAGATCCCGCAGCCGCTCAGCACCAGCACCGCCCCCGCACCGAGGGCCGATGCCCTGAGAGCCGTTGCCCCGATCCGTCCCATCCGACCCCTCCTCCGCTCCCCAGCCGCTCCGGAGCGGACCGCAGCGGCCGACGGCACGAGTCTGCCACAGGGGGTTCGCGCACTGCTCCCCTCGACGGCGGCTCACGGGGCAGCTCGAGGCGGCGAAGGCCGGACGGACCCGGCGGATCAGCCGGTGTTCTGCAGGCCGGCGGCCACACCCTTGAGCGTGATGAGCAGAAGGTTCCGGGGGTCATCGACGTCGGCGCCGTCGTGGTCCTGGGTCCGCAGCGCCTGCAGCGCGCGCAGCTGCAGCAGGGAGAGCGCATCCACATACGGGTTCCGCAGCTCCACGGCACGCCCGAGCACGCGGTGGTCCTCCAGCAGGCGGGACTGGTCGGTGATGGCCAGCACCCACTTGGTGGTCAGATCCAGCTCCTCGAGGACGAGCTCCGCGAGATCCTGACGGTCGCCGAGCCGCAGGTACCGCTCAGCGATGCGCCGGTCCGTCTTGGCCAGCGACATCTCGATGTTGTCGATCAGCGCCCGGAACAGCGGCCAGTCGGCATAGGCGGAGCGCAGCTGATCCAGGTCGCCCACCGCCTCCAGGGCCGAGCCCAGCCCGTACCAGCCGGTGAGGTTGATGCGCGCCTGCGCCCAGGCGAAGTTCCACGGGATGGCCCGCAGGTCCTCCAGAGACTCCACCGAGAGCCCCCGCTTGGCCGGACGCGAGCCGATGGCCAGCAGGCCGACCTCGTCCTGCGGGGTCACCTGCGCGAACCACGGGGCGAAGCCCTCGGCGTCGACCAGGCCGTGGAACCGCTCCCGGGAGACCGCGTCCATCTGCTGGGCCAGCGGCGCGAAGCGACGGGCGGCCTCCGCGTTGCGCCGCTCCGTGGACGGCGCGGAGGCCATCAGCGTGGCGGCGGCGACCTGCTCGATGTGGCGCAGCGCGATCTCCGGGTTGCCGTAGCGGGCGGAGATCACCTCGCCCTGCTCGGTGACCTTGAAGCGCAGGTCCACCGAATGCGGCGGCTGGGCGAGGATCGCACGATTGGCAGGGCCACCGCCGCGGCCCAGCGCCCCACCGCGGCCGTGGAACTGGGTCAGCGTGATGCCGTTCTCCACCGCCCAGGCCGCGATCTTCTCCTGCGCCTCGTACAGCGCCAGGGTGGCCGCGACCGGCCCCACGTCCTTGGCGGAGTCGGAATAGCCGAGCATGACCTCCAGGCGACGCCCGGTCTGCTCCAGGCGGCGCTGCACGGCCGGGTTCTGCAGCATCTCCTGAAGGATCCTCGGCGCGTTCTGCAGGTCCTCGTAGGTCTCGAACAGCGGGATGACGTCCAGCACCGGTGCGTGCTCCGCTCCACCCAGGGCCTTCTCCGCCAAGGTGTACACGTCGGCGAGGTTCTGCGCGGACTGGGTGAAGGAGACGATGTACCGGCGGCAGGCGTCGACGCCGAAGCGCTGCTGCACCGAGGCGATCGCCCGGAAGGTCTCGATGACCTCCTCCCCGGGCACCGCCGTCTTCTCGACTCCCTCCGGGTCCTGAAGCCAGGCCAGCGTCTGCGAATGCACCTTGGAGTGCTGGCGCACCTCCAGCTCGGCCAGGTGGAAGCCGAAGGTCTCCACCTGCCAGATCAGCTCCTGCAGATCGCCGTAGGCCGCACGCTTGGCCCCACCGGCTGCCAGAGAATCCTGCACCACCTTCAGGTCGGCGACCAGCTCCTGCGGCGACTCATAGGACAGGTCGGCATCGCGGGCTCGGGTGGCGGCCAGCCGCCCGGCGACCGCGAGCAGCACCTGACGGTGCGGCTCTCGCGGGGAGTGCTGGACGGCCTGGTCGGTGAGCTCCTCGGAGAGCTGCCGCTGGCGACCCCACAGGGCGGTCAGACCGTCGCTGGGCGGGGTGTAGCGGTCGTCGAGGGTCAGGGCGAGCCCGACGGTGCGGGCCCGGGCCTCCAAGTCGCCCAGGACACGGTCGGCGGCCTGGGCGACGGCGGCGCGGGTGATCGAGGCAGTCACATTGGGGTTGCCGTCCCGATCCCCGCCGATCCAGGAGCCCAGGCGGATGAACGCAGGAGCCTTCGGCGCCTCCGTGCCGCCGGCCTCACCCTGCAGCCAGTCGTCCATCCGGCGGTACGCCTGGGTGAAGACCTTCGAGAACGAGGAGTCGAAGACGGACAGGGCGGTGCGGACTTCGTCCAGCGGAGACGGGCTGGAGACCCGCAGCTGGGCGGTGCGCCACATGTTGTCGATCTCCTCGAGCAGCTCGCGGCGGTTCTGGGCCAGAGCGCCGGTGCCCATGCGGGGGTCGTCCCGGTCGTCCAGCAACTGGCCGACGCGGCGCACGGAGGCGGCGATGGCATTGCGCCGCGCCTCCGTGGGGTGCGCGGTCAGCACCGGGTGGAAGCGCAGCTCCTTCAGGCGCCGCTCCGCCTCCTCCTGGCCGACCTCGTCCCGGAGGTGGGCGAAGGCCGCGGCGACGGAGTCCGCCGGCTGCTGGTCCTGCAGGGGGATCTCACCGTCGCGAGCACGCAGCGTGCGGATCCGGTGCTGCTCCTCGGCGAGGTTCGCCAGCAGGAAGTAGCAGGTGAAGGCCCGGGCGACCTCCTTGGCGCGGTCCGCGGAGAAGGACGCCACGAGTTCCTCGGCCTGGGCGAGGATGGCGCCGTCGGGGTCCTCCAGGGCGGCGATGGTCAGCTCGCGCAGCGCCTCGACGTCCTCCAGAAGTCCTGCGGAGCCGTACTCGGTGAGGACCTGCCCCAGCAACTCGCCGAGCAGGCCGACGTCCCGGCGCATGGCCTCGGGGATCTCATGCGTGGCGGCGATGCGGGCGTGCGCAGGCGCGATGGACTGATGGGGCATGCGAATCTCCTCTGTCTGGCCGCGGAGAGGCTCCGCGAGGGGTACATGGTGGAGGTCCGCGCGACCCCGTCGTCACGCAGAAACGTCCTCCACGTTACCAAGAGGGCATGACTCGATGAGATCTGGAGCACGGGATTGGTCACATGCCGAGACGTCGACGACGCCTCCAGGCCCCTCATCGGGCGCCCGACCGCCGCACCCCTGTGGCGGCCGAGCGCCCGTCGGCGTCGGGCCAGCGCACAGGAGTGATCGCCGGCCGGACGCGGAGGCGGAGACCGGAGGCTCCCCCGAAGGGCCCAGAGTCGGCGCCACCGCAGAGACGCCGTCCGGAGTCGGGAGTCCGATCGCCTGTCCGCTCTGCCTCGGACGGATCCGACTCTGCCAGACCGCCCTCACATCTCGCTCACATCGACCTCGAGAGCCCTCACTCCTCAGCGCGCAGAGCCCTCACTCCTCAGCGCGCAGAGCACGACGACGCCGCTCCAGCTCCATGACCTCCCGGTTCAGCCGCTGGTACTCCTCGGGGTCGTCCGTCGGGTCCATCCGCTGGAGCCGGCCCAGCAGGTCGGCCTTCTGGTGCGTGATCTGCAGCTCCACCAGACGGTTGAGGATCGACTGGCAGTAGACCTCCACATCATCCTCGGTGCGAGCCGGGAGCTGAGCCACGGCCAGTTCCCCCACCAGCGAGCGCAGCGGCTGCGGCACCTCGTCGCTGACCGCGCTGACCCAGTTGCGGGGGTCGGTGGCGGAGGCGGCCGCACTGCGGATCCCCGCATGGACGGCCGCGTGGGCCGGCGCGGTGAACCGGACGGTGAAGATCTCCTCCCACTGCTCCGCGGTCAGACGCGTGGGGTGCTGCAGGATCACTTCGAGAGCCTGCCGCTCCATCATGACCGCCGGGTCTCGGGTGTCCGGGCGGGGGAAGTGCTGGCCCTGCGGCTCAGAGCCCTGCCCGGCCACGGCGCCACCGTGGCCCTCGGGACCGAAGGCTTCGGGCGGGGGGCCATCCACGTAGACGTCCTCAGGTACGTCCCACGAGGTCTCGGGCCCGCCCTCCGGGGGGCCCTGCTGTCGGGATGCCGTACGATGCGGCTCGGCCCGACTCACGCCCGGCCGACGCGCATCCGGCCGGCGCACTCGCTCGCCACCGCCGTCGTCGGGTCTCTGCTGCCGACGCCGTGGTCCCCCGCCCATCTGGGGCGCCTGGCCGTGGGACCGGCTCACCGCCCGGGAGACCTCGTCCATGTCCATGCCGAGCCACCCCGCCAGCTCGCGGGTGTAGGCGGGACGCAGGGCCGAGTCCTTGATGCTGGCCACCACGGGGGCCGCATAGCGCAGCGCCCCCACCCGCCCCTCCACCGTGGAGAGGTCGTAGTCCTTCATGCCCGCGCGAATGGCGAACTCGAACAGTGGACGGCGGGAGCGGATGAGCTCCTCCACCGCTTCGTCGCCGCGATGCTGGCGCACGTCGCAGGGGTCCATGCCCTCGGGCCCGACGGCGATGAAGGTGCGCGCCAGGAACATGTGGTCCTCTTTGAAGGCCTTCAGCGCCGCCGCCTGCCCGGCCTCGTCGCCGTCGAAGGTGAAGATGACCTCTCCCCCACCGCCGTCGTCGGAGAGCAGCCGCCGGGAGATCTTCACGTGCCCCTCCCCGAAGGCGGTGCCGCAGGTGGCCACCGCGGTGTCCACGCCGGCCACATGGCAGGCCATGACATCCGTATAGCCCTCCACGACGACCAGCTCGCGCTTCTTGGCGATGTTCCGCTTGGCCATCTCGATGCCGTAGAGCACCTGGGACTTCTTGTAGATCTGGGTCTCCGGGGAGTTCAGGTACTTGGGCCCCTTGTCGTCCTCGAAGAGCCGACGCCCGCCGAACCCCACGGTGTTGCCGGTCATGTCCCGGATGGGCCAGATCAGTCGGCCCCGGAAACGGTCGTAGAGGCCCCGGTTGCCTTCGGAGAACAAGCCGGTGAGGCGCAGCTCCTCGTCATCGCGGAAGCCCTTGGAGCGCAGGTGTTTCAGCAGCGCGTCCCAGCTCTTCGGCGCGAATCCCACGCTGAACTGCTCAGCATGCTCCCGGGTGAAGCCACGCCCGGTGAGGAAGTCACGCCCGATCTGCGCCTCCGGGCTCTGCAGCTGGGCCTGGAAGAACTCGTCGGCGATCTTGTGGGCGTCCAGCAGCCGCTGCCGCCGGCCGATCTCCTGCTTGGTGGGGCCCGTCCCGCCGTCCTCATAGCGCAGCGTGATGCCGGCCTTATGGGCGAGCCGCTCCACCGTCTCCTGGAAGGAGGTGTGCTCCATGGCCATCAGGAAGGCGATGACGTCGCCGGACTCCCCGCAGCCGAAGCAGTGGTAGGTGCCCACGTGCGGGCGGATGTGGAAGCTCGGCGTGCGCTCGTCGTGGAACGGACACAGGCCCTTCCAGGAGCCGATGCCGGCTCCCTTGAGGGTCACGTACTGCTCGACGACCTCACGCAGGTCGACACGCTCGCGCACGGCGTCGATGTCTTCACGCTTGATCAGTCCGGCCACACGTCAACTCTAGCCAGTTCGAGCAAATCCTGGATTGGGCCTTCCACAGGCGGACTGCGGGGACCCGGCGGCGCGCAGCTCGCGCGAGCAGCCCAGATCCCACGACAGACCGAGGGTTCCCTGTCGCCCCAGGCCAGGCTAGGGTCGGCCCTCATGACTGGTACTGAGACGCAGAGCTCGCAGGACCCCGCCGTCGGGGCCTCCCCGCCTCCCGTCAACGGGCTGGACCTGACCTTCGGCTCCCCCATGAGCGTGGCCCGATCCGAGCAGCTCATCGCTGAGCTCACCGAGGTATCGCCGCGCACCGTGCTCGACGTCGGCTGCGGCTGGGCCGAGCAGCTGCTCCGCACCGTGATGGCGCTGCCAGGCAGCCACGGCATCGGCGTGGACCTTGAGGAGATGGACATCGTCCGCGGGCAGGAGCGTGCCCGGCAGCTGGGCGTGCAGGACCGCGTGGAGCTGCGCGTCCAGGACGCCGGCGAGCTCACGGAGGAGCTCACCGACCCGACCGAGGCCGTGATCTGCCTCGGGGCCTGGCATGCGCTGGGCGGTTCACCGGCGGAGGCGCTCCAGCGGCTGCGGGCGCTGACCGTCCACGGCGGCCGTCTGCTCTTCGGCGTAGACCACTGGACCCAGGTGCCCAGCCAGGACCGCTTCGACCACATGTGGGAGGGCGCCTCTGCGGCTGACAGCCAGCTGCTGCCCGACGTCGTCGAAGCCGCTGCCGGAGCGGGCTGGCGCCTGCTGGACCTGCATGAGGCCACCGACGACGAGTGGAACCACTTCGAATGCGGCATGACGCGCAACCAGGAGCTGTGGCTGCTGGAGAACCCGGACCACCCGCAGGCCGGTGAGCTGCGCGACAGGCTCGACGCCGGCCGACGTGCCTGGCTTCGCGGGCACCACGGCCACATGGGCTTCGCAACTCTGGTGCTGGCCGCCGCCTGATCCCTCGACCCCGGGAATCCCCTCGCGTCCGGCCGGGTTGATCAGACCATGGAGAAGACCACCGATCAGCCCGGCCCCCGCCTGCCGGCCCTCGACGCCGCCGTCGGGCTCTCCGCAGCCGAGCGTACCTCCGTGGACAGGCTGCTCGCCGACGCCGAGGCCCACGGGGTGGACGTCGAGCTCGTGTCCCGCGGACCGGCACAGTCCCTGGAGGAGGCCGCGGCGACCATCGGGGTCGAACCACGTCAGATCGTCAAGACCCTGGTGGCCAGGGCCAAGGTCACCCAGACTGCCCGCGACCACACCTATGTGCTGGCGCTGATCCCCGGAGACCGCCAGGTCGACTGGGCGAGGCTGCGTCGGCTCGCCGGGATGAAGAAGATGTCCATGACCGCCCCCGAGGAGGCGGTGGAGGCCACGGGGTACCGCCCGGGCACCATCACGCCCTTCGGAGCGGCGGCCGCAGACGGCACGCGCTGGCCGATCTATGCCGACGAATCCATCAGCGGGCGCATCGCCATGGGCGCGGGTGCACCGGGGCTGAGCCTCTTCGTGGACTCCGCGACGCTGTTCGCCGCCTACGACGTCGTCACAGCAGACATCACTCGGTCTCCCCAGCGCGCCTGAAGGGTGCCGCCAGGTCCGATCGATCAGGCGGATCAGGCGGGTCAGGCGGGAGCGCCGACCGCCTCGATCTCCTGCAGCACGTCCTCGATCCGGACGGGCCCCTGCGGACTCTGGTTCCAGGGCATCCGGGCGAGCGCCTTCGCCATCCCGCAGGTGTTGGTGGCCGCCGAGAAGACGAGCCCTGAGGCGATGGCGCCGGAGACCACCCGAGCCTTGGGGCTCAGCAGACGGCCGCCGAGCAGGCCCGCCAGCACCAGCGAACCGGCCGCCATCCGCACCTGCCGCTCCATCGCCCAGGGGCCCTCGCCGACCTCGACGGCGTCGTCTCCGACCGTCGCCCGGTAGGCGTTCAGTCCGCCGGAGAGAACCCGAGAGTCCGTCAGCCCGGCCGCGCTCAGCGCCTGCTGCGCCTGCTGGGACCGAGGCCCGGCCTGACAGAGCAGCACCACGGGGCGGTCGACGGCGGCGAGCGCGTCGGCCAACCGCTGGGCCTCGCGGCTCACCAGCTCGTCAGGCACCAGCAGGGACCCAAGGAGGTGTGCGCTGCGATGCTCCGCCGGCGTGCGCACGTCGATCAGCACAGGGTCGGCGCCGTCGTCGATCATGCGGCGCAGCTCCTCGGCGCTGAGCAGGGTCAGGGTGTTCTGGTCGGCCATCGGGTCTCCACCATGACGTATCGGGGACGTGCGGGCATCATAGGCGGGCGCCATGTGCGGCACCCCGCGCAGCTTCCGAGTCTACCGACCTTCCCCCGCTCGCGTGCGGGCCCTAGCCTGCCTCCATGACCTGTTTCGTCTCCCACACCACGTTCTCCTGCACAGACGCCTACGCGCTCTCCGAATGGTGGAAACGGCTGCTGGACTACACCGACGTCCCCGGGGACCCCAACAAGCCGGGCCACGACCACTGCATGATCGTCGACCCCGTCACCGGGCACCGTCTGCTGTTCCTCGAGGTCGACGAGGTCGACGCTTCCCGAACCCCGCGGGCCCATCTGGACCTGCGTCCGCGTCAGGGCGGACGCGACGCGGAGATCGAGAGGGTCCGCGCGTTGGGCGCGGTGGAGGTGGCGGACCGTCGCGGGATCCATGGCCCAGGCTCCGGCTGGGTGGTCTTCGCCGATCCGGAGGGCCATCAGTTCTGCGTGCTGCGCTCCGAAGAGGAGGCCGCGGCCCCCTGAACCGGCCCGTTCAGCCGAAGAGCCGGTTGGTGAACGGCTTGCCCTGCACCAGGGCGTAGTACCACTCCAGGGCGGCCCCGTCGGTCAGGGAGGCGATCTGGTCGACGATCACGCGTCGGCGGGCCGTGTCGTCGGCGGCTTCCCGCCAGTCCTGCTTGAACATGGGCTCCAGGTAGCGGTCCTCAGTCTCGGAGAGCAGACCCACCAGCCCTTCGAGCACCTCGCGCTGCCGCAGATAGACCGGCTTCTGCTGCTCGGAGGTCATGATGTAGGCCGCAGCCAGGCCCTTCATGGCGGAGATCTCCACCAGGGTCTCCTCGGGCACCACCAGATCCGCCTCGTGGCGGACCAGCGGGTGGTCCCCGTGAGCCTCACGAGTGGCGGAGTAGATGGCACCGCAGAACCGCCCGATCAGCTCGCTGGTCATGTTCTTCAGCGCGGCCAGGGAGCGCCGTGAGCCGTCCGACTCCCGCACCCAGCCCTCCGTGGCGGCGAGGCGGTCGAAGGCCTCCTCGATCCGATCCTCCTCGGTCTGCGGCAGGTACCACTCCTTGGTCACCTGCACCACGCGCTTGCGCTGCAGCGGCACCTCCAGGAAGCGCAGCTGGAACTGGCCGGAGAAGATGCCGTCCTCCACATCATGGACGGAGTAGGCGATGTCATCGGCGGCGTCCATCACCTGGGCCTCCATGGACTGTCGTCGGCCCTCCACCCCCTGGCGGATCCACCGGAAGACGTCGACGTCATCCTCATAGGCGCCGAACTTCTGGCTGCGTGTCCCATCCGGCTTCAGGGGCGCCTCGTGCTGGCGCCACGGGTACTTCACTGCGGCGTCGAGGGAGGCCCGTGTCAGGTTCAATCCTGCGGAGCGGCCGTCCGGGTGGAACCGTTTGGTCTCCAGCCGGGTCAGCAGCCGCAGCGTCTGGGCGTTGCCCTCGAAACCGCCGGCGTCCCCCATGAGCTCGTTGAGCACGTTCTCGCCGTTGTGCCCGAACGGTGGGTGGCCCAAGTCGTGCGACAGGCAGGCGGCGTCGACGACGTCGGGATCGCAGCCCAGCATCCGACCAAGGTCACGACCCACCTGGGCGACCTCCAGGGAGTGGGTCAGCCGGGTGCGTGCGAAGTCGTCGGCGTCGGGCGAGACCACCTGGGTCTTCGCGCCGAGGCGCCGTAGCGCCGAAGAGTGCAGCAGCCGGGCCCGGTCCCGTTCGAAGGAGGACCGGTAGACGGATTTGCCGTGCTCCGGGACCCACCTGGCCTCATCGGCGGGGAGGTAGCCCGGACGCAGGGCGGCATAGCCCGCCTCGACCCGTTCGACGTTCTGCACAGACATGCCTTCCAGCTTAGAGCAGGCTCGCCGGGCGGGCGCCACATCAGGACGCCCGCCATCCACGGGCCAGCAGGTCGTCCGCCGCTTCGACGGCCAGCCGGCTGGAGGCTCTGACGTGGAGCACCGGCAGCCCCGCGCCGCCGTGCCCTTCCGGCGGCGGCGCCCCGAGGTCCACCACCGCGGCCCGATCCGGACCGACCGTCGCGGCGAGGTCCTGCAGCAGCGCCCTCTGCTCCGGACTGCTGAGCCGGTCCACCAGGATCACCACCGGCGCGCCGTCCGGGATGGATCCGCACCCGTCTCCCGGGCGCACAGGTGAGGCGACGACGACGGCGGCACGATCCGCCGCCCGCACGTCTCCCCCGCGGGCCAGAAGGTCACCAGCCTGCGGCGCCGACCGGCCGGCTGCCCGGTTGGCCGCACCCCGCCCGTCGAGCACCAGACGCGGCCCGGGCATCGGCGCACATGTGCCGGTGCGCGTCGTGGCCGCCACGGCGTGCGCGAGCGCCGAGCCGGGGACGGCGGCTGGGGACGCGGCGATCTCCGAGGGCCCGCCCACCTGCTGCGCCAGGTCGGTCACCCGGCCCGCCGCCTCCTCGAGGCGCCGACTCGGCAACGTGCCGTCGGCCAGTGCAGCCAGGACGGCATCCTCGGCCGCGAGCAGGTCTGCCTCGGCATCGCCGGAGGAGCCCGGGTTCGCCGGGTTGCCCAGGCACAACAGGTCACAGCCCGCGGCGAGAGCGACCACCGGAGCCTGGCCGCCGAAGCTCGCCCGCATCGCACCCATGTCCAGGGCGTCACTGACGATGGCCCCGGCGAAGCCCATGTCCCGCAGTTGGGCGAGCACGTCCGGGGACGCGGTGGCCGGCTGTCGGCTCCAGCCGGGGACCACCAGATGGGCCGTCATGATCATGCGGGCCCCGGCCGCGACCGCTGCGGCGAACGGCGCCAGATGCACCTCCGCCTGGTCGGCGAGCGCGGCACGGGAGACCGTCAGTCCCACATGGGTGTCAGTGTCGGTGTCCCCATGGCCGGGGAAATGTTTGGGCGCACAGGCCGCGCCGACGTCGTGGATCCCTCTGACGGCGGCGGCCACATGCCGGCTGACCAGCTGCGGCTCCGCCCCGAAGGAGCGGGTGCCGATCACCGGATTGCGCGGGTCGGTGTTCACGTCGGCCACCGGTCCCAGCACCACGTTCGCGCCGACCCCGGCGGAGCGCACGGCCAGCCTGCGCGCGATGGCGCGGGTCAGCTCGACGTCGTCGAGGGAGCCCAGCTGGGCCGCGCCCAGCTCTCGGGACCCTCGCGCCGCGTCCAGGCGGGTCACCGTCCCGCCCTCCTCATCGATCCCCACCAGGCACCCCTCGGGCAGGTCCAGAGCATCCCCTCCGAGTTCCTCACCGAGGTTCCCCGCGAAGAGCACGACGCCGGCCAGTCCGTCCTCGCAGCGGCGCCGCACCCAGTCCGGGGTGCCGGTGCCCAGGAATCCCGGCCAGAGCACGGAGTCCACCAGTCGGCGCAGTCCGGGATCACTCACCCTTTCACCGCCCCGGAGACCAGCCCGCCGGAGATCCGTCCCTGCACCAGGATGAAGAAGATCATCACCGGCACCGTCATCACCGTGGAGGCGGCCATGATCGCGCCCCATTCGTTGGAGTGCTCGCCGAAGAACTGCCGCAGCCCGATGGAGACCGTGTACTGGTCCGTGGCTCCGCCCAGCAGCGTCATGGCCAGCAGGAACTCGTTCCACGCGATGATGAAGGAGAAGATGCTGGTGGCCACGAGTCCGGGCAGGGTCAGCGGCAGCAGGACCGAACGGAACATACGTCCCCAGCTGGCGCCGTCGAGGTAGGCCGCCTCCTCCAGCTCCACCGGGATGGCGGCCACGAACCCGCGCAGCATCCAGATGCCGAACGGCACGGACAGCGCCACATAGACCACGATCAGCCCCAGCATCATATTGAGCAGCCCGAGATCCCGGACCTGCACGAACAGCGGGATGACCAAGGCCTCCAGCGGCACCATCTGCACGATCAGGATCATCATCAGCAGCTGGGTGCGCAGCCGGAACCGGAACCGCGCCACCGCGACCGAGGCCAGCAGCGCCAGCACCGCGCTGATCAGCACCGTGGCCAGCGCCACCAGCATGGAGTTTCGGAGGAACAGGCTGAAGCCGCCGTCGGAGAGCACATAGGCGAAGTGGTCCAGGGTGAACTCTTCGATCAGCAGACTGGTCCGCCGCGCCGGGCTGGATTCGAAGGCGCTGGAGACCATCCACCACACCGGGAACAGCGTGAAGGTCAGCAGCACCACCACCAGGGACGCCTTGAGCGCGGCGGCCCCGACCCGCCGAGACAGCCGGGGCCTCACAGCTCGTCCTCCCGCATCAGCGCCCTCACATAGATGACCGTGATGACGATCAGCACCAGCGTGAGCACGACGGCGATGGCCGCCCCGAATCCGTAGCGGTTCTGTCCGAAGGACTCCACATAGGACCACACCCCCAGGTTGAGGACCTCCCGGTTGGACCCGGATCCCCCGGGCATCAGATAGATCTGGGCGAAGACCTTGAAGTCCCAGATGGTGGAGAGGATGATCACCACCGTGAAGACCTGTCGCAGGGTGGGCACGATGATCAGCCAGAACCGCCGCCACGCGCCGGCGCCGTCGATCTCGGCGGCCTCGAGCATCTCGCGTGGGACCCCGAGCAGCGCGGCGAGGACGGTCACGGCGACGAACGGAAAGCCGGAGTGCACGATGTTCAGCAGCGCGATCGCATAGAAGGACACCCGGCCGGTGAACCAGTTCACTGGGCCTTCCAGCAGGCCCAGGCTGATCAGCACACTGTTGAAGATGCCGCGGTCGGCGTCGAAGATCCAGACCCACACATAGGTGCCGGAGACGGCCGGCATGGCCCAGGCCACCATGATCGCCGAGCCCACCACCAGCCGCCAGAACCGGCCGAGTCGGCTCATGAGCACCGCCACCGCAGTGCCCAGGGCGACGGTCAGCGTCACGGCCAGCACCGCGAAGATCAGCGTGTTGGGCAGCACGATGCGCCAGAGCCGCTGCGAGGAGAACAGCTCCGTGTAGTTGCCCAGGCCGGTCCAGTTCGGCTCCCCGGAGACGATCTGCGGCAGCCCGTAGTCCTGCAGCGAGAACAGCACCACCCGGATCAGGGGCCACAGCAGCAGGCCCGCCAGGACCACCAGCGCAGGGGCGAGCAGCAGCCAGGGGCGGGCCGCCCGGCGCACCCGCGCACGGCGGGCAGCCCCTCGGACCGGGCTGGGGAACGCCGCGACGCCGCCCCATCGCCCCGGGGTCCGTCCGGCCCCGCGCCCCTGGTGGGGATCCGCGGCGCGGGGCGGCGTCGGGGTGACAGGTGCGGTCATGGAGGCGGTCTACTCCTGGTTGAGCAGGTCGGTCATCTCCTCCGCGGCGGCCTCCATGGCCTCCGCCGCGTCCGCATTCCCGGCCAGGATGGACTGGATGGCCGCATTGGTGGTCTCCTGCGCCTGCACCGCGCCGAACCGCGGAGTCACCGGCAGGGTTCCTCCTCCCTCGACGAACTGGGTGGCGAAGGGGGCGACGAGCTCGTCCTCGGACTCCATGACGGCGTCGAGCAGGGAGACCTGTCCGGGGAAGTACCCGCTGGCCTCGCCCCACTGCTCGGCGAACTCTCCAGTGGTCATCATCTCGATGAACGTCCAGGCCAGGTCCTTGTCCTCGGCGGTTTCGAACATGGACAGGTGCGAACCGCCCAGGACGCTGTCGGCGATGCCGCCGTCGCGACCCGGGATCGGGGCGGCGGCGATGGCGCCCTCCAGGTCCGGTTCTTGCTCCAGGATGGTGGCCGGAGTCCAGGACCCCATCACGCCCATGACGGTCTCTCCGGCCACGAAGCTGTCGAGCAGGTCCACCTCGGTCCAGGTGGTCGCCCCTTCAGAGGAGAAGCCGTGCTCGGTCTGCAGGCCGGTGAGGAACTCGATCCCCTCGATCGACTCGGGGCTGTCCATGTGCGAGGTCCACTCCTCGCCCTCGAGGGTGGCGACCTCTCCGCCCGCACCCCAGATCCAGGGGTAGACGGTCATCTCCGCGTTCCCGGGCACCCCGAACGCGTTCATCTCGGGATGCTCCACCTGCACCGCCTCGGCCACCTCTACGACCTCCTCCCAGGTGGTGGGGGCCTCCAGGTCCAGCTCCTCGAAGATGTCCGCCCGGTAGAGGATCGAACGGACCCCCGCATACCAGGGCATGCCATGCAGCGAGTCCTCGTAGGTGCCGGCCTCCACCAGTCCTTCGACGAGGTCGTCTGCAAGCCCGGCGTCGGCCACGTAGTCGTCCAGCGGGGCCAGTGCGCCGGCGTCGGCGAACTCCGCGGTCCAGGTGGTGCCGGTCTCGGCGACGTCGGGCGTGGTCCCGCCGGCGATCGAGGTGACGAATCGGTCGTGGGCGTCGGCCCACTGCACGAACTCGACGTTGAGCTCGGCTCCGGTCTCCTCCTCGAAGGCCTCGGAGACCTCCTCGAAGAAGGACTCGGCGTCCGGGTTTGTCCCCTGCATGATCCAGACGTCGAGGCTTCCGGCGGTCTCACCGTCTCCCTCCGCGTCTCCCCCGCCGCAGGCGGAGACGGCGACCACCGACGTCCCCAGCACGGCGGCCATCACTGTTCGCGCACGCATAGCAGCTCCATCATCAGGTGTGACACCGGCCACATCGCCGGTTCGGAAACTATAACCACGTCCACGGAGCTGAATGCAATGTCTTTTCACCCGCGATCGGCCATCAGTCTGGTCACGATCGGATCGGGCGCCCGCGCGGGGCCGGATCCCTGTGTCCGCGCACCACCTCGAAGGTCCGCTCCAGCCGTTCGCGCCCGGCGTCGTAGTCGCCCTGCAGGAGCCGGACCACCAGGAAGTCCACGACGGCCAGCTGTGCGCTGCGGCTGGACATGGCCCCCGCGCGGAATGCGGACTCCCGCACGGTGGTGGCCAGGACATGCTCGGCGGCCTCCGCCACCGAGGACGCCGGAGCATTGGTGACCGCCACCGTCGTCGCGCCCCGCTCGCCTGCGGCGCGGATCATCTCCACCGTCTCGTGGGTCTGGCCCGCATGGGAGAAGCCGATGACGACGTCGCCCGGCTCGCACTGGACGGCGAAGGCCAGCCCCAGATGCACATCCTCGAATGACCAGACCGGCCGCCCCAGTCGCTGCAGCTTCATCTGCAGGTCTCGAGCCGCCAGTCCGCTGGCCCCGACGCCGCACACGATGATGCGCGGCGCACCCCGCAGCACGTCGACGACCCGGTCCAGCACGACGGTGTCGAGATGGCGGGCCGTCTCCTCGACGGCGCGCGCCTCCTGATAGGCGACCTTGGTGACGACGTCGGCTGCGGAGTCGTCGTCGCGGATCTCGATGTCGTCCACGCGGAACAGGTCCCGCGCTGCCTCGTCACGACTGACCGACGAGGCCACCGCCAGCCGGAACTCCGGATACCCGCCGAACCCCACGGACCGGCAGAAGCGGGCGACGGTGGCCGCCGACGTGCCGCAGTGCCGACCCAGCTGCGTGATGGTGGACCCGATCACGATCTGCGGCTCGGCGATGACGACCTCCGCGATCCGCCGTTCGGTCTTCGAGAGCCCCGGCACGCTGCGCCGCAGCTGCACGAACAGATCTTCTCCCGCCATCATCCGCCTCCTTCGGCCTGCCCCCGCGCCCCACCGGGCCTGAAAGTCATTCTCGCGATGTGACCAGCCTCAGTAAACTCTTCACGCACCGGCGGCTGAGCTGGGCCGAGGGCCTGCCCCCTCACCAGCCGCCCGGCCGCTCCTTCACGCTCTGTCACGCTCCGCGATGCGACATCTCCTGCAACAGGCGGTCCCCCATGGTCTACACTGCACGTGCGCCAGGTTTTGAACAGTGTTCAAATGACAGGAGAGCCATGCCGCACACCACCTCAGCCCCCACCGACCCGCTGCCGCAGGAGCAGTGCGCAGCGGCATACCCAGAGCTCCTCGCCGAGCGCCTCCTCGGCGGAGGCCGCCTCACCGACCACGAGTGCCTGGAGCTGCTCCGCACCCCCGACGACGCCACCTTCCGCCTGGTGGCCGCCGCCTCTCGACTCCGCCGGCAGCACTTCGGCGCCACGGTGAAGGTCAACTACCTGGTCAGCCTCAGGACGGGCCTGTGCCCCGAGGACTGCACCTACTGCTCCCAGCGGCTCGGCACCGGTGCGGAGATCCTCAAGTACACGTGGCTCAAGCCCGAGGAGGCCGTGGCCCAGGCCTCACACGGAATCGCCGCCGGCGCACGCCGCGTGTGCCTGGTGGCCTCCGGCACCGGACCCACCGATCGGGACGTCGACAGAGTGGGCAGCATCGTCACTCGGTTGAAGTCCGACCACCCCGACGTCGAGGTGTGTGCCTGTCTGGGCCTGCTCAAGGAAGGGCAGGCCGAGCGACTGGGCAGCTGCGGCGTCGACGCCTACAACCACAATCTCAACACCGCCCGCTCGCACTACCCGGAGATCTGCAGCACCCACGGCTACGACGACCGGGTGGAGACCGTCGGCCGCGCCGTCGACGCCGGCCTCTCCCCCTGCTCGGGGCTGATCGTCGGCATGGGCGAGAGCGACGAGCAGCTCGTCGAGGCGCTGGCCGCACTGCGGGACCTCGACGCGGACTCCGTGCCGGTGAACTTCCTCATGCCCTTCGACGGCACGCCGCTGGAAGGCCGGTGGGAGCTGACCCCGCTGGCCTGCCTGAGGATCCTCGCCGTCGCCCGCATGATATGCCCGGACAAGGAGATCCGGATCGCCGCCGGCCGCGAGATGCACCTGCGCAGCCTGCAGCCCCTCGCCCTGGAGGTGGCGAACTCCCTGTTCCTGGGCGACTACCTCACCTCCGAGGGCCAGGGCGCCGCCGACGACCTGACGATGATCCGCGACGCCGGGTTCACCGTGATCGGCGCCGACGGCTCCCCGGCCTCCACAGCATCCCCGGCCTCCCCTGCCGCTGACCGCTCGACGGCACCTGCTCCGCGAGCCGAGACGGCACGTCCTGCCACCTCACCGCCGCCGACCCCGTCAGCAGCCCCGACCGACTCCGCAACGGCACCTGCTCCGGCACCCGCTGCGACACCCGCGATCCGCCGCCGTGGCGCCGGCACCGATGTGGCGCCCAACGCCTGAACCGGCGCGCCTCAGCCGGCCAGGTGCGACCATCTGCCGCTGAGCTGACGCCACGGGCCGACGGCAGCGACCCGACCGGCCTCGAGGATCACCACGCGATCCGCCCGAGCCAGCGCCGCGCGCTTGGAGGTGGAACCGATCACCGTAACGCCCTTGTCCCGCAGCGCCTGCCACAACTCGATCTCCGTGGACGCGTCGAGGGCGCTGGAGACATCGTCCGCGAGCAGCAGCTCGGAGCCGGTGGCCAGGGCACGCGCGGTCGCCAGGCGCTGCACCTGACCGCCGGACAGGCGCACGCCGCGGTGCCCGACGGCGGCGTGCAGGCCTCCGGCCTCGGCGATGTCCTGCTCCATCTGCGCAATGCGGATGGCCTCGCCAGCCTCCCGCTCACGATCGAGCCGGATGTTCTCCTCGAACGTCCCGGAGAGCACCCGGGGCATCTGGGCGACGTAGGCCACGCGACGGGGCCGCAGGAAGGTGTCCGAGGTGACCTCTGCTCCGTTCCAGAGGATCCTCCCGCGGTGCGGCACCAGGCCCGCCAGGCTCCGCAGCAGGCTGGACTTGCCCGAACCGATGCCCCCGAGGATGAGGATCAGCTCGCCGCGGGCGACGGTGAGGTCCACCTGCTCCACCCCGATGACGCCGTCCGAGTGGACCGCGGAGAATCCCTCCAGGCTGAGGCTGCGGAGCTCGTCCTGCTGCTCCGGACCAGGAGCCGGGGCGTCTCCGGTCAGCTCGTCGACCCCGTCCACCCGGCGGAAGATGCTCTCCCCGCCGGCCAGCCGCTGGGTGGCCACCTGCCAGGCACGAGCCCCCGGCGCCTTGGTCACCACAGACCCGGCGCAGAGGCCGTACCAGGTGAAGCCCATCACGCTGCCGGAGGCGAGCACCGTGGTGGCCAGCCCCCAGGCGCCGATGAAGTACATGGCCCAGGAGACGGTCACCCCGACGGCGATCACCAGCCCGGGCACGCCGTCCAGGAGGGCCTGGATGCGGTGCTCCCTGACCTGGGCGTCCACCCGTCGGCGGTCCACGGTGTTCAGGTGCTGGTGCACCGGCCCGGTGGCCGCGGAGAGCTTCACGGTCCGTGCGGCGTCGAGCGCCGAGACCAGCACTCGGCCGAACTCCACGCGCGCGTCGGCGGCGCGCGTGGCAGAGCGTCCGGCCGCAGGTCTGCCGGCCCAGGAGGCCGCCGCAGAGAGGATCAGCACACTGGCAAGCACCGCCCCCACCACCCAGGTGCCCGAGAGCAGGACGGAGAGCAGCACGATCAGCACCGCATTGCAGAGATCCGCCCAACGGTCCGCGTAGTCCTGGATGCGGTCGCCGTCCATGGCGCGGGCCACGACCTCACCCGGCGGCGTGGTCTCCAGCCGGGGCTCACCGAGCTGACCGTCCAGGACCCGCGTCCGATGCCGGGACAGACAGGAGACCCACCAGCGGGGGTAGAGATTCACGCCCAGGGCGAAGACTCCCGGCATGATCAGCACGGAGGCTCCCGCCAGAAGGATCACCAGTCCCCACACCTCGTGATGACCCGAGGCCAAGGAGTCCGCGATGCGCCCCCACAGCCAGTTGGTGACCAGCCCCTGCGGGGAGAACAGGGCGATGAGCAGGAACATGGACAGGCCGACCAGTCCCCACCGCGGCAGGTGGCCGAAGGCGGCGAGCACGGCACGGGTCAGGCTCGGCCCGTCCCCGATGTCAGACGTCGTCGGCACATCGGTCCTCCGACGCGTGCCCCCGATGGCCACCGGACCGGTGGCCTCGTCGGAGGCTCCGGACGAGGTGTCGGTGAGGACATCACCGGGATCGTCATCCATGTAGCCCTGGTGTTCCCTCGAGGCCGCCAGCAGCACTCGGAACGGTCCCCGCGCGGCAGCGAGCTCACCGTAGGCTCCCTGCTGGATGACTCGACCGTGATCGAGGACGGCCACACGGTCCGCCCGGGCGACAGTGGTGAGCCGGTGCGCGATGAGCAGCCCGGTGCGCCCGGCCAGCAGCCGGTCCGAGGCGCGGATGACTCGGCGCTCGGTGAGTGGGTCCATCCGGGCCGTGGCCTCGTCGAGGATCACCACGGACACCTCGCGGACCAACAGCCGAGCGAAGGCCACCAGCTGCTCCTCCCCGGCGGAGAGCGTGACCCCGCCCGCACCCATGCGGGTGTCCAGCCCATCAGGCAGTCGCGCCACCCAATCCGTGAGGCCCAGCTCCTCCACGGCTGCCTGGACCCGCTCCCGGGGGATCGGGGCGAAGAGGGTGATGTTCTCCTCCAACGTGCCGGAGAGCAGCTCGGTGCGCTGCGTGACCACGCCGACCCCGCGGCGCAGCTGCTGAAGATCGATGTCTCTGACGTCGGTGCCGCCGAGGAACACCGTCCCCTGCGGGGGCTCGGTGGCGCGCGTGACGAGCGAGGCCAGCGTGGACTTCCCCGAGCCGGTGCGTCCCACCAGCGCCAAGGTCTCTCCGTCGTCGACGCTCAGCGAGACGTCCTGCAGGGCGAAGGACCCCTCCGTGTAGGAGAAGTGCAGGCCGCGGAACTCCAGGGCGTGGGTCGCCGGGAGCGCGGCGCCGCCGTCGGGCTCGGGCTCGACCTGCATCATCTGCTTCACGCGGGTGATCGCGCCGAGCCCCTCCTGCAGCTGGGGCAGCTGATTGATGAGCTCGCCGACACGTCCGATCAGCAGCGTGGTGGCCATCACCAGGGTGATCAGCTGGGGCAGCGCCATCCCGCCGGTGATGACCAGCGCGACGCCTGTCACGAGCAGCCCGGCGAACATCGCCTGCAGGACCGTCTGCGAGCGCAGGATCAGGTCGGCCTCCTTGACGACCATGTGCCGGAAGGTGCGGTGGATCCCCGCGGCCAGGCCGGCGACGCGCCGCATGCCGAAGGACTGACCGCCGCTGGTGCGCAGGTCGTCACGGGCCGCCACGACCTCCTCGAAGGCGGCGGCGTGGTCGGTCCAGGCCCTTTCATTGATGACTTTGCGCTGCGCGATGATCGCGAAGAGCGGGCGGACCATCAGCAGGGTGGCGGCCACGAGCACCGGCATGATGATCCAGGCCGGCCACCACATCACCCCCGCGACGACCCACAGCGGAACGGCGCCGAGGACGGTGGCCATCATGCCCCACCACTGCTCCCGCATGAGGGTGTTGATGGCGTTGGTGTCGTCGTCGATGCGGTCGAGCACCTCCCCCACAGCCTGCTCGCTGAGCACGCTGAGCGGCTGGGCGAAGGCGGCCGCGAGCAGGTCCCGACGCAGCTTCCCGGCCGCGCGGTCGATGACCTGGGCCCAGGCGACCTGCGCGCTGACCTGCACGGCCGCCGCCCCGACGATCAGGGCGCCGAGCAGCACCACCCCGTCGAAGGTGGGATTCTCGGCGAGCCGGCCGGAGACGACTGTGGCGAGGGACTGTGCGACCATCGCGACGGCGAGCACGGCCACCGCCAGCACGCTGAGCGGGCTGGCGAGCCTCCTCCAGGAGATCCGGCGCGAGGGTGGGACAGGACGCAGAACGGGCACCTGCGACATCCTAGTGGCCCGCACGGACGACTCATCCGCCGGAGGTGTCGACCTCCGCGGCAGCGATCATCTCACGCTGGGCCTCGTTGAGCTCCTGGGAGGCCAGCCAGTCCTCCGGCAGATGGACCTTCTTCGGCGAACCGGCCCGGCCGCGGGGCCCCTCGGCGTCGGCACCGGGGTACCCGATGCTCTGGTCGAGCTGGCCGAGCAGGTCCTCCAGCTGGGTCAGGGATTCGACGGTGACCAGCTGGGAGCGCAGCGCCCCGCCGATCGGATAGCCCTTGAAGTACCAGGCCACGTGTTTGCGGATGTCCTGCATGGCCTTGCGCTCGTCACCGTCGAAGTACGGGATGAGCATCTTGGCGTGCCGCAGCAGGGTGGAGATCACCATGGGCAGATCCGGACGGTGCCGGTCCGGCCGGCCCTCGAAGGCGGCCTGCAGGTCGCCGAAGAGCCAGGGCCTGCCCTGGCAGCCCCGGCCGACGACGACGCCGTCGACGCCGGTCTGCTCGACCATGCGCACCGCGTCCTCGGCGGACCAGATGTCGCCGTTGCCCAGCACCGGGATGTCCGGCAGGGACTCGCGCAGGGCGGCGATCGCGGACCAGTCGGCCTGGCCTGAGTAGTGCTGGCGCGCGGTGCGACCGTGGAGCGCGACGGCGGCGACGCCCGAGTCGCGCGCGACCTTGCCAGCTTCGATGAAGGTGAGGTGGTCCTCGTCGATGCCCTTGCGCATCTTCACCGTCACGGGGATGCCGCGCCGCCCGGCCTCCCGCACGGCAGTGGCGACGATCGACTCGAAGAGCCGGATCTTCCAGGGCAGGGCCGAGCCGCCGCCCTTGCGGGTGACCTTGGGCACCGGGCAGCCGAAGTTGAGGTCGATGTGGTCGGCGCGGTCCTCCTCGACCAGCATGCGCACCGCATGTCCGGTGGTCACTGGGTCCACGGAGTAGAGCTGCATCGAGCGGGGGATCTCGTCCGGCTCGTGCTTGATGATCCGCATCGACTCGGGCCGCCGTTCGACCAGCGCACGTGCGGTGACCATCTCATTGACGTAGAGCCCGCCGCCATGTTCACGGCAGAGCCGACGGAAGGCGGTGTTGGTGATCCCTGCCATGGGGGCCAGCACCACCGGGGTCTCCACGGTGATGGGGCCCAGGTGCAGCGGCGGCAGGAGGGCACGTCGGTCGCCCGACCCAGCCGGGGTCGGGCCGTCAGGGAGCGGCTGCTCCTCGGGAAGGGTCTGTGCGGTCATGGCATCCGGGTGTGCTCGGCGGAGGCGGGGCCTCCGGGCGGTCAGCGGGCGTAGATGAAGGCTTCGAAGTCGATCTCGGCGTCGCCGGAGGCGATGAGCTCGTCGGTGACGGTCTTCAGCGGGGCCATGGAGTCGTCCACCTCCAGCTCCACCGGGTGGCGGGCGGCCAGCAGGGCCAGCAGGGACCGGATGTGCCGCTCCGCCTCGGCGGGGTCGAGCTCCGGGTTCCAGCCGACCAGGACGTCGGCGGGGTCCTCGGTGCGGGCCGGGGTGTAGCTGACGGCGAAGGCGAGGACGGCGCCGTCGCCGCCCTCGGAGACGTCCCGCAGGGCCACTGCGCCCGTGGCGCCGGTGGCGTCGCCGAGGAGCAGCTGCTGGGCCTTGCCCACGGTCATCTCCGCGCGGTCCCAGTCGTGGACGGCGTTGTAGTAGTCGGCCACCAAACGGCTCAGCTCCACCGACCCGGTGGCGATCTCCTGGAGATCCAGGCCGGTTCGCTCCAGGTCCGGAAGCCGAAGGGCGCCCGGCTGGACGATCACTCGGCGGGTGGTCTGGATCTTGGTGAAGCCGTTGTCCTTGAGGAAGCACTGGGCGGCGGAACGCTTGGCGCAGCGGGCCTTCAGACCGGTGGCGCTGCAGTTGCTGGCCTCGGCCTCCAGGATCGCCAGCATCTCTGCGGCCACCCCGCGGCGGCGGTGGTCCGGGGCGACCTCCGCGTAGAAGGACAGCCGATCCGGGTGCAGCGAGGAGCGCAGGATGGTGGCCGCGGCCACGGGCACCCCCTGGTCCTCGGCGACGATGCACCGTGACCAGGGATCGTTGGAGGAGGGCCGCAGCAGCGCGCGGTCCTGGTGGTGCATCGCGTTCTCCGGGTCGCCCCAGACCTCAAGCAGGGCGAGGTCGTCGCCCTCGGCCCAGGGCCGGACGGTCAGGCCGGACTCGAGGGCGAGCCGGTCTGTGTCTTCGGTGGTGCTCATCGCCTGTCCTTCGGAAGCGTCCGTCTGCGCGGTGGCGCAGGGTTGATCAGCCACGCGAGTCTAGTCCTGCCGCCGTGGCACGGCAAACGAGCGACGCCCGGCCCCGTGCCGCAGGGTCAGGGACCCTGGGCCGGTGCCGGGCGTCTGTCCCGGGCATCTGTGCCGGGCGTCGCGCTCGACGTCGTCGCGCTCGACGTCGTGGTGCTCAGCCGAGGAGGCGGCCGGCCAGGTAGGTCTGCACCTGGTCCAGGCTGACGCGCTCCTGGGTCATCTCGTCCCGGTCACGGATGGTGACTGCCTGGTCCTCGAGGCTGTCGAAGTCGAAGGTGATGCAGAACGGGGTGCCGATCTCGTCCTGACGGCGGTACCGGCGACCGATCGCACCGGCCTCGTCGTAGTCGACGTTCCAGTTCCGGCGCAGCTCATCGGCCAGCCGCTGGGCGGGCTCGGCCAGCTCCGGCTTCTTGGACAGGGGCAGCACTGCCGCCTTCACCGGGGCGAGCCGCGGGTGGAGCTTCAGCACGGTGCGGGTGTCCACGCCGCCCTTCGCGTTGGGGGCCTCCTCCTCATGGTAGGAGTCCACCAGGAAGGCCATCATCGCGCGGGTCAGGCCGAAGGACGGCTCGATCACGTACGGGGTGTAGTGCTCCTCGGTCTTCGGGTCGAAGTACTGCAGCTTCTCGCCGGAGGCCTCGATGTGGGAGCTGAGGTCGTAGTCGGTGCGGTTGGCGATGCCCATCAGCTCGCCCCACTCGGAGCCCTGGAAGCCGAAGCGGTACTCCAGGTCGATGGTGGCCGCGGAGTAGTGGGCCCGCTCGTCCTCGGGGACGTCGAACTTGCGCAGGTTCTCCGGGTTCAGCCCCAGGTCCACGAACCAGTCGTAGCAGGCCTCCACCCAGTGGTCGAACCACTGGCCGGCCTCGTCCGGGTGCGTGAAGTACTCGATCTCCATCTGCTCGAACTCGCGAGTCCGGAAGATGAAGTTGCCGGGGGTGATCTCGTTGCGGAAGGCCTTGCCGACCTGGCCGATGCCGAAGGGCGGCTTCTTCCGGGCGGAGGTCATCACGTTGGAGAAGTTCACGAAGATGCCCTGGGCGGTCTCGGGCCGCATGTAGTGCAGGCCCTCCTCGTTGTCGACCGGACCCAGGAAGGTCTTCATCAGGCCGGAGAACTGCTGCGGCTCGGTCCACTTGCCGGGCTGGCCGGTCTCCGGGTCCTTGATGTCGGCAAGGCCGTTCGCCGGCGGGTGACCGTGCTTGGCCTCGTAGGCCTCCAGCAGGTGGTCGGCTCGGTACCGCTTATGGGTGTGCAGGGACTCCACCAGCGGGTCGGTGAAGGTCTTCACGTGCCCGGAGGCGTGCCAGACGGCCTGCGGGAGGATGATGGCGGAGTCCAGGCCGACCATGTCGCCGCGGCCACGCACGAAGGTCTGCCACCACTCGGCCTTGATGTTCTCCTTCAGCTCCGTGCCCAGGGGACCGTAGTCCCAGGCCGACCGTGATCCCCCGTAGATCTCACCGGACTGGAAGACGAAGCCGCGACGCTTCGCCAGGGTGATCACATGGTCGAGGGCAGTCTTGGGGGCCATAGGGCGGTACACCTCAGGTCGGGAGGGGGACAGACGCAGACGACGGGGACGGACGTCGGTGGGGCGGACGGTGCGGGCTGGTCCGCTCGCGGGGGCCTCAGTCGAAGACGACGGCGCCGTCGTCGGCCACCCGCCAGCCGGGGTTGTAGGCGATCTCCCAGACCACCCCGACCGGGTCCTCCACATAGGCGTGCAGCATGCCTGGCACCGCCGCCGGCTGTGGATGCTTCAGCACCGTGCCCCCGGCACGTTCCAGGCGTTCGACCGTGCGGTGGACCGCATCGGCGTCGTGGACGTTGCGGGCCAGGGTGAAGCCGCCGGGGGTGCTGTGGTCCCGGCCGTCTCCGATGTCCTCGCTGAGGCTGCCGGCGTCGAAGAGCCCGAGGACCTGCCCGGGCGCCACCTGGTAGAACTGGATCTCCCCGGCTGCCTCGAAGATCGGCCGCCAGCCCAGCCCGCCCACGTAGAAGCGGCGCGCGGCCGCCAGATCTCGCGTGGCGACGGTGATGATGTGGATGCCCTGCTCCATCGTGACCTCCTCCGGTGCTCTCCGCTCCCCGGCCTCTGGCCTGGCTCCTCGGGTCCGTCTGACCAGGAGGTGCGCGGGATGGACTGCGGGATGGCGAGTCTACGTCCGGAGTCAGGGCCAGGTCAGCGGCCACCGCCCGTCAGCCTCCACCGGGCACAGCACCGGGCCCAGCACCGGGCCCAGCACCGGGCCCAGCACCGGGCACAGGATGCTTCACAGGAGCCGTGCCGTCAGCGGCTCTTCGAGTGCGACGCCGTCGGGCCCCGGCTCGACGCGGAAGGCCTGGTGACCGGCACGCTCGGTGACGACGTCGGTCAGCCGCCCGTCGTCGAAGCGCAGCGCGCACCCGTCGTCGACGGCGTATCCGGCGGGCAGGGCGCCCTCGAGGACCCACCTCTGATAGCTCTCCCGTCGCCCCGACTCGCCGCGGTAGTGCGGGCAGATGCTGCCAGAGAGGACCCCCAGCCCGTCGCGAAGCGGCGCCAACGGCCCGTAGGAGTCGGTGGAGGAACCCTCGAACCAGCAGTTGGCCCCGGCGCTGATGCCGGCCAGGACCGTTCCGCCGGCCGCGGCGCGCCCCAGGACCTCCGGCAGCCCGTGCTGACGCCAGATCGCCAGCAGGTTGGCGGTCGACCCACCGCCGACGTAGATGAGGTCCTGCTCCAGCAGGACAGACGGACTCCGGTACCCCCACGGCGACTGGCCGAAGAGCGACAGCACGGAGGTCTCGGCGGAGTCGGCGAACGCATCTTCGAACTGATCGATGTACCCGCTGGCGTCCCCGCTCGCCGTGGGCACGAAACACACGCGCGGCCTGTCCCGCCCCGTGGCGCTGAAGATGTGGCCGAGGATGTGGTCGTCCAGAGCCGAGCGCCCGTCATCGGACATGGAGAACCCGCCGCCGCCCAGAGCGAAGATCGTCGACACCATGGACGAGACTGTATCGGCCTCCTACCCCGGCCCGATCCGGACCCCAGGAACATCGGCCCCAGGATCGACTCAGCGGGTGCGGCGGATGTCCGGCAGGGAGGCGATCACGACGGCGGCCAGGGTCAGCAGCGTGCCGAGCACCGTGGAGAGGGTGACCACGCTTCCCGGGGCGGGGACGAGGAGGTCGAGCAGCAACGAGCCGATCAGCTGACCGGCGATCATCCCCATGGCGGCCAGCAGCACACCCACCCGGGTGACCAGCACGGCCCCGAGCCCGATGAACACGCAGCCCAGCGGCCCGCCGAGGTAGTACCAGGGAGCGGTGGGCAGCGTCTCCCCCACCCCGCTGACCAGCACCTTCACCAGGTAGGCCAGCAGGAGCACTGCCGTTCCGGCCACGAAGTTGATGAGCGTGGCGGGGATCGGGCTGCCGTAGGCCGCCGACTGGCGTCCGTTGAGAGCCTGTTGGGCGCTGTTGGTGAAGCCGGCGGTCAGCGGGAAGATCACCAGGAGCAGCCAGGACCAGGACCCGGAATGGCCTCCCAGCTGCGGTGAGACCGTCCACAGCACTGCCAGCACGGTGAGGAGCGCGCCCAGCACCCGGACGGTGTTGAGCCGC
This sequence comes from Nesterenkonia sp. K-15-9-6, assembly GCF_052656005.1. NCBI lineage: Bacteria > Bacillati > Actinomycetota > Actinomycetes > Micrococcales > Micrococcaceae > Nesterenkonia > Nesterenkonia sp. K-15-9-6. Next base: position 66,108 of record NZ_JBQYEY010000007.1, read on the forward strand.
TTCCGCCCCGCCGGGCCCAGGCCGATGCGGTCCCACAGCAGCCCGCCGAGGGTCTGCCCGGTCACCACGGCCACGGTGAAGACCGCGACCCCGATGAGCCCGATGGTCAGCGACTGGGAGAGCACGAAGTAGCCGCCGATGCAGCCGGCCAGCAGGTACCACCAGCGGACCTCACCGCGCCGGAGGGCTGGCCGGACCTGTCCCAGAGTGCGGCGTCCGGTGGGCGTGAGATATGCGATCACCAGCATCAGGAGCAGGCCGGTGCCGAAGGACAGCAGCGCGGCGAGGAACGGGTCGTCGACCTCTGCGGCCAGCTCCGAGTTGATGCGGCCCTGGCTGGGGATCGCCGCCCCGGCGACGAGGGCGGTGAGCAGGAACCCGAACCATGCGGCGGAGGACTGCCGCGACTGACCGACTGCGCTCATGGGCAACACTGTAGACCCGCCTGGCCGCTTTCTGCGCCGCGGCGTCAGGAGCGGTCAGCTCGCCACGGCCGCATCCCGTGGGAGACACTGACACCATGAACGCAGATGACGTGCAGCAGGTCCCGATCCGTGACGAGTCCATCCGCCTGGGGCAGCTGCTGAAGCTCGCCGGCGTGGTCGAGCACGGGGTGATGGCCCGTGAGGTGATCGACGCCGGCGCGGTGACCGTGGACGATGAGGTCGAGACCCGCCGCGGTCGGCAGGTGCGCCGAGGTCAGGTGGTGCGGCTCGACGGCGAGGAGCTGGGGCTTCCCAGCGCCGTCATCTCTCCCGCAGCGGAGTGAGGCGAGCGGGCGCCGTCGAGATGATCCTCAGGCGCGTCCGGCCGAACGCCGAGGCCGCAGCACCATGTAGGTGAGGAACTCGCCCACATGGGCGATCTCCTGGGGCACCACACCGTGGCCGGCGCCGGCGTAGAGCACCTTGGTCAGGTCCACCGACGAGTTCGCCCAACGGTGGGTGTAGTCGATGTGCTCCTCGGGAATGATCGGGTCGTCCTGGTCCCGGCCCCAGAAGAACGGCACCCGACGGGTGGCGAGCGCGGCGTCGTCGAACCAGTCCTGCATCTCCGGGCTCTCCCCGGGGTCGACGGCGAATCCGGAGAGCCCGACGACGGCGGCGAACTCCTCGGGCCGAGCGCGCAGCAAGGAGGTGGCCATCGCCATCCCCATGGAGAAGCCGAGCAGCGTCACCGAGGTGTGCTGGTCCTTCACCGAGGCGATCCAGGACCACAGGTCCTCGACGGCGTCGCGCGCCGCGGCCGAGGAGTAGGCCAGCCGTTCAGGGTCGAGGTCGAACCAGGTGTAGCCGCCGTGACCCATGGGCACCGGGGCGCGCAGGGAGGCGTAGGTGAACTCCTCGGGCAGGCTGGGCACCAGACCGAACAGGTCATGCTCGTGGGATCCGTAGCCGTGCAGCATCACCACCAGCGGGGTGCCTTCGCGGTCCTGCGGCTCGCGGGACCACACGACGACGGGCTCGGGCTGGGTGGGACTCATGCGGGGCTGCTCCTCGTACGCGACGTCGATGACCGCCTGTTCTGCTGGACGGCCGGACCATCTTCTCATTCCGGTCCCTTCGGCTGGTGCAACCGGGCTGATGTCCGCCTCAGGGAGGATGGAACCGACCGGTAACCTCAGGCACAATAAGACGTGTGGACCGATCAGCCGAGAGACCAGACGAGCAACCAGACCACCAGCACCCCGGCCCCGGCCAGGACGCTGGTGTGGTGACCACTCCGACACACCCCTGGACGCGCTACGTGGCCCTGGGGGACTCCTTCACCGAGGGCATCGGCGATCCCGACGAGTCTCGGCCCGGGTACCACCGCGGCTGGGCCGACCGGGTGGCCGAGGAGCTGGCTGCCGGAGCGGACCCTTCCCCGGGCGGGAAGCGCTTCGCCTATGCGAACCTGGCGGTCCGGGGGAAGCTGATCGGACAGATCCGTGACGATCAGATCGCCCCAGCCCTGGACCTGCAGCCGGATCTGATCACCCTGTGCGCGGGTGGCAATGACGTCATCCGTCCCGGCGGCGATCCGGACGAGACCGCTCGGATCCTCGACACGATGGTCCAGATCCTCTCCACCACGGGTGCCACGGTGGTGCTGTTCAATGGCCCCGACGTGCGTGAGACCCCTGTGGTGGGGTCGATCCGCGGGAAGGTCGCCATCTACAACGAGAACATCCGCACCGTCGCCGCCCGGCACGACGCCCTGGTGGCGGACATGTGGTCCCTGCGGCAGTTGGCGCACCCACAGATGTGGGACGAGGACCGCCTGCACTTCTCCCCACTGGGGCACCACACCATCGCCGCGATGGTGCTGGACACCCTCAATGTGGAACACGACCTCGAACCCCTGGAACCGCGGCCGGTGCCGGAGCGCACCTGGCGGGAGGCCCGGGCCGACGATGTCGTCTGGGCCCGCCACCACCTGTTCCCCTGGGTGGTGCGCCGACTGCGCGGACGCTCCTCCGGGGACGGGGTCACGGCGAAGCGGCCGTCCTTCGAGCCGCTGTTCGGCGGCTCAATGCCTCCCGGCAGCGGCGCCGCCGAGGAGGAGTGAGTGACCATCACGCCGGCGCCTGCGAACTCTGATCGTCACGATCCGCGCTTCGGCGCTGACGGCGTCCGGGCAGCACAGCGTTGAGAATGACGGCGGCAAGCATCGCGGGGACGATGCCCGAGGTCAGCAGCAACGCCACGTCTGCTGGGAACGCTGCAACAGCCTCCTCCGGGGCGAAGGAGAGCCCGACCCCGAGCCCGAGCGATAGCGCGACGATCAGCAGAGATCGCCGATCGATCATCTCGGGGGCCATCACCTGAATCCCTGCCGAGGCCACCATCGAGAACATCACGAGCACCGATCCTCCGAGAACCGCATACGGCACGGTGTTGAACACTGCCGCGACTTTGGGCACGAAGCCCGCCAGCACGAGCAGCCCGCCTGCCAAGGCCACGACGTACCGGCTGACGACGCCGCTCAGTGCGATGATCCCGGTGTTCTGACTGAACGTGGTGTTCGGCATCGCTCCGAGGACTGCGCCGAGAGATGTGCCGACGCCGTCAGCCATCACCCCACCGCTCAGCTCCCTGGCTCGTGGGGAACGTCCCAGCCCGGTACGTGCCACAGCGGTCAGGTCCCCGATCGACTCGACGGAGCTGGCCAGCGCCAGCACAGTAATCGCGATGATCGCGGCACCGGTGAAGTCGAGCCCGAAGTGCATAGGGGCAGGGGCGAATAACCACCTGGCCTCTGTCACGGGGGCCAGGCTCACCATGCCGAACACTGCAGCTGCGGCATAGCCGCTGAGGAGTCCGATCAGGACGGCGGCGACCGAGACCAGGCCTCTGCCGAATTGGTGACAGACCACGCTCACCACGATCACGAGTGCGGCGACACCGAAGTGGTGCAGCGCCCCGAAGTCCCCGGCGGCACGTGCGGCCGCACCCCCAGCGGAATAGTCGATGGCCGTGGGCATCAGCTTGAGCCCGATGATCAGGATGATGATCCCACACACCAGAGGCGGAAAAAGAGGGGTGAGCCAGCGTAAGGACATGCCGAAGACCACCTGGACCAACCCGGCGATGAACGCCCCGCCGAAGACCGCCGCGATCCCGAACTGCTCAGCTATGGGGATGGCCACGACCAAGAACGCAAAGCTCGTCCCCTGCATCACTGGCAGCCGGGACCCCACGGGCCCAACCCCGAGGGTCTGCAGAAGCGTCGTCGCACCCGAGACGATCATCGCCAGCTGGACCAACAGAGTGACTTCGCCTGCTGCCATACCGATCGCGGTGGCGACGATCAGGGGCGGTGCGGCGTTCCCCACGAACATCGCTAGAAAGTGCTGAACCGCCAGCGGCACAGCCCGCCGAAGAGGAGGCATCTCATGGACCGCGTCGTCTCTCTGAGGTGCTTCCGTCTGCCACACGGTCTCTGCGCTCATGACGTTCACGCTAAGCAGGCCATGTCACCGTGGTGTTACTCCATGGTTGCTGTCATGCGAAGAACGCTCCGCGCGGGCACGGCGCTCCGCGCCATCACAGCCTCAGGGTGTCTCGCATCTGGTCCGCGAGCTGCTCCGGGCTGGTGAGGAAGCCGTCGTGCCCGATGGGTGAGGAGATCATGTGGACCTCGTGCTCGCCGGGCAGCAGCGCCGCCAGCTCATGGGACTGTTCGGGCAGGTACAGCCGGTCTGACTCCACGGCGGCGATGAACGGCGTGGCGGTGACGCGGGACAGCGCCTCGGCGACGCTCCCGCGCCCGCGGCCGACGTCGTGGCTCATCAGAGCCTCGGTCAGCACGATGTAGGCGTTCGGGTCGAAGCGGTCCACCAGTTTGCGGGCCTGATGGTCCAAGTAGGACTCCACCTGGTAGCGGCCCCGACGTCGGGCGCTCCAGCCGAAGGGGTCCTCCTCCCCCTGGGGCTGACGACCGAACCGCACCTCAAGTTCGTGCTCGGTGCGATAGGTGATGTGCGCGATCCGGCGGGCCAGACCCAGCCCCTCCTCCGGGACGGGTCCGCCGTAGTAGTCCCCGCCGGCGAAGTGCGGGTCGTTCTCGATGGCCTTGATCTGTGCCTGCCCGAAGGCGATCTGCTCGGCGGTGGCGGCCGCGCCGCAGGCGAAGACCGCCACTGAGTCCACTCGGTCCGGGAAGGTGGCCGCCCACTCCAGCGCCCGGGCACCGCCCATGGAGCCGCCGATCACCGTGTGGAACCGCCGGATCCCCAGCTGATCGGCCAGCCGTGCCTCCAGGCGGACGGCGTCGCGGACGGTGGTGAAGGGGAACCGGGAGCCCCAGGGCCGCCCCTCCGGATCCGGAGAGGCGGGCCCGGTGGAGCCGTAGCACCCGCCGACCATGGCCGGGGCGACCACGAACCACTCGTCGGTGTCGATCGGTCGTCCCGGCCCCAGCAGGCCCTCCCACCAGCCCGGGGCCGGGTCGGCCTCGGTGGTGGCGACGTGGGTGTCTCCGGTCAGGGCGTGCGCGACCAGGATCGCGTTGTCGCCCGCCGCGTTGAGCGTGCCCCAGGTCTCGTAGGCCAGCTGCACGTCCGGCAGCTCACCTCCGGCCTCGAAGGTGTAGGCCCCGACGTCGACGACGGCGAGCGCGCCGTCGGGACGGAGGGTCGAGGTCAGCACCTGGGCGGTCATCGGGGTCGGAGCTCCTGCGTCGTTCATAGTGTGGACAGGCCTGCCGGGACGGGATGAACCGGCGGATACGGACGGGCCTCATCGGCCTCTCAGGCTAGCCTCAGGCCACCGGCTGCGGCTCGGGAGCCGCTGCCTTCTCACTCTGCGGACCGGTGGCCGCGGTCGTGATCGCCTTCTCCAGCCCCTGCTCGAGGTCGGCGATGATGTCCTCGATGTGCTCCAGGCCCACCGACAGGCGCACCAGGCCGGGCACGACGCCGGCGGCGCGCTGCTCGTCCTCGGTGAGCTGGCGGTGGGTGGTGGAGGCCGGATGGATGGCCAGGGAGCGGACGTCGCCCACGTTGGCCACCAACGAGTGGAGCTCGAGGGAGTCCACCACGGCCTGGCCGGCGGGCGCACCGCCGTCGACCTCGAAGGCGAGCACCGCTCCCACGCCCTTCGGCAGGTACCGCTGGGCCTGCTCGTACCAGGGGCTGGAGGCCAGGCCCGGGTAGGAGACCCGCTTCACGGCCGGGTGCGCCTCCAGGAACTCGGCGACCTTCTGGGCGTTCTCCACGTGGCGCTCGATCCTCAGGCTCAGAGTCTCCAGGCCGAGGTTGATCTCGAAGGCGTTGTGCGGAGACAGCGCCGGGCCGAGGTCGCGCAGCAGCTGCACGCGGGCCTTGAGCACGTAGGACAGGTTCACTCCGAAGACGCCGTCGGCGCCCAGGTCCCGGCCGAAGACGAGGCCGTGGTAGCTCTCATCCGGGGTGTTGAAGCCGGGGAAGCGCTCCGGGTAGGCGGTGTAGTCGAAGTTCCCCGAGTCCACGATCACGCCGGCGATCGCCGTGCCGTGGCCGCCCAGGAACTTGGTGGCGGAGTGGATGACGACGTCGGCGCCGTGCTCGATCGGCCGGATCAGGTACGGCGTGGTCAGGGTGTTGTCCACGATCAGCGGGGCGCCGTGCTCGTGGGCCACGGCGGAGACCGCCTCCAGGTCCAGGACGTCTCCGCGCGGGTTGGCCACGACCTCACCGAAGAAGGCCGCGGTGTTCTCGCGGATGGCGGCCCGCCAGGACTCGGTGTCGTCCGGGTCCTCCACGAAGGTGACCTCAATGCCGAACTTCGTCAGCGTGTGCTTGAAGAGGTTCTGGGTGCCGCCGTACAGCGACGGGGAGGCGACGATGTGGCCGCCCGCCTCGACGACGTTGAGCAGCGCCAACGAGGCCGCCGCCTGGCCGGAGCCGACGGCGAGGGCACCGACGCCTCCTTCGAGCGCGGCGGTCTTGTCCTCCACGGCCTGCACCGTGGGGTTGCCGATGCGGGTGTAGATCGGGGCGACCTCTTCCAGCCCGAACCGCTTGCCGGCGGCCTCGGTGCTGGGGAAGACGAAGGAGGTGGTCTGCTGGATGGGCAGGGCCCGGGCGCCGGTCACCGGATCCGGGGCGACGCCGGCGTGGATCTGCTGGGTCTCGAACCGAGGGGTCTGCGTGTGCTCGGTGGTCGTCATGGGAGGTGTCTCCGTTCAATGCGGTCGTGTCGACAGGACCGTCGGAGACACTCCAGGCGTGACGCCCGAAGCTGTTGCCCGTGTGGCGGCCCTGTCGTCGAGGACATGGGTTTGTGGGCCGCACTGTGGTGTGATGGCCCGCGCTTGCCCCACCGCATGGGCGGCAGGGCCTGGTCGTCACCCGGGGCACCCCACCGCGAACTGGAGGGTTGCCGGCCAGCAAACCGGGGTTTGACGCTGGCACTCTTGACCTGCCTCACAGTCTGCCCTGATCTGCGGGATCTGGGCAAGTCTGTGTCCTCAGGTGTCGGACCCCGGGAGCCCAGGAGACCGGGAGCCCAGGAGTCGCACGGACGCGGCACCGCCGCCGACCGCTCCGGTCGGCGCCGCAGCCGCTTGCGCCCCGAGTTGATTCTGGAACCCCGCTGATCTTTGCGGGGTTCCAGAATCTTCTCGGGGCGGGGTGGACTCACACCTCCGCTCAGTCGCGTCCTCCTGGATGACCCGCAGGCTCCACCGCGCCGACATGCCCACCGTCGATCCCACCACCGGTGAGGAACGAATGGAACGTGGGTCGGGCGAAGTCGCCGTGGACCAGTGCCCCGTCCTCGTCGCGCGCGTGAGAGACCGGCGGCGTGGCGGAGACCAGGTCGCGTTGCACCACGAGCCGCTGCCCGTCGGAGGTCTGTGAGCGGCTGCCGTCGTAGAGGACGTTGCTGGCGTCGACGTCGCCGGAAACCTGGTCCGCCCGGTCATGGCTGTCCGTGTGCGCCGAGAGGTTGTTGCGGAAGACGCCCTGCTCCTCGGGCTCGAAATACGGATTGGTGCGGAAGATGTAGTTGTACCGGGCGTTGTCCACCGCCGTGTTGTTGGTCAGCTCGAGCCGGCCCGGGTTGAAGTTGTCGGAGAAGCCGTCCAGGTTGTTGGCGTAGGCCAGGTTCCCGGCGAGCACGTGGTCCACCGGCAGGCCCTCGCCGCCGACCTTGAAGCCGGTGCCCACGCCGGACCCGGCGTTGTAGCCGTCGGAGAGCTGCCCGTTGTGGTGGGCGATGTTGTCCTCCAAGGTGATCGGGAAGTTGGGGCCCTCGTTGGTCCGGTTGTAGAGGTCCCAGCCGTCGTCGATGTTGTGGTGGGCCACATTGCCGCGGAAGACGTTGCCGGGGCCGACGCCGAGCTTGGCAGCGAAGCCGTCGGCGTTGATGTCGGCCGGGTCGCGATTGTCGTGGGCCTCAGAGTTCACGATCAGGTTCTCGGCGGGCCAGTCCTCCGGGTCGCCGGAACCGGTGAGCTGGAAGCCGGAGTTGCCGTTATGGCTGAAGACCATCGAGTCGACGACGTTGTGCGAGCCTGAGGAGCGCAGCCCGTTGCCGGCGGAGCGGGTGAGCTCCATGTCCGAGATGACCCAATGGTCAGCGTCCAAGCGGATGATCTGCTGCAGGGCGGACCGACCGTCGAGCGTGACCTCCGCATCCTCTGCGGCGGTGAGCGTCTTCGGCTCCTCGGCCGTGCCGGAGTAGGCCGGGGACAGCGAGATGGTGCTCTCCGGCTCATAGTCGCCCTCGAGCAGCTGGACCTCCTGGCCCGGCAGCACGTGGGTGACCGCCGTGTGCACATCGAGCGGGCTCTCCTCGGTGCCGTCCCCCTCGGGGGTTCCCTCAGGCGAGACCACCAGCGGGGCGTCGTCGCGAAACTCGCGCACGGTGACATCGACGCCGCGGGTGATCGGGCTCAGGTCCGGCCCGTCGGCCGGGTGGTAGGTGGCGCTGATGGTGCTCGCCCCCTCGGGCAGCTCCAGCTGCGCGGTGAACTCCTCCTCCGCGGTGATGGGCTCACCGGCCAGGACTGTCTCCCCGTCGACGGCGACGTCGACGGTGCCCGGGTAGCTGGCAGATGCGGCGAAGGGATAGTCGGTGCTGCCGGAATGTTCGGGGGCACGCAGGTCGAAGGCGACCGGGGTGACCGGTTCGGGCTGCTCGGGGCGGGGCTGGGTGTCGGCATCGCTGAGGGTCAGGGAGGCGTCGGAGAAGGTCACCGCCACGTTGCGGGAGGCGAAGAAGCCCACGGTCATCAGGTCCGGCTCGATGTCCTGGACCCAGTCCGCGCCCTCGAGCTCGTGGGTGTGGGTCTCCGGCTCATCCAGATGCGTATAGGTGGTGGACATGAGGAAGGCGTCGTCGGTGCGTTCCAGGCGCATGGTGACCGGCTCGTCGATCATCAGTCCGTGCCGTCCGAGGTCCGTGGCGCTGCGCTCCGAGCCCACCGTCCCCCACGGCTCGGTGACGCCGGTGCGTGTCATCCCCACCGACCCATGACGCAACATGGTGGTGGAGGCGTAGTTCGAGGCCGCCGGGACCTCTTCGAAGCCCTCGAGCATGGGGTCCTGGCGGGGTCCGCCGTTGAGATCGCGGACCATCAGCCCCGCGCCCTCCTGACCGTTCGGGTTCGCCCCGGTCTCGGGACCGAGCTGGTGGACGGTCACCTCCGCCTCGAGGACGAAGTTGTGCTCGTTCGGGTCGAGCGTCACATGGTAGAAGGTCAGACCGTCGTGGCCCGGGGCGAGCTTACCGCCGCGACTCTCCATGAAGATCTCGCCCTCGATCGTGCCGGGCTCATCAGGCACAGCATGATTCACGCCGACCTTCTCCGGCAGCACGTTGGAGGAGAAGTCCAGGTCGGTGGACTGGCCGAAGGTGATCTCCTGCCATTCGAGCTCCTCCGCCTGGACGTCTGGCTCCGGAGCGGACTCCTGCTCGGCGTCGGCCCAGGCCGACGGCGGGGCCAGCAGCGCGCCGACCAGCGCCAGGGCGACGGCCGTCGTCGCTCCGCGGGAGCTCACGCCGGGGCCTCTTCTTCTGCGGACGGTGGGTCGCTCGGGTGCGGCGGACTCGGACATCTGGTCTCCCCCTCAGGCAGTGGACAGCGCTGTCCCGACCAACCTAGAGGTGATCATCGTCACAGAGAAGGAGATGCGACGCTGAGTGCATTGCCAAGGAGGAATCGTCCGATACGCTCCTCGACCTGACGCGCCACAGCGTCATCGTCCACCACTGGCGCCCCGACATGATTCTGGAACCCCGCTGACCTTCGCGGGGTTCCAGAATCATGTCGGGGCAAAACGGTCAGGCCTGCGACTCAGACCCTCCTGCCCAGACCGCAGGATCAGACCCGCAGGATCAGGGCGTCACCCTGACCGCCGCCGCCGCAGAGGCCGGCCGCGCCGACTCCGCCTCCGCGGCGTCCCAGCTCCAGCGCCAGGTGCAGCAGCAGCCGCGCACCGGACATCCCCACCGGGTGTCCCAGGGCGATGGCTCCACCGTTGACGTTGAGCTTCTCCTCCCCGATCCCTAGCTGCCGCGCCGAGGCCACCCCGACGGCGGCGAAGGCTTCGTTGATCTCCACCAGGTCCAGCTCGGCGGGCTCGACGCCCTCCTTGGCGCAGGCCGCTGCGATGGCGTTGGCCGGCTGCAGCTGCAGGGAGGAGTCCGGACCGGCGACCATGCCGTGGGCGCCGATCTCGGCGATCCACTCCAGCCCGAGCTCCTGGGCCTTCTCCTTGGCCATGACCACCAGGGCGGCTGCACCGTCGGAGATCTGTGAGGCCGAGCCGGCGGTGATGGTGCCGTCCTGGGCGAAGGCGGGACGCAGCTTGCCCAGCGATTCGGCGGTGGCCTCGGGCCGGATGCCCTCGTCCGCGTCGACCACCAGCGGCTCCCCGCGACGCTGCGGCACCTCCACCGGGACGATCTCCGCGGCGAAGAGCCCCTTCTCCTGCGCGGCCGCGGCGCGCTGGTGCGAGGCGGCGGCCACCCGGTCCTGCTCCTCCCGGGAGACCTCGGCCTCGCCGGTGTTGCAGGACTCGGTCAGCGCCCCCATCGCCTGAGAGGTGGCCTGGTCGTAGAGCGCGTCATAGGCCATGGAGTCGACCAGTGCGGTGTCACCGTACTTCGTCCCGGTCCGGGAGCCGGGCAGCAGGTGCGGGGCGTTGGACATCGACTCCATCCCGCCGGCGACGACGATCTCGCACTCCCCGGCGCGGATGAGCTGGTCGGCGGTGGCCACGGCGTTGAGGCCGGACAGGCACACCTTGTTCAGGGTGATCGACGGCACCGAGGCGGGGATCCCGGCCCCGATCGAGGCGGTGCGTGCAGGGTTCTGCCCGGCGCCGGCCTGGATCACCTGACCCATGACCACATAGTCGACCGCGTCACCGGAGACCCCGGCACGCTCCAGGGCGCCGGAGATGGCGACCGCGCCGAGCTCCGCGGCCGACAGCGACGACAGCCCTCCCAGCAGCCGCCCCATGGGCGTGCGGGCACCGGCGACGATGACAGTTCCAGACATGACTCTCCTCTGCTGCAGTGATGGTCGCATCCTGTCCGGGAGCCGGACGACGCCGCGGCCGCACCGCAGAGGACGCCGTCGTCCCGTCAGACGTCCAGCCAGAGTATCGCGGTGAGCAGCGTCACGTCAGACGTCGGCGACGCCGACCGCGCGCTGTCAGCTCGCATCCGGACGGAGACGGCACACTGTCCGTCATGATCGTCTCCGAGACCGCCCCCTCCGCGGGTGCTACAGCGTCGCCCCCGCCTGCGACCTCCCTGGCGCCGCACATGTCGACGCTCGCGGACTGGCCCGCCCAGCTCTGGGACCGGGTCGCCGCCGCCCAGGATCCCGTGAGCTGGCAGGTGTCCCTACTGCTGGCCGCCGTCGTGCTGGCCGTGATCTGGAGCCCGGGCGGGTACCGCCTGGTGCGGCACCTGGTGACGCTGGTGCATGAGGCGGGCCACGCCGTCGTCGCGGCCCTGGCGGGCCGGCGACTGCAGGGAGTGCGCCTCCATGCTGACACCTCCGGTCTGACGGTCTCCCGGGGACGGCCGGACGGCCCCGGCATGATCGCCACGCTGTGCGCGGGCTACCCGGCCCCGGCCGTGGCCGGGGCCGCGGGCGCGATGCTGCTGGGCGCCGGCCACGCGGCGGCGGTGCTGTGGATCCTGGTGGTCACCAGCGCCCTGATGCTTCTGCTGGTGCGCAACCTCTACGGCCTGTGGGTCGTGCTGATGCTCGGCGCCACGGTGGGCGCACTGTCCTGGTGGGCCACCGGACCGGTGCTCTCGGCGGCCGCCCAGGTGGTGGTGTGGTCGCTGCTGCTCGCAGCGCCGCGGGCGGTCGTCGAGCTGCAGCGCCAGCGCCGACGCACCCGCGGCGGTGACAGCGACGCCGACCAGCTGGCCCGCCTCACCCGCACTCCCGCGGCCCTGTGGGTGGGGCTGTTCTGGCTGGTCTGCGTCGCGGCGCTGGCCCTGGGCGGCTGGCAGCTGCTCGACGGCGCCCCCTGGCCCTGGGGCTGAGCTGCCCTAGCCCTGAACAGCACTGGCCCTGAACTCCACTGGGCCTGAACAGCACGGGGCCGGTAGCCTGAAGTCCATGACCTCCCCCACGGCGAGCACCGGCCCCACCGCAGAGTCCTCCGAGGTCGGTCGGGTGGTGATCGTGGGCGCGGGCGACCTGGGCACCCGGATCGGACGACTGCTGCGGTCGGCAGGCCGCGCCGTCGACGGCTGGAAGCGTGACCCCTCGACGCTGCCGGAGGGGTTCGGCCGCGTCCCGGCGGACCTCACCCGCGGCTCGGAGCTGCCCGAGCTGCCCGAGGACACCGCCGCCGTCGTGTTCTGTCCGACCGCTGGGGCGCGCTCCGCAGCGCGCTACCGAGCCGTGTACCGTGACGGCCTGCGCGCGCTGCTGGAGCGTGCCGATCGGCTGGGCGGCCGCTCCGGACGGCGGGTTCGGATGGTGCTGGTGTCCTCCACCGCGGTCCATGGCGGGGAGGAGGGCCTGATCGATGAGACCTCTCCCCTGCACCCGAACACTCCGACCGGCGAGGTGCTGGCCGAGACCGAGCAGCTGCTGCGCAGCGACGACTCGGTGGAGTCCGTGGTGCTGCGCCTGGCCGGGATCTACGGGCCCGGACGTCGACGGCTGCTCGACCAGGTGCTCGGCGGAGGGTTCGGCGCCGCCGCTGAGCTGACCGGTTCCGCCCAGGTCTCCACCGCCGGAAGCCTGGGCACGGACCCCTGGAAGATCTCCAACCGGATCCACGTGGACGACGCCGCCGCGGCGGCCGCCGCGATGGTCACCGCATCCGAGTGCCCCTCGGTGCTGCTGGGCGTGGACGAGCTGCCCGTGCCGGTGGGGATGGTGCACGACTGGCTGGCCGATGAGCTCGGCCTGCCGCGTCCGTGGCCGCACCTCATCCCGGAGGGCGTCGCACTGGACCAGGTGCTCCACACCGGGCGGGAGGACCCCCTGTGGAGCGCGACGCCGGCCCACGGCCGGGCCGTCGACGGCGCGGCGCTGCACCGCTTCCTGGGCGGGCTGAGGCACCCGGACTTCCGATCCGGCTATGCGCCGATGCTCGAGAAGCCCGCCGCGGACGACTGAGAGGGCCGGTCAGCCGACCTCTGCCGCCGCACGGGCCGCCGCACGGGCCGCCGCCCAGAGATGTGCTTGACATCACATGACGGCGATGCTTGAGTTGACTTACCGACCAATCGGTCTGGAAATAAGTCGAGGAGTGTCGATGACCGAGCCCACCCAGCTGGCCTACGAAGGCGTGATCATGCCCGACGGCGGACCCCGGCACAGGATGCTGGAGACGGACCGCTGCACCCGCTGGCTCGGCGCCGAGGTGCTCCAGGCCGACCCCGGGCACGCCCGCCTGCGCATGACGGTGCGCCGCGAGATGACCAACGGCTTCGACATCGTCCACGGGGGAATGATCTTCGCCCTGGCCGACACCTGCTTCGCCATGGCGTGCAACCACCCCGACGGCGACGACGCCACTGTGACCGTCGCCTCCGGGGCCGACATCAACTTCCTGAAGACCGCCTGGCTGGGTGATGAGCTCATCGCCGAGGCCGTGGAGGTCTCCCGCTCCGGACGCAGCGGAGTCTACGACGTCAGCGTCACCCGCGGGGACGAGACCATCGCCGTCTTCCGCGGCCGCTCCCGCACCGTCCCGTCCCCCGGAAAGAAGTGAGCCATGAACACCCTGGCCGACGAACCCACCCGTGACAGCGCACAGCCCCACGACCCCGCCCTGCCGGATCCTGAGGAGCTGGCCACCCGCGAGGAGATCGAGACGCTGCAGCTGACCCGACTGCAGCACACCGTCCGGCACGCCTACGACAACGTCCCCGCCTACCGCGCGCTCTACGACGCCCACGGCGTGGGACCCGATGACCTGCGCAGCCTGGAGGACCTGGCGAAGTTCCCCTTCACCGACAAGGAGTTCCTGCGGGCGGCCTACCCGTTCAAGGCCTTCGCCGTGCCCATGGAACAGGTCCGCCGGATCCACGCCTCCTCGGGCACCACCGGTCGCCCCACCGTGGTGGGCTACACGCAGGACGACATCGACGTCTGGGCGTCGCTGTTGGCCCGCTGTCTGCGATTCTCGGGCGTCCGGCCGGGCGACCTCGTCCACAACGCCTACGGCTACGGCCTGTTCACCGGTGGCCTGGGCGCCCATTACGGCATCGAGAGGCTCGGCGGCACCGTGATTCCGATGTCCGGCGGACAGTCCGAGAAGCAGGTGCAGCTGATCCAGGACTTCCGGCCCCGCGTCATCCTGTGCACGCCCACCTACCTGCTGGCCCTGGCCGACACGTTCCGGGAAGCCGGCATCGATCCGCGCTCCACCTCCCTGGAGATCGCGGTGCTCGGCGCCGAACCGTGGACCGAGCAGATGCGGCATGAGATCGAGGAGACCTTCGCGATCCGGGCCTGCGACATCTATGGCCTCTCCGAGATCATGGGCCCGGGCGTGGCCGGCGAGTCCTGGGAGCTGCAGGACGGCTCCACCATCTGGGAGGACCACTTCCGCCCCGAGATCATCGATCCGATCACCGAGGAGCCGCTGCCCACGGGGGAGGACGGCGAGCTGGTGTTCACCACGCTCACCAAGCAGGCGCTGCCGATCATCCGCTACCGCACCCATGACCTGACCCGGCTGATGCCGGGCACCGACCGGCCGGGGCATCGACGCATGGCCCGGATCACCGGTCGCAGCGATGACATGATCATCCTGCGCGGGGTGAACCTGTTCCCCTCCCAGATCGAAGAGATCGCCCTGGAGATCGAGGAGCTCTCCCCGCACTTCCAGCTGCGCCTGAGCCGCCCAGGAACCATGGACGAGATGACGGTCCACATCGAGCGCCGGCCGGAGTGCGACGGCGCGGCCGCCGACTCCGCCGGCGCTGAGCTCGCCCGCCGCATCAAAGTCCGCATCGGCACCAGCTGCCGAGTATCGGTGGAGGAGCCGGGATCGCTGGCCCGCTCCTCCGGAAAGCTGCGGCGCATCTACGACGAGCGTCCGCGGCAGGCCGGATAGCCTGATGCCCATGACGACCACCCCCACCTCTTCCGGGACCTCGCGCCGCGGGCGGCCCGGCTATGACCGCGAGGCCCTGCTGACCGTCTGCGTGGAGGCCTTCAACCGCCACGGCTACGAGGCCACCTCCATGGGAGCGCTGTCCCGGGAGCTGGGCATCTCCAAGTCCGCGATCTACCACCACGTCTCCTCCAAGGAGGAGATCCTGGACATCGCGCTGAACCGGTCGCTGGCGGAGCTGGAGCGCGTGGTCAGCGAGGCCGAGGCGCTCGGCGCCCCGGCGGTGGACGAGCTGGAGACCATCATCCGGGAGTCGGTGAAGGTCCTGACCGCCTCGCTGCCGTACGTGACGCTGCTGCTGCGGCTGCGCGGCAACTCGGAGATGGAGGTCAAGGCCCTGCAGCGACGCCGGGAGATCACCCTGCGGATCGCAGAGCTGATCCGTCAGGCCCAGGCCGACGGCGACCTGCGTGACGACGTCGACGCCCGCACCGCCTCGCGCCTGGCCATGGGCATGGTCAACTCCCTGGTGGACTGGTACCGCCCGCAGGACGGGCAGCCCGACGACGCCCTGGCCGCGACGGTCACCCACCTGCTGCTGGACGGGCTGCGTTCCCCGCGGAGCTGACGCCGCCACCACATCCTTCTGCCGCCGATCGGGCGATGCGAGTGCCCACCGAAGGCTTCACGGCCGACGAGGCCCGTCGCATCGCCCGATCGGTGCGTTCCCGCACCTGTCCTGGACCAGATATCCCCAGGTCATCGTGTGTTGACCATCACACCTACCCTGCTATACTGAACGAACGGTCGGTAATTCAGGCGACGGAAACGAGGACCAGCATGTCGGCAGAGCACCCTTCCCAGGACCCCCACGCACCGCAGCTCCGCCTGTCGGACGACTCCGACGCGTCCGCGGCCGCGGACGCCGCGCGGGCCGGTCAGGAGCGCTTCGAGGAGCTCATCGCCGCAGACTCCCGAGTGGAGCCGCGGGACTGGATGCCCGAGCCGTACCGCAAGACCCTGGTCCGCCAGGTCTCCCAGCACGCGCACTCGGAGATCATCGGGATGCAGCCGGAGGGCAACTGGATCTCCCGCGCCCCGAGCCTGAAGCGCAAGGCCATCCTCATGGCCAAGGTCCAGGACGAGGCCGGCCACGGACTCTACCTCTACTCCGCAGCCGAGACGCTGGGCACTCCGCGGGACGAGATGTTCGACCAGCTCTACACGGGCCGCGCGAAGTACTCCTCCATCTTCAACTACCCGGCCCGGACCTGGGCCGACGTCGGCGCCATCGGCTGGCTGGTCGACGGCGCGGCCATCACCAACCAGGTACCCCTGTGCCGCGCCTCCTACGGGCCCTACGGACGCGCGATGGTACGCGTCTGCAAGGAGGAGTCCTTCCACCAGCGGCAGGGCTGGGAGATCCTCTACACGCTCTCCCACGGCACCGAGGAACAGCATCAGATGGCCCAGGACGCCGTGGACCGCTTCTACGGACCTGCCCTCCAGATGTTCGGCCCGCCGGACAGCGACTCCCCCAACTCCGGACAGTCCATGGCGTGGAACATCAAGCGCTTCTCCAACGACGAGCTGCGCCAGCGCTTCGTGGACATGATCGTCCCCCAGGCCGAGGCCCTGGGGCTGACGCTGCCGGACCCCGACCTGCAGTGGAACGAGGAGCGCGGCCACTACGACTTCGGCGAGCTGGACTGGGACGAGTTCTTCTCCGTGCTCAAGGGCAACGGCCCGCTGAGCCGCCAGCGCCTGGAGCACTACCGCCGCGCCCGTGACGAGGGCGCGTGGGTGCGCGAGGCCGCCGCGGCCTACGCCGGCCGCCAGCACCAGGAACAGGCCGCCCTCGCCGGCGCCTGATCCATCGGCTCGTCACATCCCATCACCCTTCGACTCCCGAGACACCCTCAGGAAAGGCGAGGCCCATGACCTCCATCGACCCCGCAGACTCCGGCTCGTGGCCCCTGTGGGAGGTGTTCATCCGCTCCTCCCGCGGACTCTCCCACGTCCACGCCGGCTCGCTGCACGCCCCGGACGCCACCATGGCGCTGCGCAACGCCCGGGACCTCTACACCCGGCGCAACGAGGGCACCTCGGTGTGGGTGGTGCCGGCCGAGGCAATCATGGCCTCCGACCCCGACTCCAAGGGCGGGTTCTTCGAGTCCCCGCAGGGCAAGAGCTACCGTCACGCCACCTACTACACGCAGTCGGAGGGGGTGAAGCACCTGTGAGCTTCGCATCCCACGACTCCGCCACGCGCCAGTCCCAGGGCGAGGCGATCACCCCGGAGGAGATCGCCGCCTCCGACGCCGTCGCCGACGAGGCCACCGCCCGCTACGCGATGATCCTCGGCGACGACGCCCTGATGCTCTCCCAGCGCCTCAGCTCCTGGATCTCCCGCGCCCCTGAGCTGGAGGAGGACGTCGCGCTGGCCAACATCGCCCTGGATCTGCTGGGACATGCCCGCTTCCTGCTCACCTATGCGGGCACCGCCTGGGGCAAGACCGAGGACGATCTGGCCTACTTCCGCGATGAGGAGGAGTTCCGCTCCTGCCGTCTCGTGGAGCAGGAGAACGGGGACTTCGGCCGCACGATCGCCCGCCAGCTGATCTTCAGCACCTATCAGCACCAGCTCTACAGCCGGCTGGTCCACTCCACCGACCCGACCCTGGCCGCCATCGCGGACAAGGCACTCAAGGAGGTCCAGTACCATCAGGACCATGCCGCCCAGTGGACCCTGAGGCTCGGACTGGGCACCGAGGAGTCCAGCCGCCGCATCCAGGACGGGCTGGACTCGCTGTGGTCCTACGTGGAGGAGCTGTTCCTCGACGTCGACCCGATCCCCGCACTCGGCGACGTCGCAGTCCTGCCCTCCAGCCTGCGCGATGACACCCTGCACCAGCTGCAGGAGATGATCGAGGCCGCCGGCCTCACCGTGCCCGAGATCTCCGGGGCCTACGGCTCGGACCGGACGGGACGGTTCTCGGAGCAGCGAGGCTTCATCCTCGCGGAGATGCAGGTGCTCGCGCGTCAGCACCCCGGAGCGAGCTGGTGAGCATCGCAGTCCGGACCCGAGCCGGCAGGACGGAGGACGCCATGAGCGCACGCTATGAGACCCCTGACCCACGCCAGGCCTCCCGCATCGTGGCAGAGACCATGATGGCCGGCCACCCGTCGCTCGCGCCGACCGCTGAGACGGCGGAACCAGCCGTCGACGGCGGCCGGGAGCGCACCCTGTGGGAGATCGCGGCCACGGTCAACGACCCGGAGATCCCTGTGCTGTCCATCGAGGACCTCGGCATCCTGCGCGACGCCCGCCTCGACGAGGACGGGACCGCCGTCGTCGTGATCACCCCCACCTACTCCGGCTGCCCCGCCATGGACACCATCACCTCCGATGTCCGGGAGGCACTGCGCGCCGCCGGCCATGAGCGCGTCCGCGTGGAGACCGTGCTGCAGCCGGCCTGGACCACCGATTGGATGACCGAGGCCGGAAAGGCCAAGCTGCGTGCCTACGGGATCGCTCCGCCCACCGGGCGGGCCGCCGTCGGACCTGTACGGGTAGGGCTGAGCGTGAAGTGCCCGCACTGCGACTCCCCGGACACCCGTGAGATGACCCGCTTCGGCTCCACCGCCTGCAAGGCCCTCTACCAGTGCCGGCAGTGCCTGGAACCCTTCGACCACTTCAAGGTGCACTGATGCAGATCAAGACCACCAAGCGCCGTCGTGCGAAGTTCTCCACCC
This sequence comes from Nesterenkonia sp. K-15-9-6, assembly GCF_052656005.1. Taxonomy (NCBI): domain Bacteria; kingdom Bacillati; phylum Actinomycetota; class Actinomycetes; order Micrococcales; family Micrococcaceae; genus Nesterenkonia; species Nesterenkonia sp. K-15-9-6. The sequence goes on from NZ_JBQYEY010000007.1 coordinate 84,883, forward strand.
TCACCGTCTCCGAGGTGCGGCGACTCACCCCCGACTCGGTGGAGGTCACCTTCGCCGTGCCGGAGGAGCTCCAGGACGACTTCGACTACGCCCCCGGCCAGTACGTGGCGCTGCGCGCTGAGATCGACGGCCAGCAGGTCCGACGCTCCTACTCGCTGTGTCAGGAGCCCACCCGCGGCGAGATCCGGATCGCCATCAAGCGCGACCTCGGCGGATCCTTCTCCACCTGGGCCAACGAGCACCTCTCCCCCGGCGACACCCTGCAGGTGATGAACCCCTCCGGGACCTTCGTCTCCAGGACGGCCATCACCTCCATGAACCGGCCCGAGGAGCTCGCCGCCGAGGCCGTGGCCGGCCGCCCCGATGTGCACCTGGTGGCCTTCGCCGCGGGCTCCGGGATCACCCCGATCATGGCGATCGCCCGCTCTGTGCTGGCCGCCTCGGACAGCTCGACCTTCGACCTGGTCTACGCCAACCGTTCCGCCGGCGACGTCATGTTCGCCGAAGAGCTGGGCGATCTGAAGGACCGCCACCCCTCCCGGCTGGCGATCCACCATGTGCTCAGCCGCGAGCAGCGCATCAACCCGCTGCTGACCGGTCGGATCGACGTCGAGAAGCTCGGCGACCTCCTGGACAAGGTGCTCCGTGTGCCCGAGACCGACGAATGGTTCCTCTGCGGACCCTTCGAGCTGGTCCAGCTGGTCCGCGACCAGCTCGCCGCCCGCGGCGTGCCGGAGGAGAAGGTCCGCTTCGAGCTGTTCACCACCGGCCGCCCGGACCGCCCCGAGGGACATCAGGGCCGCCGGGTGGAACAGGAGGCCGACGGCGAGACCGTGGAGATCGAGTTCACCCTCGACGGGCTGACCGGCCAGGTGACCTCTCCGAAGGGATCCGGGGAGACCGTGCTCAATGCGGCGCTGCGCTCCCGCTCGGACGTGCCCTTCGCCTGCGCAGGCGGCGTCTGCGGCACCTGCCGGGCCAAGGTGGTGCGCGGGGAGTTTGAGATGGAGGAGAACTACGCCCTAGAGACCGACGAGCTCGAGGCCGGCTATGTGCTCACCTGCCAGACCCGTCCCACCGCGGAGAAGCTCGTGGTGGACTACGACGCCTGACACGGCCCCGATCCCACCCACCTGCCCGACCCCGACCCACCCAGACCCGCCCGCCCCGCCTACTGACGTGCCGCTGAGGAGCCGCCCTGTGATCCGCACCCACCTCGACGACGGCCTGGCCGAGATCGTCCTGGACGCCCCGAAGAAGCTGAACTCCCTGGACGAGGAGGCCTTGTCGGCACTGGACGACGCCTATCGGCAGGCCGAGGAGGCCGGAGTGCGCGCGGTGCTGCTGCGCGGCGAGGGCAAGGGGTTCTGCGCCGGGCGGGACATCTCCGGGGTGGACCCCGCCACCGACGACGCCCTGGGCTATCTGCAGGAGAAGGTCACCCCGGTGCTTCGCCGGATGGCGGACTTCCCCGCGCCGACCTTCGCCGCCGTGCAAGGCCCCTGCCTGGGGGTCGGGCTGGGGCTGGCCATCGCCACCGACGTCGTCTATGTGGCCCAGGACGCGAAGATCGGTTCCCCGTTCGCCGCGCTGGGCGCCACCCTGGACTCGGGCGGCCACGCCCTGTTCACCGAGCGGCTGGGGGCGCACCGCACCCTGGACCTGATCTACACCGGCGACCTGATGTCCGGAGCCGAGGCGGTGGCCTCCGGGCTGTTCTCCCGCGCACTGCCGGCCGAGGAGCTGGTGGACTTCACCCGCGAGAAGGCCCGCCGGGCGGCCTCCGGCGCGACGCTGGCGTTCCGCGAGTCCAAGGCGCTGGTAGCCCGGGTGCGGGATGAGCGGATCGGGCTGTGGGAGTCCCTCGAGGAGGAGAACCGGGCCCAGGGGCGGCTCTGCGACTCCGCGGACTACGCCGAGGGCTTCGCGGCCTTCCAGCAGAAGCGGACGCCCACCTTCCGCGGCGAGTGACGCGACGGGCGACAGGGACGCCCCGAGTCAGGATCAGCCGGACCCCGACGACGTCAGTGCCGTCTCGCCTCCGCCCCCCGCGGAGCGAGAGCGGGCGATCTGAGCTTTGTTCTGCTCGCCCCACTCGCCGAGGGGACCCGCCGCCAGGATGAGCGTGCGGCCGATCGGCGTCAGCGAGTATTCGACCCGCGGAGGAACTTCGCGATACACCTCACGATGGACGACGCCGTCGCGTTCAAGTTCTCTGAGCTGGCTCGTCAGCACCTTCTCGGAGATGCCCGGCAAACCACGCCGCACCTCAGCGAAGCGCCGCGCCCCCTCCGAAAGCTCCCAGATGATGAAGAGCTTCCATTTGCCGCCCACCACCGCCACCGCAGCGTCCAGGCCGCAGCTGAACTCAGAATCCTCAGACATGATCGGCACACTATCAAAGAGGTAAGTACCCCACTTCAAAGTGGGTACTTGCCACAGTGGCGGTGGGGTCAGAGGATCGACGCATGATCACTTCTCGCACCGCAATCCTGGGCTTGGGAGCCATGGGAACCGTCTTGGCCTCCGTCATGCTCCGCGCTGAACGTCCCGTCATCGTCTGGAACCGCACGCAGCACAGGGCCACTCCCCTGGTCGATCAGGGAGCAGACGCCGCAGACACTGCCGTCGCAGCGATAGGTACAGCCGACATGACCGTGGTGTGTGTCAGCGACAACTCCGTCGTCGAGGAGCTTCTCATAGGGGCGGACCTCGCCGGCCGGACGATCGTGAACCTCACCAACGGCACACCGGCCGAGTCGCGAGCACTGTCCGATCAGGTCGTGGGCCAGGGCGGGACCTACCTGGACGGGGCGGTCCTCGCCACACCCGAACTCGTCGGCACCCCCGGTGCCCGCATTCTGCTGTGCGGGCCCGAGTCGCTCGACCACGAGGTGTACGACCGGCTGTCCCCGCTCGGGGAGATCCAGTGGGTCGGCAGCGACGCAGGAGCCGCCTCACTGCTCGACGCAGCATTGCTGAGCAGCATGTACGGGATCTTCGCCGGCGGACTGCAGGCCTATGCGCTCGCCCGAACCCACATGCCGCCGACGCAGTTCGCGCCGCTGCTCCACGGCTGGATGACGGCGATGCTCCCCTACGTGCCGAGCTTCGGCGAGCGCGTGGAGGACGGACAGTTCGAGGAAGGCGTCACCTCCTCCCTCGGCATGCAGGTTCCTGCCATGGACGCCATCCGCGCCACGGCTCGAGACGCCGGAGTGAGGGATCTGCTCGGACCCATGGGCGAGGTGATGCGCGGAGCGCAGGCGGCCGGTCACGGCACCCAGGACATCTCTGTCCTGGTCGAGCACCTCGCCACGGGCGCCCAGGGCCCGGCCTCGTCCCCTGAGCAGCTCGGCCTCCTGCTGGTGGAGCGATACAACGCCCAGGACCTGGATGGCCTGGTGGACCTCTATGAGCCCGATGCCGTCCTGGAGCTGCCGGACGGGACACAGGCCGTCGGACACACCGCCATCCGGTCGACGTACCAGACCCTGATGGAGGCCTCCGTCCCCTTCGAGGCTGACTTCACGGCCACCACGTATCACCACGGCGACGTGGCCCTGGTGAACACCAGAACCCGGGACAATGTGACATCCGAGCTGGCCAGCAGGCAGCCGGCGGGCGGATGGCGATGGGTGGTCGATCGGCCGCAGAGCATCTGAGTCGTCCCGCCGACAACTGTGGAGGGCGTCAGGACCAGTCCATCCGAGACCCCCCCCCAGGCCTCAGTCCTCGTCGCCAGCGTCGTCGTCCTGCCGGTGCTCCTGGACCCGGACGTCCTCGAACCTCCACGGGTCGAAGCCCTCTCGATCCTCCCACTCGGACTCCACCGGGATGTCGATGGTCACCTCCTCGCTGGAGACCAGGGGCCAGACCACGGTGACGACTCCCCGGACACCTTCGGCCGCACCGTAGCCCCCGCCGAAGTACTGGTCAGCCATGGGCGAATACCAGGGGAGGTCGTCGATGATGAACTCCCCGTCCTCGTCCACTCCGGAGACGAATCCCTTCCCGCTCATCTCCAGAGGGAAGACCCGGCTGTCACCGATCAGCAGGGTCACCGCATCCGCCTGTCCCCCGTCGGCCAGCGCATCGAGGTCATCCCGCTCGCCGCCGGGGCCGAAGCTGAACGGCCAGGCCAACGAGCCTGAGCTGTCGTGGCCGTCCGCGTTCTGGGTGATCTCCACCGAGAGACGACCCACCAGCAGGCTGTCCACCTGATAGAGCTCCTCCACGGCGACCTCCGCGGATCGGCCGTCCTCCGCGGTGACCTGCAAGACGTCGTCAGCCGCACCCACCGGGCCCTGCGGCTCCGCCGGCTCGCCGATCTGCTCCAGGTCGCTGAGGTCCTCCAGGTCCGGGAGCTCGAGCGCAGCTCCACGCGTCGGTTCTGCGCCCGCCCCTCCTCGGTCTCGTTGTCCGCCACCGGTTCCTGGAAGTTCCGGCCCTCCACGGTGATGTCGAAGCCGGAGAGGTCGGTGAGGTCGTCGAGCCGGTCATGGACCGACCCCGCACGCCGTTCCGAGAGCGCCTGGTTGTAGTCCTCGTCGAGCACGTCATCGGTGTGCCCGATGATGAACAGCTCTCCGCCGTCGAGACGCTCCAGCTCCTCGGCTGCGGCCTGCAGTGCGGCGTCGGCGTCGTCATCGAGCTCGTGCTCGTCGACGTCGAAGAGCACGTCGGAGGGCATCGTCAAGGTGGCCTGGCCGTCGTCGTCGCGGATGGTCACGTCTCCGCCGTCACGCTCCCGGTAGACGTCCCCCGGGTAGGTGCGGGCCTCGAGCCGCTCCGGCGGGTGCTCCAGATCCTCCAGCATGTGATAGCCCTCACGCAGCTCATCCTCGAGATCCTCAGGGTCCACCACCTCGATGTCTTCGACCAGCCCGAAGTACGGCAGCAGCATGGCAGTCTCGTCGAAGCCCGTGTCGCCGAAGTAGGCGATCCAGCTGGCCCGCTGGCCGGGCAGGATGTATTCCTCGTCGAGCCCGTAGAAGTCCAGAGGCTGCTCACCGTCGGAGCTGACCGCCGTCATCTGGATCTCCAGAGTGACAGGGTCCACGATCCTCACCTCGGCGGGCTGCTCCGTATGGGACATCAGCACATGCGAGAGATCCAGGGCGCCTTCGTCACTCAGCAGTTCGAACTCAAGTCGCGCGGCCAGGTAGTCCTCCCCCTGGAACGGGGTGCGGACCAGCGGCAGCACGGTGACCTGGGCCTCGACCTCCATGCCATGATCGAAGTCCCACAGCTCGGTGGTCACGACCGTCCCGGCGTCCCCCCAGCCATCCGGCGCGTCAGGGTCGATCAGCACCTCCCCGTGCACGTCCTGATCGGGCTCGTCCGACTCCTCCGACTCCTCCGGCTCGTCGCCGTCGTCGTCCTCACCGGACTCGTCACCGGACTCGTCACCGGACTCGTCACCGGGCTCGTCGTCGTCGGCGGCCTCCTGCACGTCGGGGGTGCTCGCCGGCTCCGCGGGGCCCTCAGCCTCCCCCAGCGGGATGCAGCCGGAGGCGAGGAGCATCACCAACGCCGTCACCGCCGTCGGGGCGGACCAGGTCCGTGAACCGTCTGCCGCAGCCATGCCGTCCCCTTCCGCCCACGTTCGCCAGTGTGGCGTTCACTATTGCAAACAGCCGGTGGGGTGTCAAGGGGTGCAGGCTCCTCCGCGACGCCGACGAGGCGCCCCATGCCGCCCCGACCAGATGACGGGACCCCTCCCAGCTGGGAGGGGTCCCGTCATCAGAGTGAGGAGGATGGGCTCGACGGCTCAGCGGACCGTCGGCTCAGAGAGTCACGCCCACTCGGGCTTCTTCTCCTTCGCCACCCGGGTGAGGACGTCGTAGGTCGCGACGACCTCGTCGTGCTGGTTGTGCAGCACCGTGTCCCAGCGGACCTCGCCGTAGTCGTCGGTCTCGCGCGGGATGATCTGCTTGGCGGTCAGCGTCACGCGGATCGAGTCGTCGTAGGTGACCGGTGTCTGGAAGGAGAGGTTCTCCAGGCCGGTGTTGGCCAGCACCGGCCCCGGGGCCGGCTCCACGAACAGCCCGGCGGCCCAGGAGACCAGCAGGTACCCGTGAGCCACCCGGCGCGGGAAGAACGGGTTGGCCGTCGCCGCCTCCTCATCCGTGTGCGCGTAGAAGGTGTCCCCGGTGGACTCGGCGAAGGCGAGGATGTCCTCGAGGTCGACCGTCCGCAGGCCAGAGGCGAACTGGTCGCCGATGCGCAGCTCGGCCAGTGACTTCCGGAACGGGTGGACGGCCTCGCCGCTGGCCACCGTGGCCGGGGTGGCGGTGTTGGCGCGGGCGCCCCGGTGCCACACTCCGGTGACGCCGGTGAGCAGGTCCGGGGAACCCTGGACGGCGGTGCGCTGCATGTAGTGCTTCACCGCTCGCACGCCGCCGAGCTCCTCGCCGCCGCCGGCGCGGCCGGGTCCGCCGTGGACCAGGTGCGGCAGGGGCGAGCCGTGGCCGGTGGAGGTCTTGGCGTCGTCGCGGTCCAGGAACAGCACGCGCCCGTGGTGGGAGCCGATGCCGCGAGCGAAGGCCGCTGCGGTCTCCGGGTCATGGGTGCAGACGGTGGCCACCAGGGAGCCGCCGCCCAGCGCCGCCAGTTCGACGGCGTCGTCGACGTCCGCATAGCCCAGCACGGAGGTGACCGGCCCGAAGGCTTCCACGGCGTGCACCTCGGGAGTGCGGGCGTCGTCGAAGGACAGCACGGTGGGTGGGAAGAACGCGCCGGCCTCGGCATCGGCGGTGCCGACGTCGCCCTCGGGTCCCCCCAGGCAGAGGGTGCCCCCGGCGCTCAGCAGGGTCTGCACGGCACGGCCCACTTCGGCCTGCTGGTCCTTCGAAGCCAGTGCCCCGACGGTGGTGGCCTCGTCGCGCGGGTCGCCGAGGACCACGCGAGACTCCAGCCGGCTCCGCAGCGCCTCGACCACGGCGTCCACATGCTCGCTGGGCACGATGGTCCGCCGCACGGCGGTGCACTTCTGCCCGGCCTTGGCGGTCATCTCCAGGGTCACCGACGTGATGAAGGCGTCGAACTCGGGGGTCCCCGGCCCGGCGTCAGGGCCCAGGATGGCCGCATTGAGCGAGTCGGTCTCGGCGGTGAAGCGGACGCCGCCCTCCTGGACGTTGCGGTGGGAGCGGAGCATCTGCGCCGTGGCCGCCGACCCGGTGAAGGCCACGTGGTCGCGATGGTCCAGGTGGTCGAGCAGATCCCGGGCGGAGCCGGAGATCAGCTGGATCGCGCCGTCGGGCACCAGCCCGGACTCCAGCATCAGCCGCACGCAGGCCTGCGTGACGTAGGCGGTCTGGCTGGCAGGCTTGACGATGGTCGGCACTCCGGCGATGAAGCTGGGCCCGAGTTTCTCGAGCATGCCCCACACCGGGAAGTTGAAGGCGTTGATCTGCACGGCGGCGCCGGTGAGCCGGGTGTAGATGTGCTCGCCGAGGAAGGAGCCGTCCCGGGAGAGCTGCTCGACGTCGCCGTCGATGATGACGTTGGTGTTCGGCAGCTCCTTGCGCCCCTTGGAGGAGAACACGCGCAGGGTGCCGATGCCGCCGTCGACGTCGATCAGATGATCACGGCGCGTGGCGCCGGTGCGGTCGGAGAGCGCGTAGAGCTCCTCCTTGTGCTCGTCCAGGTAGCCGGCGATGTGCTTCAGGCGCAGCGCGCGCTGGTGGATGGTCAGCTCGCCCAGCCCGGCCTGCCCGACGCTGCGGGCATGCTCGACGGCGGCACGGGTGTCGAGGCCGTCGGTGGAGATGCGGCACACCGGCTCTCCGGTGGAGGCGTCGTGGACCTCGGCGACCTTCTGCGGGTCCTCCGGCGTCCACCAGGAGTCCTGGATGTAGCTGGGCAGCAGGTCGACGACGGCGGCCTCGGCGGTGGGGGCTGTGGCGGTCATGGCGTCCTCTCGACGGCGGCGTAACTGACCGAACGGTCGGTAATCATGATCATACTAACGTGATCGCGGCCACTTTTCGAGGGGCAGTCGATGCGGACCGAGACCCCATCCACCGAGACGGAGCCTCAGCCCTCCGGCGCCACGGCATGCCGATGCTCGGCGTGATCGTCGAAGATCAAGGCGGTCTGCGTGGACTGCACACAGGACAGTGACTGGATCCGCTCGAAGATCACCCGGCGCAGCTCCTCCACCGTGCGCGTGCGGACCAGCAGCACGGCGTCGTACTGCCCGCCCACCAGGGCCAGGTGCCGCACCGCCGGCTCGTCGGCGAGCGCCGAGCGCAGCACCTCCCAGTCATCCTGCTTGAGCGTGAGGAACACATAGGCCGCCGTCGCGAGGCCTGCGGCGCGAGGGTCGATGACCGCCGTGTAGCCACGCAGCACCCCGGCCTCACGAAGCCGCGCGATGCGCTCATAGGCGTTGGCCCGAGACAGGTGGAGCTCCTGGGCGATGCTGGTGACCGATTTCCGCGCATCCGCACTCAGCGCAGCCAGGATGCGATGGTCGACGGCATCCAGCGGCCGCATGCTCGACGAAGTGGTGTCCGGCAGACTGCTCATATCGCTGGACGATACCACCGCCAGAACCAGCCATCGAGGACAGATCGTCCAGCCGACAGCCCGCCGAGTGAGACGACGTCTTGGATGTCCGGCAGAGCTGGAGACCTCGCCATGAGCTGGGTCACACTCGAAGCATCACCCGTGATGCACCGATGCCGCGACCCCCGCGCCGGCGACACCTTCGAGGAGGCTGACAGCCATGACCCCCGGCACAGCACCAGCCGACGAGACCACCCCCACCGGGGAGGCCTCGCCGCACGCGCAGCAGCCCGACCAGGCCGCCGACGACGGACCGCGAGCCGGAGCCGGGTCCACGCGCACCGACGTGGACCCGCGCTTCGCCCCGGAGGTCCCGGGCCATGAGAAGGCCGAACAGGCCACCCATATCTGGGAGACGAGCCGCCGCTTCGGGATCACCCCGGAGCAGTACATGCTCCCGGCCGGCCAGCAGATCCGCATGCTGGCCCCCGACGGCACCCTGATCCCGGAGGACCAGCAGGGCACCAGCCCCGGCCACGAGTACCCCCTGCCGGAGGACGAGGCCCTGCTGGCAGCCTATGAGGCCCTGGTGGTCGGCCGCCGGATCAACGACCAGAACTACGCCCTGGTCCGGCAGGGCCGCCTGGCCGTCTACCCCTCCTCCCACGGGCAGGAGGCCTGCCAGGTGGGCGCCGCTCTCGCCCTGGGCGACGGCGACTGGATGTTCCCCACCTACCGGGACACGGTCGCGGTGATCACCCGCGGCGTCGACCCGCTGGAGGTCATGGTCTCCTTCCGCGGCGACTGGCACTGCGGATACGACCCGCACCAGTACCAGGTCTCCGCACTCTCCACCCCGCTGACCACCCAGCTGCTGCACGCGGTCGGCGTCGCCCACGCCGCGAAGCTGCGCGGCGAGGACACCGTGGTGCTGGCCATGTGCGGCGACGGCGCCACCAGTGAGGGCGACTTCCACGAGGCGCTGAACTTCGCCGCCGTCTTCGAGGTTCCGGTGGTCTTCTTCGTGCAGAACAACGGGTATGCGATCTCGGTGCCGCTGTCGCACCAGTCGGCCGCGCCCTCCCTGGCGCACAAGGCCATCGGCTACGGCATGGCGGGCGAACAGGTGGACGGCAACGACATGGTCGCCGTGCTGGCCACCCTCCGCCGCGCCGTCGACCTGGCCCGGGAGCATTCCATGCCGCTGCTGCTGGAAGCCACCACCTACCGGATGCAGGCCCACACCAACGCCGACGACGACACCCGCTACCGGGACGCGGATGAGGTGGAGCTGTGGAAGGAGCGCGATCCGCTGCTGCGGATGAAGCGGTTCCTCTCCGGCAAGGGCGTGCTCGACGACGCCGTCGAGTCCCGCATCAGCGCCACGGCCGAGGAGGTGGCCGCCTCCCTGCGCCAGGCGATGACCACCGAGCCGGCCATGGACCCGCTGGAGATCTTCGATCACGTCTACTCCGCCCCCACCGCCCAGCTGCGCGAGCAGCGCGCCCAGCTGGCCGACGAGCTCGAGCGCAGCCAGGAGGACTGACCATGGCCACCACCACAGAGACCACCAGCACCGCCGAGACTTCCCCCGCCTCCGCCGCGGGCGACACCTCGCCCACCGGAGTGAAGGCCACCACCTTCGCCGCGGCGCTGAACACCGCGATGTCCGACGCCATGGAGCACGACGACGCCGTCTGCGTCTTCGGCGAGGACGTGGGCACCCTCGGCGGCGTCTTCCGCATCACCGACGGGCTGACCCAGCGCTTCGGCGAGAACCGCTGCTTCGACACCCCGCTGGCCGAGTCCGGGATCGCCGGCATGGCCACTGGCATGGCGATCAACGGCATGAAGCCGGTGATCGAGATGCAGTTCGACGCCTTCGCATACCCGGCGCTGGAGCAGATCTTCAGCCACATCGCCAAGCTGGCCAACCGTACTCGCGGCCACGTGCGCCTGCCGATGGTGATCCGGGTGCCCTACGGCGGCGGAGTCGGCGGCGTGGAGCACCACTGCGACTCCTCCGAGGCGTACTACGCCCACACCCCCGGCCTGAAGGTCTACACCCCGGCCACCGTGGCGGATGCCTACCTCATGCTGCGGGAGGCCATCGACTCCCCCGATCCCGTGGTCTTCTTCGAGCCGAAGAAGCTCTACTGGACCAAGGAGCAGGTCGACCTGGCCGCGCTGCGCCGCCGGTATGAGTCTGGCGCCGCGGACGCCGGGGTGGGCACCGAGGGCCGCGCCGTCGTCGTCCGCGAGGGCTCCGACGTCTCCCTGATCAGCTACGGGCCCTCCGTCTCCGTGGCGCTGAAGGCAGCCCAGGCCGCCGCCGAGGAGGGCATCTCCGCCGAGGTCCTGGACCTGCGCAGCATCGTGCCCTTCGACGACGACGCGCTGACCGCCACCGTGGAGAAGACCGGCCGCGCCGTGGTGATCGCCGAGCCGCAGGGTTTCGTCTCGGTGGCCGGTGAGATCGTGGCCCGCATCCAGGAGCGCTGCTTCCACTCCCTCTCCTCCCCGGTGCGGCGGGTCACCGGTTTCGACATCCCGTATCCGTCGCCGAAGCTCGAGGAGCACCACCTGCCCAGCGTGGACCGGATCCTGGATACCCTCGACGAGTTGCAGTGGGAGGACTGAGATGACCACGTTCGACCTGCCCGACCTGGGCGAAGGCCTGACCGAGGCCACCCTGCTGAGCTGGCTCGTGGACGAGGGCGACATGATCGAGGTCGACCAGCCGATCGCCGAGGTGGAGACTGCGAAGTCGTCCATCGAAGTCCCCTCCCCCTACGCCGGAATCGTGGTGCGCCTGCACGGCGCGGTCGGCGAGACGCTCATCGTGGACGAACCGCTGATCACCGTGGACACCGACGGCGGCGGCGGGTTCGACGACGCCGCCGGGCCGAGCGCGGCCGCAGGCTCCTCCGCGGGTGCGCTGAGCTACCGCGAGGAGGAGCGGGCCGGGACCGCGGTCCCCGCCGACGGCGGCGGGGAGGAGACCCTTCAGGACACGGGCGACGAAGGCTCTGGGAACGTGCTGATCGGCTACGGCACCTCCGCCTCAGCCGGCGCCCGCCGTCGTCGCCGTCGCGCCGGTGGCTCGAGCCAGTCGCCCGCCGGCCCTCGCGCGGGGAGTGCACTCGCCGTGGCGGAGCGTCCCGCGCAGAAGGCACCGCGGGTCTCCTCTCCGCTGGTCCGCCGACTGGCGCGGGAGCATTCCGTTCCGCTGACCGGACTGACGGGCACGGGCCCGGACGGGCTGATCATCCGCGCCGACGTGCTGGCCGCCGTGGAGTCGCGCGGCGCGGCGCCCGCCCAGGACCAGCAGACTGCTCAGGCGCCGGCGTCGGCTGGCCCGGTGTCGACGGACTCTGTGTCGACTTCGCCGTCCCTGCCGGCTCCCGGCGGGCTCGAGATCCGCGAGCGGGTCGCTGTGACCGGCATCCGCAAGGCCGTGGCCACCACGCTCTCCCGCTCCCGCCGGGAGATCCCGGAGGCCACCGTGTGGCAGGACGTGGACGCCACCGAGCTGCTGGCGCTGCGGGCCCGCCTGAAGCGTCAGGCGGAGGCCGAAGGCTCCTCCGCGCCCTCACTGCTCGCACTCATCGGCCGGTTCGTGCTGGCCGGGCTGTCCCGCCACCCGGAGCTGGCCACCCGGGTGGACACCCGGGAGGACGGTGAGCAGGAGATCGTCCACTTCGACGGGGTGAACCTGGGCTTCGCCGCCCAGACCGACACCGGACTGGTGGTGCCGGTGGTCCGGCATGCCGAGCGACTCTCCGCCCGTGAGCTGCACGGCGAGATCGGCCGACTCGTGGGGGCCGCCCGCGACGGCTCCATCTCCGGCAAGGAGCTCACCGGCGGCACGTTCACGGTGAACAACTACGGGGTCTTCGGCTCCGACGGGGCCACTCCGATCATCAACCACCCGGAGGTCGCGATCCTGGGGATCGGACGCATCCTGGACCGCCCCTGGGCGGTGGACGGGGAGCTGACGGTGCGCAGCATCACCACGCTCACCCTGGCCTTCGACCACCGGGTCTGCGACGGCGGCACCGCCGGAGGGTTCCTCGACTTCGTGGCACGCTGCGTAGAGGACCCCACCACAGCCCTGGCAGATCTCTGAGCCGCTCCCCACCGCCCGGACCCCACAGAGCCGGTCCCACTGAGCCGGTCCCACTGAGCCGGTCCCTCGGACCGCCCGCAGGATCACTCGCACCCTGCACGACGGCCGGGACACGGCCCACCTCCGCGTGACTCCACGCAGCGGTGGCCGCGTCCCGGCCGTCTCGTCAGAATCCTTCACCTGGACGCTGTCTCCATCGAGGAGTCACTTTCCCTCACGCCACAGGCCGGTGCAACCACCGATAGACCCCGCCGCGCGTCAGCCCTCCCTGATGTGCGGGAGAATGACTCCTCGAGGCGAACCGCATCGAGCCGAGCCGCAGCACCTCACCCAGGCACGCGCGCGAGCAGGCGATCCACCGCCCACAGCAGGCACGCCAGCAGCAGATACCCGCCCAGGATGGCGCCGACGTACACCCCGACCCCGGCGTAGCCCATCCCGGGGACGTCGAGGATGTCATAGGGGTACCAGTCGATCAGCGGCCCTCGTCCGAGGGTGACGGCCAGCCAGCCCAACGGCACCAGCAGGGACAGCGCCACCACCTTGCCGGTGATGACTCCTCGCGGCCCGACCAGCAGCCAGACGGCCGGCACCAGGATCGGCACGATGACATGCAGCACCGTGTCATTGACCCACCGCACCCCGGTGAGCACGTCCGGGCCCCGCAGGAGCAGGTTGAACACCACTCCGGTGATGATCACGCTCACCACCGCGCAGAGCCGCAGGGCATGGAAGACCGTGGAGGTCCGAGGCACCCGAACCGCCAGCATCGCCGAGGTCAGGCAGGCCAGGAACCCGGAGAGCACTGTGAAGTAGGCGGGCTGGTTGAGGGTGTGCTCCCACCCGGCGGCGAATCCTCCGTGATAGCCGACCCCGACGGGCAGGCTGGTCTCCGTGGTCCACCCCAGGTGCACCGAGGTCACCAGGCCCACGGCACACAGGGCCGCGACGACGGCGTGCAGGCCCCGCGCCGTCGTCGACTCCTCCCACCGGCCAGGGCCGAAGGGTCGCGGCTCCGCTGCGTCCTGGCGTGCGCTCAGGGCACCTCCTGTGTGCTCGTCGCCGGCCACCTCAGGGAGTCCGCTTCAGGACAGCCCGATCAGGACAGCCCGATCAGGATAGCCGGATAGGGACATCCGGATCAGGAGGGCCGGCGGGTCAGTCCTGAGGGTAGTCGTAGAAGCCCTTGCCGGTCTTCCTCCCGAGCTCTCCACGGGCCACCATGTCCCGCATCAGCTGCGGCGGGGCGAAGCGCTCCCCCAGCTGGGACTCGAGGTACTCGGCGATCCCGAGCCGTATGTCCAGGCCCACGATGTCGGTCAGCGCGAGGGGACCGATCGGGAACTTGTAGCCCAGCACCATGGCGTTGTCGATGTCCTGCGGGCTCGCCACGCCCTCCTCCACCATCCGGATGGCTTCGAGTCCGATCGCGACCCCCAGCCGGGAGGAGGCGAAGCCCGGAGCGTCGTTCACCACCACCGGCGTCTTGCCCAGCGCCTGTACCCACTGCGGGCTGCGGCGAGTCAGCTCCTCGCCGGTGGTCTCGGCGAGCACCACCTCCACGAGCTTGGAGGCCGGCACAGGGTTGAAGAAGTGCAGTCCGCAGAACCGCTCGGGGCGCTGCAGGTGCTCGGCCAGTCCGGTCACGGACAGCGAGCTGGTGTTGGTGGCCAGCCACGCCTCCGCGGAGAGCTGCTGCTCCGCCCGGCGCAGGGAGGAGGTCTTCAGCGCCATGTACTCCGGCACAGCCTCGATGACCAGCCCGCAGCGGGCGAAGGCGGTCACGTCGTCGGTGGTGGTGAGCTTCGCCGTCCAGTCGGTCAGCTCACCGCTGATCTTGCCGCGTTCCAGGGAAGCGGCGACGTCGGCCTCGATGCGCCCTCGGGCAGCCTCCGCGGCTTCGGCGGAGACGTCGACGACGACCACCTCCTCGGCTCCCGAGACGAGGAAGGCGTGGGCGATGCCTCCGCCCATGCGCCCTCCCCCCAGGACACCGACGATGGCGGGCAGGGTGGCGCCTCGGGCGGGCTCAACGGTCTGGGGGGTGCTCATGCGTCGTCTCCGGTGTTCTTCTCGGCGGCCTGGCGTCGCTTCCGATCCAGGAAGGCCTGCATGCGGTCGAACTTCGCCTCGGACTCGAAGAGGATCGCCTGGGCGAGGTTGTCGATCTGCGGGTGGGCCTCCCGCGGCATGTGGAAGACCTGCTTGGAGATCCGTACCGCCAGAGGGTCCTGCCTCGCGATGCGATCGGCGAGCGCATGGGCGGCCTCGGACAGCTCCTCCGCCGGGTGGACGGCGTTGAGGAGCCCGTGGGCCAGAGCCTCGTCGGCGTCGAGGATGCGCCCGGCCAGCAGGATCTCCTTGGCCATCGCTTCCCCGGCGAGCTCGCGCAGCCGCCACAGTGCCCCGGCGGCGGGGATGATGCCCAGTCCGGTCTCCGGCTGGCCGATCCTCAGCTCACGGGTGCCGAGTCGGAAGTCGGCGGCCCAGGCGAGCTCGGCCCCGCCGCCGAGGGCGTAGCCGTCGAGGGCGGCGATGACCGGCATGGGCAGCTTGGCGATCCGGTCGAAGACCGTGGAGTTGACGCCGCGCAGGGCGTCGTCGCGGCGGCGTGCACGCAGCTGGCCGATGTCGGCTCCGGAGGCGAAGACCCCCGGTCGGCCGGTCTGCGGCTCCGGGTCGGTGCCGGAGAGGATCAGGATCTTCGGGTGATGCTCCAGGTGGGCGCACAGCGCGTGAAGCTCGTCGACCATCGTCGCGTCGATGGCGTTGCGGACCTCGGGTCGGTCCAGTTGGGCGTGGAGACGATCGTCGGTCTCGGTGACGCGGAGGGTGGTGAAGGCAGCGGCGTCGAGCCGGGGTCCGTTCTGGTCGGAGGAGTGCGGCGCAGGGGTCTCAGTCATGGTCACACCGCCTCCAGCAGCATCGCCGACCCCTGACCGACTCCCACACACATGCTGGCCAGGCCGCGGCGGGCGCCTTCGTCCTCCATGCGGCGGGCCAGGGTGAGCACGATGCGCGCCCCGGAGGAGCCCAGCGGGTGGCCCAGGGCGATCGCGCCGCCGTCGGCGTTGACCAGTGCGGGGTCCAGGCCCAGGCGTCGGATGCAGGCCAGGGACTGGGTGGCGAAGGCCTCGTTGAGCTCCACGGCCTCCACCGTGCCGATGTCCCAGCCGGCACGCTTGAGGGCCTTGGTGCTGGCCGGCACGGGCCCCATGCCCATGATCTCGGGGGCCAGGCCGGCGTTGGCCCCGCCGGCGATCCGCGCCCGGGGGGTGAGCCCGTACTGTTCGACGGCGGCTTCGGAGGCGACGATGACGGCGGAGGCTCCGTCGTTCAGGGACGAGGAGTTGCCGGCGGTGACCACGTCGCCGCCGCCCACCACCGGTCGCAGACCGGCCAGGTCTTCCATGCTGGTGCCGGGCCGGGGCCCTTCATCGGTGTCGACGACGGTCACCGCGCCTTTGCGCCCGGGGACCTCCACGGGAGTGATCTCGCGGGCCAGCCGGCCGGCGTCGACGGCGGCGGCCGCCCGACGCTGGGACTCCACCGCGAAGGCGTCGGCCTCCTCCCGGGTGACGCCTTCGACGCGGGCGACCTCCTCGGCGGTCTCCGGCATGGAGTAGGTCCGTTTGTCGATGGTGAGGAACGTCGGGTTCACGAAGCGCCAGCCGATGGAGGTGTCGACGATCTCCCCGGGCTTGCCGAAGCCGCGGGTGGGTTTGGCCATCACCCAGGGGGCCCGCGACATGGATTCCACTCCCCCGGCGACGACGAGGTCCGCGGCACCGGCGGCGATCATGTGGTGCGCCTGAGCGATGGCGCTCATCCCGGAGGCGCACAGCCGGTTGACGGTGATGCCCGGGACGGTCTCGGGGAACCCGGCCAGCAGCCAGGCCATGCGGGCCACATTGCGGTTCTCCTCGCCCGCGCCGTTGGCGTTGCCGAGGATGACCTCATCCACGGCGGCGGGGTCGATGCCGGCGTCCTCGACGACGGTGCGCACCACCAGGGCGGCGAGGTCGTCGGGCCGGACGGAGGACAGCGCGCCGCCGTAGCGGCCGACGGGCGTGCGTGTCCCGGAGACGAGGAAGGCGGGGGTGGTCACGGGGTTCCTCCGACTGTCGGTGAGGGCTGCAGGGCGGCGGCAGGTCGCCGGACCGGAATTACTGACCGATCGTTCACCTGAACACTCTTCCACGCCCGGGCTGTGAGGTCAATCACCAGGAGGTCGCCTGCGCCGCACCCAGCGGGTCGCTCGCCCGGCGAGGCGGTCGACTGACTAGGGTGAGGTGAGCCACGTCACTCAGGAATCACCCCTTCCCTGTCACTGACGCCTCAGTCTCACCATCAAGGAGGATGCCGTGAACGCTGCCCCCTCAGGCCAGAAGCCCAGCGCGGGAGGCGGAGCCCTGCTCGGCCCCGTCATGCGACCGCTGAACACCGTGGTCGAGAAGCTGATCCCCTCAGCCCTGGTCTTCGCGATCGGGCTGACGGTCATCGTCGCCGTGCTCGCCCTGCTGCTCACCGACGCCGGCCCGGTGCAGGTGATCGAGGAATGGGGCCTGGGCCTGGCAGGCCTGCTGGAGTTCATGACGCAGATCGCGCTGATCCTGTTCCTGGGCTACATCCTGGCCAGCACCCGTCCGGTCCGGGCCCTGCTGCGCCGGCTGGCCCAGGTCCCGCGGACCCCCATGCAGGCCTATCTGTTCGTGTTCCTGATCGCCGCCCTGGCTTCGCTGATCACCTGGGGGCTGGGACTCGTGGTGGGCGGTCTGATGGCCCGGGAGGTCGCCGAGCAGGCCCGCCGTCGGGAGATGCCGGTGCACTTCCCGATGCTGGTGGCCGCCGGATTCTCCGGCTTCGTGGTGTGGCACATGGGGTACTCGGCCTCCGGACCGCTGACCGCCGCCACGCCGGACTCCTTCGTGGCCGATGTCCTCGGCGAGCCGCTGTCCATCACGGAGACGGTGTTCTCCAGCTGGAACCTGATCGCCGCCGCGGTGACGATCCTCGTGGTCGCCGGCGCGCTCACGCTCATCGCGCCCCGCAATCCCCACGACGTCGTCCCGCTGGGAGTGGACGCGCGCCTGAAGGACACGGAGGTCGACGACGCCGTCGTCACTCCGGCCGACCGCGTGGACGCCAGCCGCATTCCCACGATGCTGGTGGGGCTCATGCTGGTCGGCTACCTGGCCATCCACTTCTCCGGCGGAGGCGGGCTGACCCTGGACATCGTCAACTGGAGCTTCCTGACGCTGATCATGCTGCTGGTGCGCAGCCCCTTCGAGCTGCTGGCGCTGACCAAGGAGGCCGCCGCGAATGTCGGCGACATCCTGCTGCAGTTCCCGCTCTACGCCGGGATCCTGGGCATCATGGCCGGCACCGGACTGATGCAGGTGTTCTCCGAAGCGTTCGTGGCGATCTCCACGGACCAGACCTTCGCGCTGTGGGCATTCCTCTCCGCCGGCATCGTGAACTTCTTCGTCCCCTCCGGCGGCGGGCAGATCGCCGTGCAGGCACCGATCCTGCTGGAGGCGGCCGAGTCCCTGGGCACCGATCCGGCAGTGGCGATCATGGCGGTGGCCTACGGCGACCAGTGGACGAACATGATCCAGCCGTTCTGGGCGCTGCCGCTGCTGGCCATCGCCGGGCTGAAGATGCGCGACATCCTCGGCTACACCACGATCGTGCTCATCGCCTCCGGACTCGTCTTCGCCGCGACGCTGCTGATCGTGTCCTGAGCTCCCCCACCACCCTGAACTCGACTCGGAAGGTCCTATGACAGCCCATTCCAGCACTCTGACGTCCACCACCGCCCTGCTGGCCGCCGGCGCCGCCGTCGCGCTGCTCACCGCCTGCTCACCGGCTTCCGAAGCCGACGCCGAGCACGGTGCCGACCAGAGCACCGAGCAGGCCGCCCCGCAGTCCCTCGAGGACTCCTCCCGGCTGGACGAGGTCCTCGACGCCGGCTCGCTGGCGGTGTGCACCACCGGCGACTACCCACCCTTCACCGAGCTCGACGAGGAGACCGGCGAGTACACCGGCATCGACGTCGACATGGCTCGAGACCTCGCCGAGCACCTCGAGGTGGAGGTCGACTGGGTGCAGACCAGTTGGGACGACCTCATGGAGGACTACCTGGCGGAATGCGACATCGCCGTGGGCGGCATCTCCATCAATACGGCGCGGTCCGAGCAGGTGTTCTTCTCCGCACCGCTGATGGAGGACGGCAAGACCCCGATCACGCGCTGTGAGAACGTGGACGAGTACCGCACGATCGAGCAGATCAACGACCCTGACGTCACCTCGATCATGCCCAGCGGCGGGACCAACGAGATCTTCGCCCAGGAGCACTACCCCGACGGGGACCTGGTCACCCATGACAATCTGACGATCTTCGACCAGATCGTCGACGGCGAGGCCGACGTCATGACCACCGACCGCTCCGAGGTGCTGTGGATCGCCCACGAGTATGACGAGCTCTGCGCTGTGAATCCGGACGAGCCCTTCGACTACTTCGAGAAGGCCTATATGCTTCCGCGCGGCGACACCGTGATGAAGCACTATGTGGACCAGTGGCTGACCATGGCCCTGAACGACGGCACCTACGAGGAGATCACGGAACCCTGGTTCGGCGACGACGTCGACCTGTGAGAGCGGGCCGTGGGCCTGGCACACCGCCCCGAGCGGCGGCTCACCTGCTGGCGGTGGCAGAGCCTGCGCTCATCGACCCCGCGGTGCCATCGCTGTGAGCGCGAGCTCCCCGGACTCCACCCGCCGGCGGTGCGAACGTGCCATGACCACCGCGATGAGCGGACCGAAGAACGGCAGCGTGAACGCCAGCAGTCCCAGCACCAGCTTCCACCCGGGGGCCAGGCCAGGGCAGCGGAAGATCTCGACCAGCGCCCAGACGAGCAGGGCGAGCGTCAGGAGCCCTGCTCCGCTGGCCACGGCCTCAAACCCGGCCGGAACCAGCGGGGTGGCGGACAGGAGCACCAGCGCGTCAGCAGTCATGACCCCCACGGTACTCCCTCAGAACGCGTTGAGCTGGTGCGTTCCCGCCCGAATGACGCTCGACAGCGCCTGATTCCGGTGGAAACGCACCAGCTCAACGGTGACGGAGTGCGCCTACTGCAGCATCGTCTTGTCGTCGACGACGGCGCCCTTGAGCTTGCCGAACTCGGCCAGCAGGTCCTCCGGGGTCATCTGAGACTTCCGCTCAGCATCGACGTCGAGGATGATCCGACCCTCGTGCATCATGATCAGCCGGTTGCCCACCTCCAAGGCTTGGACCATGTTGTGGGTGACCATCAGGGTGGTCAGCCCCTTCTCCTCCACCACGGAGCGGGTGAGCCGGGTGACCAGCTCCGCCCGCTGCGGGTCCAGGGCGGCGGTGTGCTCGTCCAGCAGCAGCACCCGGGGGTCGGAGTAGGTGGCCATGAGCAGGCTCAGCGCCTGCCGCTGCCCGCCGGAGAGCAGCCCGACCTTGGTCTTGAGACGCTTCTCCAGGCCCAGCTCCAGCTGGGTCAGCGCCTCGGCGAACCGCTCGCGCTTCGCCTTGGTCACGCCCCGGGCCAGGCCGCGCATCTTGCCGCGACGGTCGGCCAGGGAGAGGTTCTCCTCGATGGTGAGGTTCGGGGCGGTGCCGGCCATGGGGTCCTGGAAGACCCGGCCCACCTTCGCCGCGCGCTGGTGCTCCTTGAGGCGGCTGACGTCCTTGCCGTCGAGGGCGACGACGCCGTCGTCCTGGATGATCCGGCCGGCCACGGTGTTCAGCAGGGTGGACTTTCCAGCGCCGTTGGAGCCGATCACGGTGACGAAGTCGCCCTCGGCCATCTCGAGGTCCACGTCCACCAGGGCCCGACGCTCGTTGACGGTGCCGGGGAAGAACGTCTTGGACACGGAGGTGATGCTCAACATGTCAGGCTCCCTTCTTGCCGGCGCCGGCAGCGGCGTCGGAGGTCAGCGTGGCCTCGGCGGCGGCGCTCAGGGCTGAGCGCCCCTTGCGACGGCGGGTGAGCTTGGCGAAGCCCTTCCACTGCGGCAGCAGCAGGGCGGCCACCACCAGCACCGCGGACATCAGCTTCATGTCGTTCGGGTTCAGCCCCACGTTGAGGGCCAGCTGGATGGCCAGGCGGTAGATCACTGCGCCGAGGACGACCGCCAGGGTGGCCTGGAAGACGGTGCGGGTGCCGAAGATGGCCTGACCGACGATCACCGAGGCCAGGCCCACCAGGATCAGACCGATGCCCATGCCGATGTCGGCGAAGCCCTGATGCTGGGCCACCACGGCGCCGGAGATGCCGACCAGCCCGTTGGAGAGCATCAGCCCGGTGATCTTCTGCCGGTCGGTGGAGACCGCGAAGGAGCGGATCATCTGCTCGTTGTCACCGGTGGCCTGCAGGGCCAGACCGTTGTCCGTGTGGAGGTACCAGTCCATGACGAGCTTGAAGATCACCGCCACCGCGGCGAGCACCAGCACGGAGGTCCAGCCGACCCCGGCCACGGAGCGCAGCGCGCTGATCATGGTGTCCTGCCCCAGCAGTGGCACATTGGCCCCGCCCATGATGCGCAGGTTGATCGAATACAGCCCGATCATCGTCAGGATGCCGGCCAGCAGGCCGTTGATGTTGCCCTTGGTGTGCAGCAGCCCGGTGATCAGGCCGGCCAGGCAGCCGACGACGAACGCCGCCGCCGTCGCCAGGAAGGGGTTCACCCCGTTGGTGATCAGGATCGCCGCCGTCGCCGCGCCCGAGGTGAACGAACCGTCCACCGTCAGGTCCGGGAAGTTCAGGATCCTGAAGGTCAGGTAGACGCCCAGGGCCATGATCGCGTAGATCAGCCCGAGCTCAAGTGCTGTGATCATCTGTCCTCATCCGCCGTCGTCGGCCGGGTTCCGCCCGACGACGTCTCCACGTCCGCCCAGGGAACGGGCACCGGCTCGGCCTGGTGGGCCAGGCCGATGCCCGTCCTGGATTCTGTCTCTGGGTGATCCTACGCGTGCGTGATCAGCGTCAGGGTCACTCGTCGTCCTCGTCGACGTCGTCCTCAGCGTCCTCGTCCGAGTCCTCGTCGGCGTCCTCGTCGGAGTCCTCGTCGGCATCCTCGTCGTCCTCAGGGTCCAGCTCCTCGAGGTCCTCGCCGACCACGCCGTCGGCCCGGTCGAGCAGCTCGTCGTCGAGCTCGATGCCCATCTGCTCGGCGGCCTCCGGGTTGACGACCAGCTCGAGGACCTCACCGGTCTCCACGGGCATCTCGGCCGGGTCCTCGCCGTCCTGGAGGATCCGCAGCGCCATCTCCCCGGCCTGGCGGCCCAGGTTCTCGTAGTTGATGCCATAGGTGGCCAGCGCCCCGCGCTGCACCGAGTCGCCCTCAGCCGCGATGACGGGGATCTGGTTCTGGTGCGCGTACTGCAGCACCGACTCCAGAGCCGAGACGACGGCGTTGTCGGTGGGTACGTAGATCGCGTCCACACTCAACGACTCCACGCCCTGCTGGACCTCCGCGGAGTTCGAGACGGTGGCCTCCTGGATCTCCAGACCCAGCTCCTCGGCGGCCTCGTGCGCCAGCTCCACCTGGACGGCCGAGTTGACCTCGCCGGAGGAGTAGACGATGCCGACGGACTCGACGTCCGGGGCGATCTCCTGGAGCAGCTCCAACTGATCGGCCACCGGGTTCATGTCCGAGGCGCCGGTGACGTTGCCGCCCGGGGCGTCCCAGTCGTCCACCAGGCCGGCCTCCTGCGGCTCGGTCACTGCGGAGAAGACGATCGGGATGTCGGTGATGGACTGGGCGGCCGCCTGGGCGGTGGGGGTGGCGATCGCGTGGACCAGGTCATGGCCTGCGGTGGCGAAGGTGCCGGCGATGTTGGAGGCAGTGGCCTGCTCGCCCTGCGCGTTCTGCTCGTCCCAGTCCACCTCGACCCCGGCGTCCTCGAAGGCCGCCTTGAAGCCCTCGCGGGCGGCGTCCAGGGACGGATGGGCGACGATCTGGGTGATGCCGATGGAGTAGCTGTCGCCGTCGTCGCCGCCGTCCTCTCCCTCGCCGCCGCCGTCGCAGGCGGTGAGCAGCAGAGCGGCGGCGGCCGTGGCGGCCGAGAGCCTCAGAATGGTGCTGTGGTGTCGCATGGGGGTTCTCCTCATCTGTGGTGCGGATCAGTCATCAGCGCTGGTGAGCGATCCATGACTGACATCATGCGCGACGTCGGCGCCGATTGTCTGCCCTCGGCGGGCGTGTCAGCGCGAAGACTTCAGGATGGTGAGCTCTTCGCGGTCGCTGTCGTCGGTCAGGTTGATGCCCTGCAGGTGCTTCGGAACCACCGAGACCGCCAGGAAGGACATCACGGCCAGGGCCGCGATATAGACGCCGATCAGCCAGGACTTCCCGGTGGTGTCCAGGATGGTCTGGGCGATCGTGGCGGCGAAGGCTCCACCGATGATCGAGCCGAGCGCATAGCCGATGGAGACCCCGGAGAAGCGGATGGCCACCGGGAACATCTCGGCGTAGAGGGCGGACTGCGGGCCGTAGGAGGGCCCGAGGCCCACGGTGAGCACGAAGATCGCCAGGGCGAACAGCGGCAGGGAGGCCGTGTCCAGCAGGAACCACATGGGCACCGCCCACACGATGATGATGCCGTAGCCGATCTGGAAGGTGCGCACCCGGCCGATGCGGTCGGAGACCCAGCCGCCGAAGAGGGTGAAGCAGAACCAGCCCACACCGCCGATGAGCGAGGCGATGAGCGTCTCGGTACGAGCCATACCCAGGTGGCTGACGCCGTAGGCGGCGAAGAAGGCGATGACCAGGTAGCCGGCGGCGTTGTTGGCGGCGAAGATCAGCGCGGCCAGGAAGGTGTACTTCTTATGAGTGGTCACCAGCTCCTTCAGCGGGGCCGAGGACTCCTTCTTCCGCTCCTTCATCTCGGTGAACACCGGGGACTCGTCGACCTTCACCCGGATCAGGTAGCCGACGATGATCAGCACGAAGGAGAACAGGAACGGCACGCGCCAGCCCCATTCGAGGAACTGCTCCTCGGTGGTGACGGCGTTGAGGCCGAACATGAACCCGGTGGCCAGCAGCATGCCCAGCGGGACGCCGATCTGCGGGTAGGCGCCGAAGAGGCCGCGCTTGTGGCGCGGGGCGTGCTCCACGGACAGCAGCGCGGCACCGCCCCACTCGCCTCCGGCGGAGAGTCCCTGCAGGATCCGCAGGAAGATCAGGATCATCGGCGCGGCGATGCCCAGGGTGGCGTAGGTGGGCAGCAGGCCGATGAGCACGGTCGCTCCGCCCATGCCCATCAGCGTGATGACCAGGACGATCTTGCGTCCGAACCTGTCCCCCAGCCAGCCGGCCAGGATGGCGCCGAGGGGTCGGAAGAGGAAGGAGATGCCGATGGAGGCCCAGGCGACGATCTGCGCCAACGCCTGGTTCTCCTGGCCGAGAGGCTCGAAGTACAGCACGGCGAGCACGAAGCCTGCCGCCTGCGCGTAGATGAAGAAGTCGTACCACTCGATGGTGGTGCCCACGAGCGTCCCGGCGAGGACCTTCTTCTCCTCGCGGGTCATCTCATGGCCTTCGGTGCTGAGATAGATCGTCTGGCTCATGTGCTCTCCGGGTGCGGTCGATGCGGACGGGCCGCCGGCAAAGGGGCCGGATCGTGTGATGCAGCTCACCTCTGCGACAGAATGTACCAGATTTATTGACCGAACGGTTGGTCAGTTCAAAAAGTCACCCAGACTCAGCACGTCGACTCCGCTGACGACGAGATGCAGACCGTGCTGGGCCGCTGAGGCAACATGACGGTGGGTCTACCAGGCGATGACGTGGGACTGAGAGACTTCACGCAGCCCGTGAGTGCCGAACTCAAGACCGAACCCGGATTCCTTGGCCCCACCGAAGGGGATCCGAGGATCGACCGCACCATGCTTGTTGATCCAGGTGGTACCGGCCTCCAACCGGGCCGCCACCGCCCGGGCCCGGTCCAGGTCCGAGGACCAGACCGAGGAGCCCAGCCCGACCTCCAGAGCATTGGCCGCGGTGATGGCCTGTTCCAGATCGGTGTAGCGGATGATCGGCAGCACCGGCCCGAACTGCTCCTCGACCACCAGAGGGTTGTCTTCCTCGATGTCGGCCACCAGGGTGGTCGGGTAGAAATGTCCACCGCGCCCCGCGATGACCTCGGGGTCTGGGTCTCCTCCGATGAGGATCCTGGCCCCGGAGTCCTGGGCCGCGGTGACCAGCCGGTCCACGATCTCCCACTGGGCACGGTTCTGCACCGGGCCCAGCACATTGGCCTCATCGAGCCCGACTCCCATGGGCATCTGCCCGGCGATCGCCACCAGAGCGTCACAGACCTGGTCATAGAGGGCATCGGGGACATAGAGGCGTTTCATGGCCGCGCAGGTCTGCCCGGTGTTGATGAATGCCCCCCAGAAGAGGTCTTCGGCGATCGCGGTCGGGTCAGCGTCGTCCAGGACGATGCCGGCGTCGTTGCCGCCCAGTTCCATGGTCAGCCGCTTCACGGTCTCGGAGGCTGCGGCGATGATCTTCTTGCCCGTGGGGGTGGAGCCGGTGAACATGATCTTGGCGATGTCAGGGTGCCGAGTGAGTCGGTCCCCGGTGTCTCCGCGCCCGGGCACGGCGATGAGCACATCAGGATCGAGCACCGTGTTGAGCACCTCGACCAGTCCCAGCACCGACAGCGGGGTGTATTCGGAGGGTTTGATCACCACGGTGTTGCCCATCCGCAGGGAAGGAGCGATCTGCCAGATGCTGATCATCATCGGCCAGTTCCACGGCCCGATCGCGCCGACCACACCCAGGGGGCGGTGGTGCAGCTCGGCCCGGCCGGACTCGTCATCGACGATGACTTCCGGGCCCACTGGGAAGGACGCGGTGGCGCGCAGCCAGGCCACACAGGCTCCGACCTCGAACCGGGCGTTGGGGCCATTGAGGGGTTTGCCCTGTTCACGGGAGAGCAGCACTGCCAGTTCCTCGGCGTGGGCCTCGATCGCTTCAGCAGCGGCATTGAGCCGTTCTGCCCGGTCAGCATCCGAGCGGGCGGCCCATCCGGGCTGAGCTGCTCGGGCCCGGGCCACGGCGGCATCGAGGTCCTCCATGGTGGCCTCAGGGGCTCGACCGACCACCTCCACGGTGGCCGGGTCCAGGATCTCCCGCCCCCCAACAGCCGGCTGGATCCGCTCCAGCAGGGACACCTTCTGGGGCACGTTCTGCGTCGTCATCGCTGTGATTCCTCCTCCATCGTCAGGAATGCTTCATTCACTTCACTGTGCGCGACGGCTGCCGGGAAGGTGTTGTCTTCCCCTGCAGCCTTCTATGACGGGAGCGCGCCGTCTCCCCGGTCCGAGTCTCTCGCCGCAAGCCCAGATGCCAGCACATGGCCGCCAGCACCAGCAGGAGTTCCGCCGTCGCGAACCCGAGGGCGAGATGCATGAGCGGCTCGTGCAGCTCGGCCGGCCCGACGCCGCCGCCGTGGTGGGACACGTCCGCCTCGAGTTCTCCGGGGCTCCCCGTCTCAGCGCCGTTCGACCTCATCAGACCGAGATGCAGGATCAGCATCCCGGCATTCATGACGGCGATCATCGTCCAGGCGCGCAGGGACTCGCCCCGCCAGAGGTGGCCCGCGCACGGCAGGCACACCACGGCCATGGCAGCCATGACGAGACCCATCAGCAGTCCTCCATGGCCCAGCAGGACCAGGTGCACCACGCCGGAGAGCGCCGCACAGGTCGCCGCGGCACGACGCAGGACGACGGGCGCCATGGGCGTCACCTCTTCCCTGAATGCTGTGAACTGTGCCATATTTATTTTGAGCGTGCGCTCAACTATAAGGAGGAGTTCGATGACTGACAAGACCTCGGGCGATGCCGCCGCCCACCCGCTGACCCCTCTCTCCGCCGAGGAGATCTCCCGGATCCGCGCCGTGTTGGAGCACCATGGCCTGCTGCCTGATTCCGCGCGGGTGAGCTACCTGATGCTGCGTGAGCCGGAGAAGCAGAAGGTCCTGGCCTGGACGCCGGACCAGCGGCTCCCCCGCCAGGCCTCGCTCGTCGTCACCGACCTGGCCACCAACGCGGTCCGTGACGTCATCGTCGACCTGGACGGCGACACCATCGTCTCCGACCAGCCGGTCGACGTCGCAGAGCAGGGCACCGGCCCGATCTTCATGGAGGAGCTCTTCGGGGTCGACGACGTCCTCAAATCCGACGCGCGCTACGTCGAGGCCTTGGAGCACCGTGGCGTGACCGACCTCGAGAAAGTGGTCGTCATCGGCCTCTCCGCCGGCGTCTTCGGCTACGAGGATGAGCGCGGCCACCGCATCCTGCGCGCGCTCTCCTTCCGGCAGGACTACCCGACCGACTCCATCTGGGCCCACCCGATCGGCGGCGTGGTCGCCCACATCGACATGACCGACCGGAAGGTCCTGCGCGTCGTGGAGACCGAGGTGACCCACGTGCCGGAAGAGTCCGGCGACTACCTGGACCCGGCCGTGCGCGGCGAGCTCCGCACCTCACTGAAGCCCATCTCCATCACCCAGCCCGAGGGAGTCAGCTTCACACTGGACGACGGCGTGCTGGAGTGGGAGAACTGGAGCGTCCGCTTGGGGTTCAACGGCCGGGAGGGCCTGACCCTGCATCAGCTCACCTTCTCCGACCAGGGCCGCCGACGCCCCATCATGTACCGCGGCTCCGTGGCGGAGATGGTGGTCAACTACGGGGACCCCTCCCCCACCAACGCCTGGCAGAACTACTACGACGTCGGCGAGTTCCAGTTCGGACGGCTCGCCAACGCTTTGGAGCTGGGCTGCGACTGCAAGGGGGAGATCACCTATGTGGACGCCGTCGTCGCCGATGACTTCGGGCGCCCGCAGACGTTGCCGAACGCCATCTGCCTCCACGAGGAGGACTACGGCATCCTGTGGAAGCACACCGACGACTTCTCCGGCAGCTCGGAGGTCCGCCGCCAGCGGCGCCTGGTCATCTCCTTCTTCGTCACCGTGGGCAACTACGACTACGGCTTCTACTGGCACCTGTACCTGGACGGGAAGATCGAGCTGGAGTCCAAAGCGACCGGCATCGTATTCACCAACGCCCACCCCGGCGGCGACTACCCGTACTCCACCGAGATCGCCCCGGGGCTCGGCGCCCCGATCCACCAGCACCTGTTCTGCGCGCGGATGGACATGATGGTCGACGGCACCGCGAACGCGGTGGACGAGATCGACGTCGTCCGCGAGCCCACCTCGCAGAGCAATCCGTGGGGCAACGCGTTCAACCGCACGATCACCCGACTCCCCTCCGAACAGCAGGCGATCCGCGATGCGGACGGCTCCTCAGGTCGCCTCTGGCGCATCAGCAGCACCGAGGGCACCAACCGCCTGGGGCAGCCGACCGCCTACGTGCTCCACGCGGAGGATTCACCCACGCTGCTGGCGGCCGACGATTCCCCGATCCGGCGTCGCGCGGCCTTCGCCGCGCATCACCTGTGGGTGACCCGGTACGACGCCGAGGAGCTGTACCCCGCCGGCCGGCTCGTCAACCTCAACCCCGGCGACGACGGCCTCCCCCGGTATGCGGCGCAGGACCGAGCACTCGACGGGGAGGACGTGGTGCTCTGGCACACCTTCGGCCTCACCCATTTCCCCCGCACCGAGGACTGGCCGATCATGCCGGTGGACTACGCGGGATTCCGCATGACGCCGAACGGGTTCTTCGACCGCAACCCCACCCTGGACGTCCCGCCGGAGTCCGGTGGGCACTGTCAGGCCTCGGGCGCGCCGGAAGCCTCCCCCTCCGGCGCATCACCCCAGGACGACGGCGGCTGCCACTGCTGAGCCGCCTGCTCGGTCATCCAGGGGGCCAGGTGGTGGCGCACGATCTGCCAGAGCCTGGCCTCTTGGCCCAGGCGCGTGCCGAGCACTCGTTCGAACTGTGAGGCGGTGACCAGGTACAGCAGCGCATCGGCGATGTCCTCCACCGGCGCCTCCGGGTGCAGCTCCTCCGCATCGACCGCCTCCCTGAGGTATCCGGCCATCTGCCGGCGCCATTGGTGCTCGACCGCGACCTGCAGGCTGCCCACACTGGGGTTCGCCGCGACGCGCCCCCAGAAGCTGACCACCACATAGGCCTCATCGCGGGGGACGCCGCCGATCGGCAGGACCTCTTCGAGCATGGCGCGCAGCGCGTCCAGCCCGGCGGAGTCGTCCACCCGCCGGGCGATGCGTGCGTCGGTGCGCTGGAAGATCATCTCGAAGGCCTGGGAGAGCACCTCGTCGAAGCCGGAGAAGTAGTGCCACAGGGACCCGACGGCGACGCCGAGCTCGGCGGCCAGGGCCCGCGTGGTGGCGGCCTCCATGCCGTCCCGGGCGGCGATCTTCAGGTAGGTGCGGACGATCTCTTCTCGGCGTGCGCGGCGGTCGACCTTCTTCGGCATGGGGCTGATTCTGCCGCATCGGACCATCCGGGACGGGGACGACGCCCGGACCACCCGTCACGCGTCGACCCCACACCTCCTCCGGCCCTCAGGCGAGGGGCGGCCCGCCGAGCGGAATCCCCCGGCGGAACACGTCCTGCGGGTCGTACCGGTCTTTGACCGCGCGGAGCCGCTTCGCCGTGCCGGCGTCGAAGGCCTGCCGGGCGATCTGGATCTTCTCGTGTCCCTCGACGAAGTTCAGATAGCCCGGCAGCGCCGCAAGCCGGGAGTCCACCCGCCGCCAGGTCTCGGAGAAGCGCCGTGCGAGCTCGGTGTCAGACTCCGGGCTGGTGATCAGTCCGACGAGTTCGAGCATCCGACCACCCTCTCGTGCGGCGAAGCTGACCTCCGGTCGACGCCGGCTGATGGCACCTCCTGCGTGACGGGTCTCGGCGAACAGGACGGGGGACGCCGCGCCGCCCGCGACGACGGCGTCACGCATCGCCTCGAAGACCCCTCGGTCCAGTCGGTCGAGCCACCGGCCGCTGCTGGCCGCCGGCAGGGGATCCACCGGATCCATGGAGATCTCGGCCGCCCGGGAGAACGGGATGCTGGCCCACGTGTCCATCAGGGGTCTGCGCCAGGCGCGCCATCGGTCGACGAGCCGTCGTCCCTCGCTGGGCCCCGCTTCCTCCGTGCCGGCGAAGCAGCCGCGGACGAGCACGAAGGTCTTCCCTCGCAGGGGCTCCGGGACGATCTCCAGCGGCGGGAACGCCGTGATGTTGAACGCGCTGGTGAGCTCCTCCGGGCAGCCCTCGGACCAGTCCACATAGCGGTCGAAGACCTGCTCCGCGTCCTCCACGGGGTAGAACAGGTTCCCGGCGTAGACCATGTCGACCGGCACCAGGTCCACCGTCATCTCCACGACGACGCCGAGCCCGCTGCCTGCGGTACCGCACAGCGCCCAGAACAGGTCAGGCTCGGCAGAGGGCGAGGTCGTCACGAGCCGTCCCCCGGCGACCACGACGGTCAGGGAGCGGACGGCGTCGACGGCGAGCCCGTACTTCCGCGCGAGCCAGCCGAAGCCTCCCCCAAGACTGAATCCGACGGTGCCGACATGCGGAGCCGAGCCGAGCAGCGGCGCGAGGCCGTACCGCTGTGCGGCCTCCAGAACGGGCGTCCACGTCGTGCCTCCACCGAGTGTGGCCTGCTGGGACTCGACATCGATGGCCACGCCGTCCAGCCCGCGCGTCAGGATGAGCAGCGTCTCGTCATCGGCCGGGATCGTCACTCCGTGGCCGGTGTTCTGCACCGAGACGGCCAACCCGTGAGTCTCGGCGAAACGGACGGCGTGGACGACGTCGTCGACGGTGGAGGCCGCCACGGCGATCCCCGGACGCTGGGTCCACGCCAGGTTCCATCCGGCACAGGCGCCGGAGTACGGCGGGTCGTGAGGGAGGAGAACGGCCCCGGTGCATGCCGTGCGGAGGGCGTCGACGCCCGGGAGGGAGGTCTGGATGGACATGATCGTCTCCTTGAGGATCTCCGCCGAGGCCGTTCATCGGGCGCCTGGGTCCTTCGGCAGTCCTCCGCGGGTCTCCAGCGTCCTGCGCGGAGGCTCCGCTCACCATCCCCCGGCCGGGGCATCTTCCGGTCCGACTCCCCCTCACCTGGGGGATCTTGGACAGGGGGACCCGCAACCGTTGACTCTGTCCCCGGGTGGGACGAGCATCAGGGTCATGGTGCCTTCAGGCTCGCCTCCGGTGATCCGGCGCCGACGGAGCAGGAGCGGCGCCGCCGGACGCGTCGCCGAGGTCTGCACCGATGCCGGGAGCACTGCCGAGCTCGTGGAGGGGCTGCGCGAACCGCTCCACGACGCCCTGGGGATGTCCGGGATGGTGCTCAGCGCCACTGACCCTGACACGCTCCTGTTCTCCACTGCTGCCGTGATCGAGGACCTCCCGGAGGAGATGTGCGCACCGTGGATGCACAACGAGTTCCTCGAGCAGGACTTCAACAAGTTCGCCGATCTGCATCGCACCGGGGCAGCCGCCTCGACGTTGCACCGCGTCACCCAGGGCCATCCGCAGCTGAGCCCTCGGCACGAGCGCCTGTACCGGCCCTCGGGATTCGGCCCCGAACTGCGGACGACCTTCTCGATCAACGGGGCATGCTGGGGCATGGGCAGTTTCCTCCGAGAAGACCGTGAGGAGGATTTCGACGACGGAGCCCTGGCGTGGCTGGACCAGGTCCGTCCGCTGATCGCCGCCGGATTCCAGCGGTGCACGGTCTCGTCGGTGCGTGCCGAGGCCGAGGGCTGGGTCGCAGGCGTCGTCTCCCTCGATCCGCTCGGGCAGGTCGTGTCCATGACGGAGTCTGCCGTGCAGTGGCTCGGTGACCTGTGGGCTCATCCCATCCGTGCGGGTCAGCACACGGTGCTGCCGGGCGAGGCCTATATGGTCGCCACCCGGGCCCGGGCCCGGGCGGAGGACGCGGACGGCGGCCTGGCCCCGATGACGCGGCTGCATGGTCGGTCCGGACGCTGGCTGACGATCACGGGAGACTGCACGCTGGCCAGCGACGGGAGCCTCTCCGGAATCGTCCTGGTCATCGAGCCGTCTCGCCCCACGGATGTCATGCCGATGGTGGTCTCCGCCTATGGGCTCACGGCGCGGGAGCAGGAGGTGCTCGCCGAACTCTCCCAGGGGCGGCGCACCGCGGACATCGCGACCCGACTCTTCATCTCCGAGCACACGGTGCGCGACCACATCAAGTCGACCCTGGCCAAGACCTGCACCACCTCACGCGGCGAGCTGATGAGCATGCTGTTCCATCGGCACGCGCGCCCGATGACGCAGGTCACGCACTGCAGAGCGTGCACCGCGCCGGCCGCCGCGTCGGGCCGGGCGATCATCCCGCCAGAGACAGGGCGGGCGCCTGATGCCGCCGGCGGTAGGCGCTGGGCGACTCGCCGAACTCTGCCTTGAACACTCGGGAGAAGTGGGCAGCGTCATGGAGCCCCCATCGCCCGGCCACGGCTGAGATCGGGCGATCAGCCAGCAGCGGGTCGGCGAGATCCCGCCGGATGTGCTCCAGTCGCCGTGAGCGGATCCAGGCGGAGACGGTCTGACCCTCCGCGGAGAAGATGGTGTACAGGTGACGCACCGAGATGTAATGGGCTGCGGCGATCGAGGCCGGTGACAGGTCCTCGTCGCCCAGATGCCGCAGGATGTGCTCCCTGATCTCACGGCCCAGATGCCGGGACGAGGACGCCTCAGCGGCGTGACGCTCATCCAGCTCCTGGGAGAGCATGGTGACCATCAGGTCCAGCGCCAGATGCACCAGACGCGCCGAGTAGGTGCTGGAGAGCTGGTCGAGATCCCGCCCCAGCTCCATGAAGAACGGGTTGATCATGCGCCCGAACCCGCGATCCTGGGGAAAGCAGCTCGCCGTGACCTGGGCGACCTCCTCCGGCGCGAGGTCGACCATCTCCTGGGGGAAGATCATCACCATCGCCTGGCTCGGCTCCGCGAAATGCAGCCGGTAGGGCCTGTGCGTGTCATAGATGGCGAGGTCGCCCGGCCCGAGGCTCGCCCGACGCCCGTCCTGCTCCAGGATGCCGCGCCCGGCCAGCTGCAGGCTGATCTTGTAGAACCGGGCGTCGTCGGCGGAGATCAGCCCGGGGGTTCGGGTCACGCGGTGCGGCGTGGTGACCAGCTGGAAGAGCCCGACGTCGTCCACGGTGGAGCTGCGCAGGTGGCCACGGAAGGGAATGCCACCTTCGGCCTGGATGTCCAGGGGCACCACCGAGGATCCGATGGCGGCCCGCCAGGAGGGCAGATCGAGGCCGGACCGGGGCAGGTCCAGGACTGCTCCGTTGTCACACTGCTGATTCATGGCCCCTCCTGGGACATCTGCGGAACACCTCTGATTCTTGAGCGATTGCTCAATAACGATGGCAGAAGGTGCCCGCGTCCTGACGACGACGTCTCCAGAAGTGTGACACCGCTCATATCCGATGGCAAGGTTCAGCGCACCGCTCCCGGCACCGCCCACCGCACGGACCAGGACAACGTGTGTGCACGCTGACACAAGACGCGCCCCACCATGAGGCGGAGACTGAGGCCATCCACCCCAAGACCGCACGGAGCACATCATGAGCAGACACTCCCCCACCGCCCCGACGCCCACCCCCGACGACGTCCGCACCCCTGAGGAGACAGCCCTCGCCCGGCGGACGCTCGGCGTCCCAGCCCTGGTCTTCCTGATCATCGCCGCTTCCGCACCGCTGACCGTCCTGGCCGGGGGAGCCACCACCAGCTTCGCGGTCACCGGAGAGCTCGGCGTGCCGGTCGGCTATCTCCTGCTGGGCCTCGTCCTGATCTTCTTCGCCATCGGCTACGGCAGGATGAGCGCGCTGATCCAGAATGCGGGAGCCTTCTACGCCTATGTGGCCGCGGGGCTCGGCATCCGGGCGGGCATCGGCACCTCCTTCCTCGCACTGGTGACCTACAACGCCATGCAGATCGGCCTCTACGGGGTCTTCGGATTCACTGCATCCTCCGTCCTGGGAGAGCTCACCGGGCTCGAGGCCCCCTGGTGGCTGTGCGCCCTGGCGGGATGGCTGATCGTCGGCGCGCTGGGAGTCAACACGGTGGACCTCAACGCCAAGGTGCTCGCCGTGATCGTGGCGCTCGAATTCGTCATCGTCATCGCCGTCAGCGCACTCTCCTTCTCCGTGGCACCTGAAGGCATCAGCGCGGAGGCTTTCCTCCCGGAGCACTGGCTGACCGGGAGCTTCGGGGCGCTGTTGGCCTTCGGCATCGCCGCCTTCATGGGCTTCGAGTCTGGCGCCATCTACTCCGAGGAGGCCAAGGACCCTCGGCGCTCCGTCGCCACGGCGACCTACATCGCCGTCGGCATCATCGCGGCGTTCTACGCCTTCTCGGCCTGGGCGTTCTCACTGGGCGTCGGAACCTCGCAGATGGTGGAGCAGTCGCAGCGGTGGGGGCCGGACCTGATGTTCGTCTTCCTGGGCCAGCATGTGCCGGCGATGGCCTCGAACATGGCGGCCCTGCTCTTCCTGACCAGCATCCTGGCTGCCATGATCGCCTTCCACAACGCCGCGGCCCGATACTTCTTCTCCATGGGCCGAGCCCGAGTCCTCCCCCAGGCGCTGGGGAGGACCGGACCCCGCAACGGCGCTCCCGTGGCCGGGTCGCTGACACAGTCTTCGCTGGGCCTGCTCTTCATCCTCCTCTTCACCGTGGCCGGGGCCGGCTCGGACCTCGGAGCCCTGTATCCGGTACTGACGATGTTCCCCTGGCTGACCAACGCCGCAGGGTTCGGCATGGTGATCCTGCTGTGCGTGACCTCCGTGGCGATCATGCGTCGCCTCGGCGAGGACCCCGACCAGCACCCGTTCTTCGTGCGCAGGGTGGCGCCGCTGGTCGCCGCGATCGGTTTCGGCATCATCGCGCTGCTCATCATGGCCAACTTCGACACCATGATCGAGGCCGACGGCTTCTCCGCCCTGGTGATCGTCATCCCGGGCACCATCGTCGCCTCCGGGGCGATCGGCCTCGCCTGGGCCTCGTATCTGCAGCGACGCCGGCCGGAGATCTACGAGCATGCGCGGCAGGCGAACATCGGCTGACGCCTCCTCCCGCCCCGCCCTGACCGCCAGCACAGACCTCTTGTGTCGCAGGACACGGATAATATACGATCCTCGATATGATCTGATGTCGGCATTCAGTGCCCGGCGCAGACCCGACGACGCCGCCACGCACGGCCCATGTACGGAGCGAAGGAGCTTCTTTGGACACCTCCAGCGACCTGGACACCCCCAGCACCTCGCAGGACCTCATGAGGGTCCACGCGGGCAAGGTCATCGCCGTCCACATCAGCTACGCCTCTCGGGCCGAGCAGCGCGGACGCCGCCCCGCGGCCCCGTCCTACTTCTTCAAGCCGGCCAGCTCACTGGCGCCGACCGAGGCCGCCGTCGAGCGCCCGGCCGGTACGGAGCTGCTGGGCTTCGAGGGGGAGATCGCCCTGGTCATCGGGCGCCGCGCCCGCCGCCTCGCCCGGGATGAGGCGTGGGCGCATGTCGGTTGGATCACCGCCGCCGACGACCTCGGCCTGTATGACCTGCGCGGCAACGACAAAGGCTCCAACGTCCGCAACAAGGGGCGGGACGGCTACACCCCGCTCGCCCCGCAGCTGATCCCCGCCGCCGACGTCGACCCCTCCGCCCTGCGCATCCGCACCTGGAAGAACGGCCACCTCGTCCAAGAGGACACGTCGGCCGGCATGATCTTCCCCCTCCCCCAGCTCGTGGCGGACCTCTCCCAGCATCTGACCTTGGAGCCCGGAGACATCATCCTCACCGGCACCCCCGCCGGCGCCTCGGTGGCTCAGCCCGGCGACGTCGTCGAGGTGGAGGTCGACGTCGTGGGAGACCCCGAGCAGGCCCCGCGCTCCAGCGGCCGACTGCGCACCCCGATCGTCAAAGGGCCCGGAGACTTCGATCCCGACCTCGGGAGCCTGCCGCGCGTGGACGACCTCCAGCGCGAGGAGGCCTGGGGATCGCGCCAGGCTGCCGGGCTGCCGGAGCACACCACCGGGGTCGCTGAGGCCCTGCGGGAGAAGCTGGAGTCTGCTCCGGTGGCGGGCCTGACCCAGGAGATGCGCCGCCGCGGCTACAACACCGTCACCATCGACGGTCTGCGCCCCACCCGTGCGGGACGGAAGATGGTCGGCACTGCACGCACTCTGCGCTTCATCCCGGCACGCGAAGACCTGTTCCGCAGCCACGGCGGCGGCTACAACGCGCAGAAACGCGTCTTCGACGACGTCGGCGCCGGTGAGGTGATCGTCATCGAGGCCCGCGGGGAGACCGGCTCAGGCACCCTGGGCGACATCCTCGCTCTGCGCGCCCAGGCCCGCGGTGCCGCCGGTGTCGTCACCGACGGCGGGGTCCGGGACCACGCGACCGTCGCCGAGATCGACCTCCCCGTGTTCTGCCAGGGGCCCCACCCCGCCGTGCTCGGGCGCCGACATGTCCCCTGGGACGTGGACGTCACCATCGCCTGCGGCGGGGCCGCCGTCCAGCCCGGTGATGTCATCGTCGGCGACGACGACGGCGTCGTCGTCCTGCCCCCGGAGATCGCCGAGGAGGTCGCCGACGCCGCCCTGGCCAAGGAGGCCGAAGACGCTTGGGTCGCCGAGCAGGTCACCTCCGGCCACCCGGTGGACGGCCTGTTCCCCATGAACGCGCAGTGGCGGGCCCGCTACGAGGCCGAGACGGCCGGCGGGGCGACCGTGACGCAGGACCAGGCATGAGCACCCTGCGCATCGACGAGCAGGCCTCCAAGTCGGAGAAGACCTACCGCTGGATCCGGGAGCGCATCATCGCCCGGGACTTCAACCCGGGCTACCGCCTGGTGCTGGGCACCATCGCCAAGGAGCTCGGCGTCAGCACGGTCCCGGTCCGGGAGGCTGTGCGGCGCCTGGAGGCCGAGGGACTCGTCGAGTTCGAACGCAACATCGGCGCCCGGGTGGCCATGGTGGACCAGAGCGAGTACATCGACACCATGCAGACCCTCGGCGTGCTCGAGGGCGCGGCCACCTCGCTGTCCCTCGGACGCCTGACCGAGGCTGACATCGCCCGGGCCGAGTCCATCAACGAGCAGATGCGCGCGCTGCTGGACCACTTCGAGCCCACCGTGTTCACCGCGCTGAACGAGAAGTTCCACCGCGCCCTGGTGCACCGCTGCCCGAACCCGCACATCGCCGATCTGGTGGACCGCGGCTGGAACCGACTCTCCGGGCTGCGCAGCTCCACCTTCAGCTTCGTGCCGGAACGGGCCCCGCTCTCCGTGGCCGAGCACGAGGAGATCCTGGCGCTGATCCGGGCCCAGGCAGACCCGGTGGAGATCGAGATGGCGGTCCGCCGCCACAAATGGCGCACCGTGGAGGCCTACCGCAGCCACGAGCAGAACCTGACCCCTGACACCCCGCAGTGAGAGGACGCCCGATGAACTCCCTCGAGACCCAGACCTCGACCCCCGGCACCGACGCCGACGCCCACCGCCTGCCGGAGGATCTGCCGCAGAGCATCCAGCACTACATCGACGGCCAGTTCGTGGACTCCGCCGACGGCGACACCTTCGACGTGCTCGACCCGGTCACCAACGAGACCTACATCCAGGCCGCCTCCGGCAAGGCCGCCGACGTCGACCATGCCGTGGCCGCCGCACGGCGCGCCTTCACCGAAGGGCCCTGGCCGCGCATGCTCCCCCGCGAGCGCTCCCGGGTGCTGCACCGCATCGCGGACCTGGTGGAGACCCGCGGAGATCGGCTCGCCGAGCTGGAGTCCTTCGACTCCGGCCTGCCGATCACCCAGGCTCTCGGTCAGGCCCGCCGGGCCGCCGAGAACTTCCGGTTCTTCGCGGACCTGATCGTCGCGCAGGCCGACGACGTCTACAAGGTGCCCGGCCGGCAGGTGAACTATGTGAACCGCAAGCCCATCGGCGTCGCCGGTCTCATCACCCCCTGGAACACCCCGTTCATGCTGGAGAGCTGGAAGCTCGCCCCGGCCATCGCGGCCGGTAACACGGTGGTGCTCAAGCCGGCGGAGTTCACCCCGCTCTCCGCCGGCCTGTGGGCCGGCATCTTCGAGGAGGCCGGGCTGCCGCAGGGCGTGTTCAACCTGGTCAACGGCTTCGGTGAGCAGGCCGGCGACGCCCTCGTCAAGCACCCGGAGGTCCCGCTGATCTCCTTCACCGGCGAGTCCGCCACCGGTCAGCTGATCTTCGCCAACGCGGCCCCGTACCTGAAGGGCCTGTCCATGGAGCTGGGAGGGAAGTCCCCGGCGATCGTCTTCGCCGACGCCGACCTGGAGGCCGCTGTCAACGCCACCATCTTCGGGGTGTTCTCCCTCAACGGGGAGCGCTGCACCGCCGGTTCGCGGATCCTCGTCCAGCGGGAGGTCTACGACGAGTTCGTGGAGCGCTACGCCGCCCAGGCGAAGCGGGTGAAGGTCGGGCTGCCGCACCAGAAGACCACCGAGGTGGGCGCCCTGGTGCACCCGGAGCACTACGAGAAGGTCATGAGCTACGTGGAGCTGGGCAAGACCGAGGGACGCCTGGTGGCCGGCGGCGATCGCCCCGAGGGCTTCGAGACCGGGAACTTCGTCGCCCCCACCGTCTTCGCCGACGTGCCGCCCACCGCGCGGATCTTCCAGGAGGAGATCTTCGGTCCGGTCGTCGCCATCACCCCCTTCGACACGGAGGAGGAGGCGCTCGCTCTGGCCAATGACACCCGCTACGGGCTGGCCGCCTACATCTGGACCAACGACCTCAAGCGGTCCCACAACATCGCCCAGGCCGTGGAGGCCGGCATGGTGTGGCTGAACTCCAACAACGTCCGAGACCTGCGCACCCCCTTCGGCGGGGTCAAGGCCTCCGGGCTCGGCCACGAGGGCGGGTACCGCTCCCTGGACTTCTACACGGAC
Source organism: Nesterenkonia sp. K-15-9-6 (assembly GCF_052656005.1). Lineage (NCBI taxonomy): Bacteria > Bacillati > Actinomycetota > Actinomycetes > Micrococcales > Micrococcaceae > Nesterenkonia > Nesterenkonia sp. K-15-9-6. The sequence continues at coordinate 123,471 of NZ_JBQYEY010000007.1, forward strand.
CAGCAGGCGGTCCACATCAACCTCGGTGAGGTCCACAACCCGGTCTTCGGCAAGGCCGACTGACCCCACCCTGCCCATCCCCTCTCACCCTCATCAGCAGCAAGGACGCTCAGCATGACAGACACGAACCCGAACCCCCTCCCGACGCCCTCCACTCCGCCGCCGGACATCCTGCGGTGCGCCTCCATGGAGCTGGTGGTCACCGATCTGCAGCGCTCGCGTGACTTCTACGTGGACGTGCTGGACCTGGTGGTCACCGAGGAGGACGAGGACGCCATCTACCTGCGCTCCATGGAGGAGTTCATCCACCACAACCTGATCCTCCGGAAGGGAGACGAGGCCGCCGTCGCCGCCTTCTCCTACCGGGTGCGCAGCCCGGAGGACCTGGACCGCGCCGAGGCCTTCTACCGGGAGCTGGGCTGCCCGGTGAAGAGGAACCCCGAGGGCTTCGTGAAGGGGCTGGGCGACTCGGTCAGGGTGCAGGACCCGCTGGGCTTCCCCTACGAGTTCTTCCATGAGGTGGAGCATGTGGAGCGGCTCGCCTGGCGCTACGACCTCTACTCCCCCGGAGCGCTGGTCCGCATCGACCATTTCAACCAGGTCACCCCGGATGTGCCGCGGGCCGTGGGCTACATGGAGACCCTGGGCTTCCGCGTCACCGAGGACATCCAGGACGACGCCGGCACCACCTACGCCGCCTGGATGCGCCGCAAGCCCACGGTGCACGACACCGCCATGACCGGCGGGGCGGGCCCGCGGATGCACCACGTCGCCTTCGCCACCCATGAGAAGCACAACATCCTGGCCATCTGCGACAAGCTGGGTGCGCTGCGGCTCTCCGACCACATCGAGCGCGGCCCCGGCCGGCACGGCGTCTCCAACGCGTTCTACCTGTACCTGCGCGACCCCGACGGGCACCGCATCGAGGTCTACACCCAGGACTACTACACCGGCGACCCGGACAACCCGCGTGTGACCTGGGACGTCCACGACAACCAGCGCCGCGACTGGTGGGGCAACCCGGTGGTCCCCTCCTGGTACACCGATGCCTCCACCGTCCTCGACCTCGAGGGCCGTCCGGTGCCCACCACCGAGCGCACCGACGACTCCGAGATGGAGGTCACCATCGGCGCCGATGGGTTCTCCTACACCCGCGCCGAAGAGGGCGAGGAGTCCATGCCCAGCTGGAAACAGGGCGAGTACAAGCTGGGCCACCAGCTCTGAGGGAGGAACCCATGCTCACCGAGACACAGATCGGCCAGATCGCCGACGAGCTCGCCGACGCCGAGCGGGACCGCACCATGGTGCCGCTGCTGACCGCCCGTCACCCGGAGATGACCGTGGAGGACTCCTACGCGGTCCAGAACGAGTGGCGGCGTCGCGGCATCGCCGCCGGGCGACGCCCCACAGGACGCAAGATCGGCCTGACCTCCAAGGTCATGCAGGCCGCCACCGGCATCACCGAACCCGACTACGGCACGATCTTCGCCGACATGGTCCATGAGACCGGTGCGGTGCTTCAGCACGGGGACTTCACCGGGGTCAGGGTGGAGGTGGAGCTCGCCTTCGTGCTCGGCCGCGACCTCGCCGGTGCAGGGCTGACCGGCCGTGAGACCACGATCTTCGACGTCCTGGACGCCACCGACTACGTGGTCCCCGCTGTCGAGATCCTCTCCAGCCGCATCGAGATGGAGGGGCGCACCATCGTGGACACCATCAGCGACAACGCCGCGATGGGTGCCATGGTCCACGGCGGTCGGCCCGTGCGGCCCCACGACGTCGACCTCCGCTGGGTCTCCGCGCTGCTGTACCGCAACGAGACCATCGAGGAGTCCGGGGTGGCCGCCGCCGTGCTGGGCCACCCCGCCCGCGGGGTCGCCTGGCTGGCCGACCGGCTCGCCGGACACGGGGACCGGCTCGAGGCCGGAGAGATCATCCTGGCCGGGTCCTTCACCCGGCCGATGTGGGTCCACCCCGGCGACACCGTCCACTGCGACTACGGAGACCTGGGAGCCGTGACATGCCGATTCATCTGACCCCCACGCTCCGCGAGCGCCTCGCCGCGGCCGACCGGCCCCTGATGGGCGGGTGGGTCTGCTCCGGATCCCCGATCATGGCCGAGGTCATGGCCGGCGGCGGGCTCGACGTGCTGCTGATCGACATGGAGCACGCCCCCAACGGGCTGGAGTCCGTGCTGGCCCAGCTGCATGCCGCCTCCGGCTATGAGGTCACCCCGATCGTCCGGGTGCCCTCCGCGGACCCGGTGATCATCAAGCAGGTGCTGGACCTGGGAGCGCAGAACATCCTGGTGCCGATGGTCTCCACCGCGCAGGAGGCCCGCGACGTGGCAGCGGCCGCGCAGTACCCGCCGGCGGGCCGCCGCGGGATCGGCAGCGCCCTGGCCCGCTCCGGCCGATGGAGCCGGGTTCCCGGGTATCTGGCCCGCGGCGCCGAGCATGTCTCGGTGTTCGTCCAGATCGAGACCGTCGAGGGCGTGGAGAACGCCGAGACGATCGCCGGCGTGGACGGCATCGACGGCATCTTCCTGGGACCCTCCGATCTGTCCGCCTCCCTGGGGCTGCTCGGCCAGCAGACCCACCCGGACGTCGTCGCCGCCGTCGAGCGGTCCTTCGCCGCCGGACGCGCCGCCGGAGTGCCGGTCGGCGTCAACGCCTTCGACCCGGACGTCGCCAGGGGCTACGTGGCCGCGGGCGCCGACTGGATCCTGGTGGGCGCCGACGTCTCCCTGGCCGCCCGCGGCGTCGAACGTCTCGCCGCCGAGTTCATCCCGTCCTCACCCGCAGGAGCATGACGATGCAGTTTCACCACCATGGCTACGTGTCCACGGATCCGCGCGTCCTCCCCGCGGAGGGGATCGGCCTGGACCGTCCCGACGAGCTGCCTGACGAGATGGACGTGCTCATCGTGGGCACCGGACCGGCCGGCATGATCGCCGCCGCCCAGCTCTCGCGGTTCCCCGACGTCCACACCCGGATCATCGAACGCCGGCCGCAGCGGCTGGAGGTCGGCCAGGCCGACGGCATCCAGGCCCGCAGCGTGGAGACCTTCCAGGCCTTCGGCTTCGCCGAGGAGCTCTCCTGCGAGGCGTACCACATCACCGAGATGGCGTTCTGGAAGCCGGACACCGCGACCCCGGAGCACATCGTGCGCACCGCCCAGCCGGTGGACGACCCCCAGGACGTCAGCGAGTTCCCGCACCTGATCGTCAACCAGGCGCGCATCCTGGACCGCTTCGCCGAGTTCATGGAGCGCTCCCCCTCCCGGATGCGGCCCGACTACGGGATCGAGTTCCTGGACCTCACCGTGGAGGACTCCGGGACCCACCCGGTGGCGGTGCGGGTCCGGCACACGGCCGGCCCCCGCGAGGGCGAGGAGCGGGTGGTGCGCGCCAAGTACGTGCTCGGCGCCGACGGCGCCCGCAGCCGCGTGCGCGCCTCCATCGGCCGCAGCCTCGACGGCGACCAGGCGAACCACGCCTGGGGTGTGATGGACGTGCTGGCCCGCACCGACTTCCCCGACATCCGCCTCAAATGCGCGATCCAGTCCCACTCCGGGGGCAGCATCCTGCTGATCCCTCGCGAGGGCGGGCATCTGTTCCGCATGTACGTGGACCTCGGAGAGGTCACCCCGGAGCGCAAGGCCCGCATCCGGGAGACCACCGTGGAGGAGATCGAGCAGAAGGCCAACGAGATCCTGCACCCCTACACGCTCGAGGTCCGGCATGTCGCCTGGCACAGCGTCTACGAGGTGGGCCACCGGCTCACGGAGAAGTTCGACGACGTCGACGACGCCTCCCGCAGCCCGCGGGTGTTCATCGCCGGCGACGCCTGCCACACGCATTCGGCGAAGGCAGGCCAGGGCATGAACGTCTCCATGCAGGACGGGTTCAACATCGGGTGGAAGCTGGGGCATGTGCTCACCGGGCGGAGCCCGGAGCAGCTGCTGAGCACCTACTCCGCGGAGCGTCAGGTCATCGCGCAGAACCTCATCGACTTCGACCGCGAGTGGTCCACGATGATGGCCAAGAAGCCGGAGGAGTTCGACGATCCCTCCGAGCTGGAGGACTTCTACGTCAAGACCGCCGAGTTCCCGGCCGGGTTCATGACGCAGTATGAGCCCTCGATGATCGTGGGCACCGATGAGCACCAGCAGCTGGCCTCCGGCTTCCCGGTGGGCAAGCGGTTCAAGTCCGCCCGCGTGGTGCGGGTCTGCGACACCAACCCGCTGCACCTGGGCCACCAGGCCGAGGCGGACGGCCGGTGGCGGATCTACGCCTTCGCCGACCGCCCGGCCGCCGGACAGCCCTCCGCGCTGACCGACTGGGCCCGGTGGCTGGCCGAGTCGCCGGACTCCCCGGTGGTGCGCTGCACTCCTGAGGGGGCGGACCTGGATGCGCTGTTCGACGTGAAGGTCATCTACCAGCAGCGGCACACCGAGTTCGAGGTCACCGACGCCCCACGGATCTTCCTGCCGGAGGTCGGCCCGTACCAGCTGCTGCAGTACGAGAAGGTCTTCGCCGTGCTGGAGGGCGAGGACATCTTCGAAACCCGCGGCATCTCCCGAGACGGCGCCGTCGTCGTGGTCCGGCCCGACCAGTACGTGGCCCATGTGCTGCCGCTGACGGACACCGCGGGGCTGGCGGCGTTCTTCGCGCAGAACACCCTGGACGCGCGGACGCGGGTACGCGCCTGAGGGGCGCCTTTCCCAGTGGCTCTGCGGTTCGGGCCCTTATGAAGACGAACATCGCGTCATAAGGGCCCGAACCGCAGAGCCAACTGCTGTGCCGGGGCCGTTCAGCGCCCCAGCACGGTCTGCAGGATACTGCCAGCTGCGGCGTCGGCGTCGGCCAGGGTACGCGCCCCTGAGCGCGGATCCCCACCGGATTCGGCGGCGATGGCGGTGCCCCATTGCACGGAGCTCAGCTGCAGCCCCAGCACGTAGACGCCGTCCAGCGGGTGTCCGGCGGCGTCGATGAGGCGGTGGGGCGTCTCGGTGACGTCGAAGCCCTTGCCGGCCCGAGCGGTCCCGGAGACGTCGACCAGCTCCTTGGCACGGGCAAGACCGTCCTTCAGCAGCCCGGCCACCAGGGGCGAGCGGGACAGCTGCACCCGGTTCGCCGGCATCATCGCCTCGATCAGCCAGCGGGCGCGGAACGGCTCGGCGGCGACCCAAGGGGACTCGGCCGTGAAGGTCCGGCTCTCACGGTCGACGTCGTAGACGGGGTCCGGACCCAGGAAGTCGATCACACCGGCGCGGGTCAGGGCGGCGAGCTCCTCGATGCGCTGCAGCGGCGGGCCACTGGCCAGGCCCTCCACCAGAGACTCGAACCAGCCCTCGATGTCACCGACCTGACTGGCCGTGGACACACGCCCGTCGCTGATCAGCGCCTTGAGCTCCATCCGGGCCGCGTGCAGCGCCCCGATCGCCATCTTCACCGGGCTCGCCGCGCCGGCGGCAGAGGACGCCGCGTCATCCTCCAGGTAGGCGAGCATGTGGTCTCGGTGATGGTCGGCGGAGTCGAAGACGACGTCGTCGAAAGGTCTGCCCAGCGATCTGATGTCGAACCACAGCACATCCGGAGCGTGCTCGTGCAGCAGGTGCTGCCCCTGCACCGCCAGCACCTGTTCGCCGACTCCGGGGTCTTCCAGCAGCCGGTCGAACTCGTCCAGGAACGCCTCCGGCCGCGCCGGGAACAGCTCCGGGGACACGGCGGCCAGCGTCCGATAGTAGGTCCGCAGCACGTCCCGGTGGATGAGCGGCCACAGGTGCGCGGCGAAGTCCAGCACATCGTGCCGCCGTTCCGCCTCCTCGACGGCCTGCTCCGTGAAGTGGACCAGCCGGATGCCTGCCGGGACGAACCCGGCGGCGGTGGTCTTCGCCCGGTAGGGTGCGCCCCGGCGGGACCCGGCTATCAGGTGGGGCTCCTCCCCGCTGGGGTGGTACTCCAGACGGCGCCCCGGCGGGTTGTCCGGCAGATGGCGGAACCGGCCGCCGCGCCCGGCGGTGGCCTGGATCATCAGGTCGAAGAAGTTCAGGCCCATCCCCCGGACCAGCACGGCCTCCCCGGCCGGGATCGCGTCGACGTCGACATCGGTGGGGATGGCCGGCGGCGAATAGTGCAGGCCCAGGTCTACGGCGACGTCGGCGAGGTGCTGGGCGGAATCGGAGAGTCTCGCCGGCACATGCCCGAGCGCCAGTACGACGGCGTCCGCCGTCAGCTCGGTGCCGTCGTCGCAGCTGAGGCAGTAGCGCTGGTCGACGGCGTCGTCGCCACCGTGCTGGCTCCCGCCCACCTGGCGCAGCCCTATGACCTGGGAGCGCCGGGACTCCACGGTGACGCCGTCGCGGGCAGACAGCAGTCCCATGGTCCGTTCATGGAGGTCGGCGAGGTACTGCCCGTAATCGGCGCGGGTGGGATAGTCGGCGTCACCGGTCTCCCCGGAGCGTTCCCGGCGCCATTGGGCGAAGCTCTGGGAGACCTCAGAGGGGGCGAGCCCCTGCTGGGTCTCCCCCGCCGGTGCCACGGTCGGGTAGCTGGCCGGGGTGTTCATCAGGTAGAGAGGCGACTGGTCCGGGTCCCAGACGCGACCCGGCCCGTGCGCAGCGGGGTCCAGGACCACGATGCGCAGTTCCGGTACGGGGTCGGGGATGTGGTCAAGGTGGGCCAGCAGGCGCTCCAGGAACGAGGTGCCGCGCGGGCCGGCCCCGACGACGGCGATGACGAGCTCCGTGGTGGCTGCCGCCTGTCCCTGGACCTCACTCATCGGCGGCCGCCTCCTGTCTGCTGATGCCCACTGCTGATCTGACCAGGGTACTGCGCCGCCCAGCCAGGAGCGTCATGCCGCTTTTGTGCTCCGGCAAGGATTGCCGCTACCCTGGTACAGCGCCTGGACGAGGCATGGGCGATCCCCGTGGGGTCTCAGGCGCACAGGAGGCGTGCCGGAGCGGCCGAACGGACTTCACTGCTAATGAAGGGTCCGGTTAAACCCGGACCGGGGGTTCAAATCCCCCCGCCTCCGCCAGATGTGAGATGCCCCGCTCGGACTGATCCGAGCGGGGTATCGTCGTCTGCACCGCGCGCGTCGTCCGCCGCTGGACGTTCCGACGACCGCGTTCAGAGAATCTTCGGCTCAGCTCAGGCTCGCGCTCAAGAACGGGTCGTAGCGTAGGGAACGCCTCATGGAGGTGCGAGTGATTCGGACCCCCGGGCTGGCCTTCTGCAGCGTCCCCCCTCAGCGCTGGTCAGCCCGGGGGTCTTCTCTGCGCACGGCCGCCTTCAGTCGTCTCGCCGTGACAGCAGCTCACGGACGCGACCTGTCACGGTGATCGCATAGCCGAAGGCCTTGAGGCTGTCTGCCGTAACCGGCAGTCCGATGTCGCGGACGAACATCGCCAGCTCGTCCCAGTCGTGTTCCTCGTCGGACACCGTCCCGTCGGCTCGCACCTCGGGGCCCGTGGTGACGCGTACTTCGTCGATCACGTCCTCGAGGCTCAGCCCTGTCGCCGGGTCCTCCTCCGGCGCCCTTCCGTCGGTGTACCTGATGGACGAGAGCGTGAATCCGAGGTCCCGCAGCATCACGCGTCGCCCATCATCCACGTCCACGAACTCAGCGACGTAGAAGCGGATCGCAGGATCGCAGGATCTCCCACACGCGGCACCCGCTCCAGATCGCACACCGCCCCGAGGCCCACGACGACCTCATCGCCGGACAGGGCCGGCCGATCCATGAGAGGCCTCGTCGGGCGCCCGAGGCCGTCAGGCAGGGGTGCGAAGTGCATGCGGTGGGGACCTCTCCGTGGGTTGAGTCGACCAGTGTGAGCCAGTCTTCCAGAACCCTCGGTCCCGGGACGGCACATGCTCACCGCCGGGACGAGGTCCGACGTCCAGATGATCCCCAGCTCAGCTCAGGCTCGTACTCAAGAACGGGCCGTAGCGTAGGGATCACCTCATGGAGGTGCGAGTGATTCGGACCCCCGGGTTGGCCTTCTGCAGCGTCCCCCCTCAGCGCTGGTCAGCCCGGGGGTCCTCTCTGTGCGGGATCCCCTCATCCGTCGTCTTCTGGACGCCCCTCCAGCGCCCCGCATAGGCTCATGGCTCATGAGCATCAGCGTGGTCGCCATCGGCAAGAAGCATGAGAAGTGGGCTGTGGACGGCATCGAGCGGTACACCCAGCGCCTGCGCAAGCCCTATGACCTCAGCTGGAAGCTGCTTCCCCACTCCTCCCGCGACGGCGAGGCCGCCCGCGCCGAGGAGTCCGGGCGCATCCTGGGCACCATCAAGCCGCAGGACCACGTGGTGCTGCTGGACGAACGCGGCAAGAACATCGACTCGCCCGCCCTGGCGAAGCATCTGCAGAGCCAGTTCGACCTGGGTCACCCGGTGGTCCTGGTGATCGGTGGCGCCTACGGGGTCGACCATGAGCTGCATGCGCGCGCGGATTTCGTCTGGTCGCTCTCCAAGCTGGTCTTCCCACACCAGCTGGTTCGGATGGTCCTCGCCGAGCAGGTCTATCGGGCCCAGGAGATCTCCGGAGGAAGGCCGTACCACCATGTCTGAACCCACTCCGTCTGAACCCACCCCGCCTGAGCACAACCCAGAGCGGCCCTCCGATGCCAGCCCGGACTACGACGTCGCCCGCGGGCCCGACGGTGAGTCCCTGCTTCCCCCGGTGGTGGGGATCCTCGGCGCGGGCCGGGCGGGCACCGCCTTCGCCCGGGCGCTGCTCGCCGCAGGCTTCGGGGTGGACATCTGTTCCACGCGGCCGCCGAAGGCGCTGCGCCACCACCTGAAGATCTACGCACCCGGGGCCACCGCCGTCGATGCTGAGGAGGTGCCCGCGCGTACCCGGCAGCATCCGCGCGGCATCGTCATCCTCGCGGTGCCGCAGGAGGAGCTCGATGAGCTTGACCCCGCGCTGGTGGACGGCTGCGTGCTGATCGATGCGACCAACACGTGGCAGGACGAGCTGCTGCCGCCCTGGCTGCAGGCCGCCGTGGACGAGCAGCTGCCCACTTCTCTGGCCATCGCCGGACGTTTCTCCGGCGCGCGGGTGGTCAAGGCGCTCAACCACGTCGCCCACACCGAATTCGACGACGCCGCCGCTCGCGACATGCCCCTCGACCAGCGTCGCGCCCTGGGTGTGGCCGGAGACGACGACGCCGCCCGGGGCTTGGTCATGGCGCTCATCTCCGCCATGGGCTTCGACCCGGTGTCCCTCGGACCGCTGGCCGCCGGACGGGTGCTGGAGCCGGAGGGCCCGGTGTTCAACCGGCCCGTGCGCCGAGCGGACCTGCTGCCCTACGCCCGATGAGATGCTGCGGGGCGAGGGTGCGACCGCCGCTGGAGTCGCGCCCAGATCCCACGGAGGCCGGTGCGCCGGCGCCCGCCGTCACCTCGACACAGCCTCGATGCGGCCCAGGGCCTCCCGCAGCGCCTCTCTGGCACCGGGGGCGTCGAGGGCATGGCAGCTGACCTCGGTACGATCCTCCTGTCCCACCACCTGGACCACGATGGTTGAGGAACCAGCGACTCCCGCTGCGAGTACGGCGAGGAACAGCCGGTCTTCCATCGCCGTGGCGACTCCGGGCTGGTCTGATGGCAGGACATCGTCGACGAGCTCAGTCAGTGCCTCCTGACGCTGAACGCTCCACTGCACGGGGAACACCACGTTCAAACCCACCACAGGAGTCAGGCGTGAACGGAGGGCCGCAGCATTGCCCAGCAGGCTGTCGGCCAGCGCCTGGCGGAGGACATCAGTCGGCAAGGCAGGAGAGGGGGCGTCCTGGATCACGTCACCAGTCATGGATCGATCCTGCTCCAGGAATCTCCAGGCAGCAACCCCTGGGTGACGACGGCGGAGCGTCGCCGAACTCCCGACCGGCCTGCAGCTCTCCGCTCCGGCCGCTGCCCCGCAGTAGCATCGGCCTCCATGAGCACCATCTCCCATATCCTCATCGAAGCCGCCGACCCCGCGCCCTCAGAGCGCCTCTGGGAGGCCCTCGGCATCAGCGACCGAGTCCAGGTTCGGGCCTCTGAGGCGGAGCCCGACGGCTTCCGGGGATTCACCGTCTCCCTGGTGGTCCCCGGCCCTTCCGACGTCGACGCCCTGATGGACACCGCCCAGGCCGCCGGCGCCACGGTCACGGATCCGGCGTCGAGATCCCTGTGGGGGTATGGCGGTGCGGTCCGCAGCGCCGACGGCACCTCGGTCACATTCGCCTCCTCGTCCAAGAAGGACTCCGGCGCTGCCACCGGTGTGCTGGAGCGGCTGATCCTGCAGCTCGGCGTCGACGATGTGGCCGCTACCCGGACGTTCTACACCGCACAGGGGCTGAGCGTGGGGACCAGCTACGGCAAGCGGTACGTGGAGTTCGAGACCGGATCCGTGACCCTCACCGCGGTGAGGAGGAAGACGGTGGCCAAGGTGGCCGGCGTGGATCCGACCAGCTCGGGCGCCCACCGGATGGCGATCGTCGGCGGCATCGGCCCGCTCACGGACCCGGACGGCTTCGTCTGGGAATCGCTCGAGGCCTGAGCCCTCCCCGTCCCGGGGTAGGGGACCAGCAGGCCGCGCGGACGCGTCAGCTCTCCTCGATACAGTGACGTCCATGGATGCCTCACCCGATCTGAGGGAAGCGCTCGCGCCCTTCACCGCGCCCACCCGGGAGTGGTTCACCGCCTCCTTCGGAGCGCCGACCGCCGCGCAGGCCGGCGCTTGGGACGCGGTCTCCCAAGGTCGCCATGCCCTGGTGGTCGCGCCCACAGGTTCCGGAAAGACCCTCTCCGCGTTCCTCTGGTCGGTGGACAGGCTCTTCGCAGAGCCTGCCGAGGGCACCACGGTGCTCTACATCTCCCCGTTGAAGGCCCTCGGGGTGGACATCGAACGGAATCTGCGCAGCCCGCTGGTGGGCATCGCGCACACGGCGCGCCGCCTGGGCGAAGAGCCCGCCGAGATCACCGTAGGGGTGCGAACCGGAGACTCCACCTCCAAACAGCGCCGAGATCTGGTGCGCCGCCCTCCGAACATCCTGATCACCACCCCTGAGTCGCTGTACCTGATGCTGACCTCTCAGGCGCGACAGACGCTGACGGGGATCTCCACGGTCATCGTGGACGAGGTGCATGCCCTGGCCGGTACCAAGCGGGGAGCCCACCTGGCGGTGTCCCTGGAGCGGCTCGACGACCTGCTGGACTCCCCCGCCCAACGCATCGGCCTCTCCGCCACGGTGGAGCCCCGCGAGGAGGTCGCACGCTTCCTGGGAGGCCGGCAGCCGGTGGAGATCGTCGCGCCGCCGGCGGAGAAGCAGTGGGACATCACCGTGTCGGTTCCGGTGGAGGATCTGGCCAATCCGCACGGCCCGCTCCCCGGTCAGGACTCCGACGGCGCGGACTGGGCCGGGCTCGCTGAGCTCCCCGACGGCAGGCTCACCGACGGCGGGGGCACCCAGCCGCTGCAGCCCTCCGTCTGGCCGCATGTGGAACACAGGATCGTGGACCTGGTCGCCTCGCGCCGCTCCACAATCGTTTTCGTGAACTCCCGACGGCTGGCCGAGAAGCTCACCGGCCGGCTCAACGAGATCTGGCACGAACGGCAGCAGCCACACGACGCGGCGAGCGATGGCGGCGGTGGGGGCGGTGAAGTCGCCGGCGGCGCTGAGGGCGACGACGCGCCGCCTCCGGATCTGGCCCGTTCCCACCACGGCTCGGTCTCCAAGGAGCAGCGCAAGATCGTGGAGGAAGACCTCAAAGCCGGTCGGCTGCGCTGTGTGGTGGCCACATCCTCCCTGGAGTTGGGCATCGACATGGGCGCGGTGGACCTGGTCATCCAGGTGGAGGCCCCGCACGCCGTCTCCTCGGGACTGCAGCGCATCGGCCGCGCCGGTCACCAGGTGGGTGAGGTCTCGATGGGCTGGTTCTTCCCCAAGCACCGCGGGGATCTGGTGTCCACCGCCGTCGTCGTGGAGCGCATGCTGGCCGGGCAGATCGAGGCGCTGCACATCCCCCGCAATCCGCTGGACGTCCTGGCTCAGCAGACGGTGGCCGCCGTCGCACTGGACTCGCTGGACGTGGAGCACTGGTTCGAGACGCTGCGGCGCAGCGCACCGTTCTCCTCCCTGCCGCGCTCCGCCTATGAGGCCACGTTGGACCTGCTGGCCGGGAAGTACCCCTCCGACCGGTTCGCGGAGCTGCGGCCGCGCATCGTCTGGGACCGCGACGCCGGCACCCTGACAGGCCGCCCCGGCGCCCAGCGGCTCGCAGTGACCTCCGGCGGCACCATCCCGGACCGGGGCCTGTTCGGCGTGTATCTCGCCGGCGGCGAGGAGTCCGGCTCCGCGCGGACCGGAGGCCGTCGGGTCGGAGAGCTGGACGAGGAGATGGTCTATGAGTCCCGGGTGGGCGACGTCTTCGCCCTGGGGGCCACCAGCTGGAGGATCGAGGAGATCACCTTCGACCGAGTGCTGGTCACCCCAGCCTTCGGGCAGCCGGCCTCCCTGCCGTTCTGGCGCGGCGACGGGCTGGGACGTCCCGCGGAGCTGGGTGAGGCGCTGGGGCGGTTCCACCGGGAGGTCCACACCGAGGACGACGACGCCGTCGGCGCCCGCCTGCGCGCACTGGGCATGGATCTCTGGGCCCGGGAGAACCTGATCCGGTACCTGGCCGAGCAGCAGGAGGCCACCGGCACCCTGCCCTCGGACACCGCCCTGGTGGTGGAGCAGACCCGCGATGAGCTGGGCGATTGGCGGATCATCCTCCACTCTCCCTATGGCATGCAGGTCCATGCGCCATGGGCGCTGGCGGTGGGCGAACGCCTGCACGAGCGCTACGGGCTGGACGGCTCGGCGCTGGCCTCCGACGACGGCATCGTGCTGCGGGTGCCGATGATGGCCGACGATCCCCCAGGGGCGGAGCTGTTCCGGTTCGAGCCTGAGGAGCTGGAGGAGGTCGTGACCGCTCAGGTCAGCTCCTCGGCGCTGTTCGCCGGACGTTTCCGGGAGGCCGCTGCGCGCGCGCTGCTGCTGCCGCGGCAGAACCCGGGCCAGCGCACCCCGTTGTGGCAGCAGCGCCAGCGGTCCTCCCAACTGTTGGAGGTCGCCTCCGGGCACCCGGACTTCCCGATGATCATGGAGGCCATGCGGGAGGTCCTGCAGGACGTCTACGACATGCCCGCACTGCTGGAGGTGATGGGCCGGATCGGCCGACGGCGCATCCGGATGGTGGAGGCCACCACCCAGCGGCCTTCGCCGTTCGCCCAGTCGATCCTCTTCGGCTACATCGCCCAGTACCTCTATGAGGGTGATTCCCCGCTGGCGGAACGGCGGGCGGCCGCCCTGTCGGTGGACCCGGAGCTGCTCGGCGAGCTGCTGGGCCGGGTGGAGCTGCGGGACTTCCTGGACGCCGGCATCATCGCCGACGCGGTGGCCCACGCGCAGCGTCTGGCACCGTCACGGCGACTGCGCGGCAAGGAGGGGGCCGCGGATCTGCTGCGCCTGTTGGGACCGCTGAGCGCCGAGGAGCTGGCGGCGCGCCTGCGCGGGTCCGAGGCCGAGGCGCCGGCAGTGGATGACGAAGGACTCGCGGAGGGCCCGGAGACGCCCTCCTTGGACGTGGACGCCGCCCGGGACCATGCCGAGGCGCTGGTGACGGCGCAGCGGGCGTTCCGCGTACGGTGGCGCGGAACGGAGCGCTATGCCGCGGTGGAGGACGCCTCACGCCTGCGTGACGGGCTAGGCGTCCCTCTGCCTCCGGGCATCCCTCAGGTCTTCCTGGATCCGGTCGAGGACCCGCTGGAGGACCTGGTCTCCCGCTACGCCCGGACCCATGGACCCTTCACCACGGAGGAGGCCGCTGCGGAGCTGGGACTGGGGGCCGCCGTCGTCGCCGGGGTGCTGGAGCGGCTGGCCGATCAGGCCAGGCTGGTGCGAGGGCTGTTCCGCCCCGATGTGGAGCCGGACCGCATGGCACCGGGCCAGTCCGAGTGGTGTGAGGTGGAGATGCTGCGCCGCATCCGCCGCCGTTCCCTGGCCGCTCTGCGGGCCGAGGTGGAGCCGGTCCCGCCGCGGGCCTTCGCCCAGTTCCTTGCGGAGTGGCAGTCGGTCACCCCGCAGACCCGCATGGAGGGGCAGGGAGCCCTGACGGAGGTCCTCGCCCAGCTCTCCGGCGTCGCCGCGCCGGCCAGCGCCTGGGAGGCGTTCATACTCCCTGCCCGGATCCGGGACTATCGCCCGTCGATGCTCGACGAGCTGGTCAGCGCCGGGGAGGTGGTGGTGGCCGGTCGGGGGGCCCTGTCCGGGCACGACGGGTGGGTCGCCCTGCACCCACGCGAAGACGCCGAGGCGGGCCTGCTCGTGCGGGCCGACCACACGCCCACGGCGCTGCAGCGCTGGATCCTGGAGATCCTCGACGGCGGCGGCGCCTGGTTCCCCGAGGCGCTGGCCGACCAGCTGGCTCGGAGACGCCCCGCCGAGACCGCGGACGCCGGTGGTGAGGGTGGAATCGATGCTGCGGGCGAGGCCAGCGCCGCCGGTGACGGCGGGCCCGTGAGCACATCGGCTGAGAAGGTCTCGGAGGCGCTCTGGGAGCTGTTCTGGGCAGGATGCGTGGTCCCGGACAGCTTCTCCGCGATCCGCGGGATGCTCACCGGCGGGCGGACGGCGCACAAGGCCACCGCCCGGCCCACGCGGAGTCGGCACACCTCGCGGCGCATGGCGCTGCGTCAGGCGGTGGAGACACGCCGGTCGCTGCGCGGCGTCTCCGCCGGTGCCCGGACTCCGGGGGGCCGGGGCGCACCCGGCCAGCCCGCGGGAGTGCGGTGGTCCTCCGCGCCCGGGGCCGCGGACGGGACCGCGGCCGAGCAGCAGACCACCCTGGCCTACGCCCGGGCGGAGATCCTGCTGGACCGGTACGGCGTGGTGACCCGCGGCTCGGTGCTCGCCGAGCAGCAGACCGGTTCCCCTGGGACAGGGACCGCGCCCGGCGCGTCATCCGGGACGGCGTCCGGCCTCTCATCCGAGAGGGTGCGCGCCGTCTCGCCGCTGTCCGGAGGCTTCGCCGCCGTCTACAAGGTGCTCGCCGGCGCGGAGGACGCCGGGCAGGTGCGTCGCGGCTATTTCATCGAGCAGCTCGGTGCCGCCCAGTTCACCACCTCCGCCACCATCGATTCTCTGCGGGCCACCGCCGACGCCCTCGAGGACCGGGCGGCCTCTGAGGCCTCTCCGGGACCCTCCGGGACCACGCACGGCACCCGCTCCGCTGACCACCCTGGCGGCGGGCCGCGTTCCGCCTGGGAGCACTCCTCCCCCAACCCGGTGGACCCGGAGACCGCCCGAGAGGTGCTGGTCCTGGCGGCCACCGACCCGGCCAACGCCTACGGCGCCGCCCTGGATTGGCCCGCCCTGGAGGACAGCCGACACCGTCCGGGACGCAAGGCCGGCGCCGTCGTCGTGCTCCACCGCGGCGAGCTCCTGCTGTATATGGAGCGGGGCGGCCGGACTCTGCTGGTGTTCACCGAGGAGGAGCACCTGCTGGAGGCCGCCGCGCAGGCGCTGGTCGAGCGCCTGCGCCAGGCCCGCACCGGCCGCGTGGCCGTGGAACGTGTCAACGGGCAGCCGGTGCTCGGCACCCGGCTCGGGGACGCCCTGCGCCGTGCAGGTTTCCACTCCTCACCGTCGGGGCTGAGGTTTTCCGGTTAGGCTGATGCCATGACTCTCTGCCTTCCGTTCCTGATGTTCCAAGGTCAGGCCCAAGAGGCCATCGACCTCTACCTGGAGACGTTCCCGGACGCCGAGCTCATCGAGATCCAGCACCACCCCGAGGGGACCGAGATCTTCGACGCAGGCAACGGCGACGAGGACGAGGTCGCCGAGGTCGAGGAGGACACGGCGAGTGAGGAGCACGAGGGCGCCCCGGCCGACGAGACAGACCTCGATGCCGATGACGACACCGATGACGAGGGCGGCGTCGAGCATGACGACGCCGAAGGGACGGCCCCGGACGAGGGCGACACCTCAGCGGGCGACGGCGCTGTGACGCCCACCGACGAAGACCCCTCGCCGGCCACCGGCACGGACCTGACCACGGTGGATGCCGAGGCGACGCCCGCGGCCCCCACCCGGCTGGTCGCCACCGCCCAGGTGCTCGTGGGTGGACAGGTGCTGATGATCCAGGACAGCCTGGTGCGGCACGAGTTCAGCTTCACACCGTCGGTCTCGGTGGCCGTGGTGGTGGACACCACCACCGAGTTCGACGAGATCGTGGAGAAGCTCAGCGAGGGCGGCAGCTTCCTCATGGAGCCCGGCGACTACGACTTCGCGAAGAACTTCGCCTGGGTGCAGGACCGCTTCGGCATGTCCTGGCAGGTCAACCACCCGCTGACCGCACCCGACGAGAACATCGCCCAGGCCCAGGCCCCCGACTGGGGCTGAGCCCGCAGCCGCAGGCGGCTCGGCGACGGCCGAGCGGCCGGGTTCGGCGTGCTCAGCTCAGACGGTACGCTGGTCAGGTGGCTCAGACGTCTCCCCTCCCCGTTCGCGACGGGGTCAATGCCACCCGCCTGCGGCTCCCTCGCACCGGCCCCTGGGAGACCATCCACGACTACGTGCTGGAGACCTTCGGCCACATCGACCACGGCGGCATCACCCGCAGGTTCGACGACGGCGAGGTCGTCGACGCCGCAGGCCGGCCGTTGACGACCTCCACCCCGCTGGGCGCCTGCGAGTTCCTCTGGTACTACCGATCCGTCAGCGACGAGCGTCCGCTGCCCGTGACCGAGGAGATCCTCCACGAGGACGAGCACCTGGTGGCGGTCGACAAGCCGCACTTCCTGCCCACCACCCCGGCGGGCCGATACGTCCAGGAGTCCCTGCTGGTGCGCCTGCGCCGCCGCCTCGACCTTCCCGACCTCGTTCCGATCCACAGACTGGACCGGGGCACCGCCGGCGTCGTGATCTTCTCCAAGGAACCCAGCACCCGTGGGGCCTATCAGCTGCTGTTCGAGAACCGGCAGGCGGACAAGACCTATGAGTGCGTCAGCGCCCTGCCTGCCGAGCCGCAGCACCAGCTGAGGTCCAAGGATGGTGGTCCCCCGTCGTTCGCCTCCCGGTTCCCGCTGACCGTGCGCAACCGCATCACCAAGACCAAGGGCGTCGTGGTCTCCGAGCTGCAGCCCTATGAGGTCGCCGACTCCGGCAGACGCCCGCAGGATCGTCGCGCCCCGAGGCGCGGGCGCCGGCGCACCACTCCGGTGCCCGGGCCCAACGCCTCCTCGCGCATCGAGCTGCTGAGCACCGGCCGGAACCGAGCCGGGGACGCCGTCGGGCACTTCCGGCTGATCCCGCACACCGGCAAGACCCACCAGCTGCGCATCCACATGGCCCTGTTGGGACTGGGCATCCTGCACGACCGCTTCTACCCGGAGCTGCTCGACGACGCTCCCGACGATTTCGACCGCCCGCTGCAGCTGCTGGCCCGCACCCTGAGCTTCATCGATCCCCTCAGCGGGGAGCCCAGGACGTTCACCTCCCGCCGGTCGCTGGTGGAAGCACCGACGACGAACCCCCTGGAGGCAGCCCCGTGGACGGACTGATCGCTGCAGCCCAGGCCCTGGACGACCCTCAGCTGCTCGAGGAGTGGGGCTGGTGGTACTTCGCCGCGCAGCTGATGGCCGTGGCGTTCACCGCCTTCGTGCCGCCCTTCCCCTCCGAACTGATGGTGATCGCCTCCGGGTCCATGGCCGCCGAGGGGCTGATGCCCCTGGGCCTCGTGCTCGCCGTGACCACGCTGGGCTGTCTGCTGGGCGACATCGGCGTCTACCTGCTGTTTCGGTACCAGCTGATCCGGGTGCTGCACCGGTGGAAATGGGGACGGCTCATCCACCGCAAGCTGCTGCGCCTGTCCATCAGAGCCGGCGGGGCCTCCACCTGGGTGGGGCTGCTGCTGATCCGAGCGATCCCCGGCGGCCGCTGCGCCTCCATGGCCACCGCCGGCATGATGCGGCTGACCTGGCCGTTCCTCGTGCCGCTCGCCCTCGCCGGGGCCGTGACCTGGTCGTTGTGGCTGGTCGGGCTAGGTTACATTACGGGAACAACTACGGGACTCCCCCCGTGGGCGAGCACGGTCGCCGCCGTCGCAGTAGGTACTCTGGTGGGGTTGATCATCGCCGTGGTCTCCGCGCGACGGCGACGATCACGTGCGAGTTCGGCCTGAGCCTCGGCAGAGGGCTGCTGGCCGGTTCCGCACGCCTGACACAGCTGGACCTCCGCTGTCCCGCACATCCTGTTCCTCACGAGGGGAGAACGCACCGTGACTGACCGGTCCTCAGAGTATTCACCGTCGGTCACCGCCCCTGCAGAAGAGCACCCCGAGCCGCATCCTGATGAGCTCCAGGGCGCCGACGAGCAGGGAACCGACGAGCAGATCGACGACGAACAGGGCGCCGACGAGCCAGTCGACGAACCTGGCGACGAGGCGACCGCCGACGACGCCGCAGCGGATCCTGGACAGGACAGCGAGTCCGGCGCCGAAGCCGATGACCTGGAGGCTCCCGCCGAGTCCGGAGTGATCGGCGCGGAGGCCGCCGCCCACGAGATCACTGAGCCCGCCCAGCACGAGCCCGCCCCGTCCGAGCCCGCGGATCCGACGTCAGAGTCGGACGTGACCGGGCCCGAGAGCGCACAGTCCGACGACGACGGCGCTGCTCGTGACTCCGAGGCGGGCCCCGGCACTGACACGCAGCCGGCAGTGTCCTCGGACACCGGTGAGGTGCGGATGAGCCGCCCGACTCCTGTGCTTCCTCCCGAGGCCCGCCCGGAAGAGAAGGAGGCCGGGCTCAGCGAGTTCTTCGACACCCTGGACGCGCGTTTCGCCGCGGCCACGGAGAAGCTCGCGCACGCCTTCCGCCGGCCCGAGCCCGGGGAGCAGATCGCCGCTCCCCTGGACCCGCGCCGAGCCCAGGGCCATGTGGTGGACCCCGATTCCGACGGGGAGGCCGCCCTGGAGGAGCAGGCACTCCCCCAGGACGTCGATGACGCCTGGACCGGGCAGGACTGGCCCCACCAGGACTGGACCCACGACGACTGGCCCGCCCAGGACTGGACGCACCAGAGCTGGAACCCCCAGGCAGAGGCCGACCCTGACGCCGACCAGCCCCACGCCGACCAGCCCCACGCCGACCAGCACCACGCCGACCAGCCCCGCGCCGACCAGCACGAGCCGTCGGTGGCTGCGCCGCCGACCGCCGTCGCCGAGGACACCGACCGCCCAGCATCGGATGCCGCGACTGATGCCTCCCAGGGGGCCGCAGAACCGGAGGCCACGGCCCAGGACCTGCCACCGCACCTGGAGGAGGACGAGGCCGACGACGTCGACCTCCCCGACGAGCAGACGGCCTCCGAGCTTGACTCCTACACGCAGCGGGCGCAGGAGCATCCCCCGCTGCCGACGTCGGACATCCTGCCGGACGAGGATGCCACCATGGTCACGCTGCCGCCGATCGACGCCCAGACCGGCGACCCGCGCACCAGCCGCATCCCCCTGCCGCGACCGCCCAAGCACGACGGCCGCCCGCTCCCCTGGGAGGCTCGGGAGCAGGAGGCCGAGGAAACGCGCCTGCAGGATGCCAGCGCCGCCCGTCGGCGCGCCGTGATCATGGAGAAGGCCGCCGCCATCGAGGCCGCCACCGACCATGAGGACGACGACGCGGACGAGTACGCGGATGACGAGGAGGACCTGTACACCTACATCCCGCCGTACAACCTCCCCTCCCGGGACCCCGACCCGCGGCCGGGAGCCGTCGACCTGGCTCGCCAGATCTTCGTCAGCGTCAGTGCGGTGGCCGCGCTGGCCTCCGCGCTGTGGATGCTGGGAGCCTTCGGCGGTCCGGCCATCATCGGGGGCAACGGACTTGAG
The DNA here is from genome assembly GCF_052656005.1 of Nesterenkonia sp. K-15-9-6. Classification (NCBI taxonomy): domain Bacteria; kingdom Bacillati; phylum Actinomycetota; class Actinomycetes; order Micrococcales; family Micrococcaceae; genus Nesterenkonia; species Nesterenkonia sp. K-15-9-6. The sequence continues at coordinate 143,395 of NZ_JBQYEY010000007.1, forward strand.
ACCCTGGTGGACGGCTGGTATTCGGGCGACGCCGCGCTGCTGACCCCCGACGCCGGTCACTACTGGCTCTGGCCGGTCATCGCGCTGGGACTGCTGGGACATGCGGTCCATCAGTGGACCACCACACAGATCTCGACTCCCCGGCAGCGTCGCTCGGGCTGGCTGGTCGGCATCGCCTCGCTGATGATGCTGGTCTGGACGGCCGCCGTGCACGCGGGCATGCTCGCCGTCGCTGTGCTGGCCGCACTGGCCGCGGCCCTGGCCCTGGTGGACGCCGTCCGTCAGTTCACGCTCCATACCGCGCGGAACACCATCGAGCGCCGCTTCACCGACTCCACGGTGGGGCTGTTCACCGGCTGGGCCCTGGTCGGGGCGATGTCCTCCGTCTCGGCCGCCCTGACCGCCATGGGCGTGCGGATCCCCGGCTTCCCGGCGATCCTTTGGGCCATGATCGGCCTGGTGGTATGCATCTGGATCACCGCGTTCTACGCCATGACGGAGCGCGGCCGGATGACCATCGCGCTCGGCCTCGGCTGGGGCATGTTCTGGCTCGTGTTCCCCCGTCTGCTCTCCGAGACGCCCTCGGTGTGGGTGGCGATCGGGGCGGCCATGGGCGCCTTCGTGGTCATCCTGGCCACCGAGTCCCGACGGCACCGGATCAATCACGCGGAACGCCGCGCGGCCATGGGCCGCCCGGTGGACGACATCATCTGACACCGTCCGGCATACTCATCCGGCGTGCCCAGGGTGCGCCCATGGGCGGAGAGGCCCGGGGTGCGGTATGAATGGACTATGAGCGTGCGCACCCCCGATCCCAACCCGGGATGGCTGAACGAGGCAGACCTCTACGAGGCTCGCCGTCGACTCCCCATGGTCTACGTGGAGGCCATCCCAGTCCGCCAGGACTCCCTGGGCTATGTCACCGAGGTCGGGCTGCTCTACACGGCCGATGACGACGGCCGCTTCTACCGCACGGTGGTCTCCGGTCGCGTGATGTACCGGGAGACGATTCGGGCAGCCCTGCTGCGGCACATCGAGAAGGACCTCGGCTCCCTGTGTCTGCCGCAGATCCCGCCGTCGCCGACACCCTTCACCGTGGCGGAGTACTTCCCCTACCCGAGCGAGACCGGGCTGGTGGACGACCGGCAGCATGCCGTCTCCCTGGCCTACGTGGTCCCGGTCTCCGGCGAGTGCCAGCCCCGCCAGGATGCCCTCGAGCTGTCCTGGCTCTCTCCGGAGCAGGTGCTCAGCGACGAGGTCCAGGGAGAGTTCGTCGGCGGACGCGGTCAGCTGGTCCGCCAGGCCCTGGCGCACGTCGGCTTCGCCGGCTGACCGTCCTCGTCCGCGGCACCCGGGCGGCTGACGTCGCCACTTGCCCCCGCGCCCTCCCTTCCCCCGCCCTCCCCTCCCGCTGAGTTGGTCCGGAGTTGTGGAAACTCGAGTCGATCGAGCCGAGTACCCACAACTCCAGACCAACTCACCGCTCCTCAGTGACCGCTGACGCAATATGTCTTGACATTAGAACATCCACGCGACAGAGTGGTGCACACCACGTCATCACCAGCTCGTCGCCGCCACCGGCCGACGACGTCGAGGAGGCCGCAGTGACCACCACTCCCGCCCGCACCCCCAGCACCGCCGAGGACGGCACCCGCTCTCCCATCCTCATCGGCACCGCCCCGGACTCGTGGGGCGTCTGGTTCCCGGACGACCCGCAGCAGACCCCCTGGGAGCGGTTCCTCGACGAGGTGGTGGAGGCGGGCTATCACTGGATCGAGCTCGGCCCCTACGGATACCTGCCCACCGACGCTTCCCGCCTGGCCGATGAGCTCTCCGCCCGGGATCTGAAGGTCTCCGCCGGAACGGTCTTCACCGCCTTCCACCGCGCCGGGGCCGACGAGCGCCAGGCCACCTGGGATCAGATCCACCGCGTCGCCGAGCTGACCTCCGCTGTGGGCGGGGAGCACATCGTGGTCATTCCGGCCATGTGGCGCGACGACGTCACCGGCGAGGCGGTGGAGCCCGGAACCCTCGACGCCGACGGCTGGCGACGCCTGGCCGAGGGCCACGACGAGCTGGGCGCGGTGCTCGAAGAGAAGTACGGCCTGGCCCAGCAGTTCCACTCCCACGCGGACTCCCATGTGTGCTCCATGGACGAGATCCTCCGTTTCCTGGAGGAGACCGACCCACAGCGGGTCAGCCTGTGCCTGGACACCGGCCATGCCGAGTACGGCGGTGCCTCCTCCGCCGAGCTCATCCGGCGCCATCCGGACCGCATCGGCTACCTGCACCTGAAGCAGATCGACCCGGAGGTCATGGAGGTCGTCCGCCGCGACGACCTCACCTGGGCCGCCGCCAACAAAGCCGGTGTCATGGTCGAACCGCCCGGCGGCCTTCCGGACCTCTCCGAGGTCATCGATGAGCTCGAGCAGCTCGGCCGCTCCTTCTTCGGCATCGTCGAACAGGACATGTACCCGGTGACGTCCTTCGACGACCCCCTGCCGATCGCCGCTCGCACCCGGAAGCACCTCTGCGGCTGCGGCTCCCGCACGCGCATCCGCTGACGGGGCCGGAGCCGCAGACGAAGCCGCAGACGCAGCCGCAGACGCAGCGCACCGAATCTCCTCACAGCAGACCCCACATCACTCCTGGCACACCCGAAGGAGCACCCATGACCCACGAGCTCATCACGATGGGACGCATCAGCGTCGACATCTACCCTGACGACATCGGCGTCGGCCTGGCCGACGTCACCCGCTTCGGCAAGTACCTGGGCGGTTCGCCGGCGAACGTGGCCGTGGCCGCCGCCCGGCACGGACGACGCACCGCGGTGATCACCCGCACCGGGGACGACCCCTTCGGCGAGTTCCTCCACCAGGAGCTGCGGCGCTACGGCGTCGACGACCAGTGGGTCACAGCGGTGCCGGAGCTGCAGACCCCGGTCACCTTCTGCGCCATCCGGCCGCCCGAGGACTTCCCGCTCTACTTCTATGGACGCTCCCCCAGCGCCCCGGATTGGGAGATCGAGGCGAACGAGCTCGACACCGATGCCATCGCCGCGGCCCGGATCTTCTGGTCGACCGTCACCGGGCTCTCCCGCCCACGTTCCCGCCAGGCGCAGGTCACCGCCCACGAGGCCCGCCCGCAGGCCTCGCTGACGCCTGGCCAGCACACGGTCCTGGACCTCGACTACCGTCCCATGTTCTGGGACTCGGTGGAGCAGGCTCGAGAGCAGGTCGCCCGGATCCTGCCGCATGTCACCGTGGCGGTGGGCAACTCCGAGGAGTGTGCGGTGGCCGTGGGCGAGGGCACCCCTGACGACCAGGCGGACCGCCTGCTGGAGGCCGGAGTGAAGCTCGCCGTCGTCAAACGAGGCTCCGACGGCGTCATGGCCGCCACCGCCGAGGAGCGGGTGGTCTCCAAGCCGCTGCCGGTGGAGACCGTCAACGGGCTCGGCGCCGGTGACTCCTTCGGCGGCGCGCTGGTCCACGGCCTGCTCGCCGGATGGCCGCTGGAGCAGGTCCTGGACTACGCCAACGCCGCCGGCGCCCTGGTCGCCACCCGGATCGCCTGCTCCGATGCGATGCCCACCCCCGACGAGGTCACCGCGCTGCTGGCCGAACGCGGCCGCCCCGTCCCCCAGGAGGTCCGGGCATGAGCCGCACCGACCCGCCCCGCACCTCCGAGACGCTGACCCCGGTCCACCAGCTGCGCCGCGAGATCTCCCCTCCGCAGAGCACATCGCCCGACGACGAGGATCCGCGCCGCTATGAGCCGCTCACCCGCCTCCGACTGGAGCACCCGGAGTCCGTGGCGGCCGCCGCGCAGTCCCGACGACGCCACCCAGGCCCGGTGCACGGACGACAGAGCTTCATCATCGCCGCAGACCATGCCGCCCGCGGCGCCTTGGCGGTGAAGTCCGATCCGCAGGCCATGGCGGACCGGCGCCGGCTGCTCGACCGCCTCCGCATCGCCCTGGCCCACCCGAAGGTGGACGGCGTGCTGGCCTCCCCCGACGTGCTCGACGACCTGCTGCTGCTGGGCGCCCTGGACGGCAAGCTGATCTTCGGCTCCATGAACCGAGCCGGCCTGCCGGGCCTGGTCAATGAGATCGATGACCGCTTCACCGGGCACACCGCCTCAGCCCTGAGTGCCCTCGGGGCAGACGGCGGGAAGATGCTCACCCGGATCGCCTTCGACGACGCCGCCACCACCTCGGTGCTGGAGAGCACCGCCCAGGCGGTGGACCAGCTGCACGCCGACGGACTGATCGCCATGGTGGAGCCGTTCATCTCCCGCACCGAGGCCGGCCGCGTGGTCAACGACCTCTCCACCGAGGCGGTCATCCAGTCGGTGGCCATCGCCCAGGGGCTCGGTGCCAGCTCAGCGCGCACGTGGATGAAGCTGCCGGTGGTCGAGGACATGGAGCGCGTCATGGCCGCCACCACGCTGCCCACGGTCCTGCTCGGCGGAGACCCCTCCGGGCGCACCGACGAGGTCCTGGAGACCTGGCGCCGCGCCCTGGCGCTTCCGGGCGTGCAGGGACTCACGGTGGGCCGGACCCTGCTCTACCCTGACGGCGGTGACGTCGCCGCCGCCGTCGACGCCGCCGCCTCGCTGCTCAACGACAGCACACCCGGCGGCTCACCCGACGCCACAGATCCTGCACCGACCGGAGGACTCGCCCCGGCCGGCGCCACGAAGGAGGACCGATGACCACCCGTGAGATGTCCGTGGCCCAGGCCACCGTGGAGTTCCTCGCCAACCAGCGCACCGTGGACGTCGTCGACGGCGTCCGGACCGAGGTCCGCACGATCCCCGGCATGCACGGGATCTTCGGTCACGGCAATGTCGCCGGCGTCGGGCAGGCGCTGAAGCAGGCGCAGACTCTGGCGCCGGGGCTGATGCCCTACCACCAGGGCCGCAACGAGCAGGCCCTGGTCCACCAGGCCGTGGGTTATGCCCGGCACACCCGCCGCCGACAGACCTACGCGGTCACCGCCTCCATCGGACCCGGCTCCACCAATATGGCCACCGGCGCCGCCCTGGCGACGACCAACCGCCTTCCGGCCCTGCTGCTGCCGTCTGACGAGTTCGCCACCCGCGCCCCGGATCCGGTGCTGCAGCAGCTGGAGCTCCCCCATGCCTATGACGTCACCTGCGCGGACCTGTTCCGCCCGATCAGCCGGTACTTCGACCGCGTGCAGCGCCCCGAGCAGCTCTTCTCCGCCCTGCTGAACGGCATGCGGGTGCTGATGGACCCGGCGGAGACCGGTGCGGTGACCATCTCGCTGCCGCAGGACGTGCAGGCCGAACGCATCCTGGTGCCCGAGGAGTTCCTGGCACCTCGCGAATGGCGGATCCGCCGTCCCGCGCCCGAGGAGGTGGACCTCGCCGCCGCAGTGGAGGCCATCCGCGGGGCCCGGCAGCCGCTGATCATCGCCGGCGGGGGTGTGCACTACGGCTTCGCCACCGACGCGCTGCGCACGCTCGCCGAATCCACGGGCATCCCGGTCTCCTACACCCAGGCCGGGGTCGGCACGCTGCAGTGGGATCATCCGCTCTGCCTGGGGGCGATCGGCTCCACCGGATCCACCGCCTCCAACACCTACGCGCGGGACGCCGACGTCATCATCGGCATCGGCACCCGCTACGAGGACTTCACCACCGCCTCCATGACGGCCTTCCGACACCCAGGCGTACGATTCGTCAACATCAACATCGCCTCCCTGGACGCCTACAAGATGGGTGCCGGCGTGCAGATCGTCGCCGACGCCGGCACCACGCTGCCCCTTCTGCGTGAGCGCCTGGAGTCGGTGGGCCACCACACCTCCGCAGAGGTCGCTGAGCTGGTGCGCCGGGAGAAGGCCCGCTGGGACGCCACCGTCGACGAGGCCTTCACCGTGAGGAACCAGCCGCTGCCGGCGCAGACCGAGATCATCGGGGCCGTCAACGAGGCCATGGACGCGCGCGACGTCGTCATCTGCGCGGCCGGATCCCTCCCCGGAGACCTGCACAAGCTCTGGCGGGCCGAGGACCCCTACGGCTACCACGTGGAGTACGCGTTCTCCTGCATGGGCTACGAGATCGCCGGCGGCCTCGGGGTCAAGCGCGCCGCCCTGGCCGAAGCCCAGGCCCAAGGGAAGGCCCCGGAGGACGGCCGCGACGTCGTCGTCATGGTCGGTGACGGCTCCTACCTGATGATGCACACCGAGCTGGTCACCGCCGTGGCCGAACGCATCAAGCTCATCGTGGTGCTGCTGCAGAACCACGGCTACGCTTCGATCGGCTCGCTGTCCGAATCCCTGGGCTCCCAGCGCTTCGGCACGAAGTACCGCTACCTGGAGGACCAGCGACGGTTCGACGGCGCCCATGAGCTGCCCATCGACATCGCCACCAACGCTGAGTCGCTCGGCGTCGACGTCATCCGCGTGGAACCGGGCGAGGACGCGATCGACCGGCTGAACGCCGCCGTCGCCGAGGCCAAGGCCCGCCCGGAGGACTCGGGCCCGGTGCTGATCCACATCACCTCCGATCTCTACCTCGACGCCCCCGACTCCGAGTCCTGGTGGGACGTGCCGGTCACGGGCGTCTCCGAGCTGGACACCACACAGAACGCCTACCAGACCTACCGCGACCACAAGTCCCGGCAGCGGCAGCTGCTCGGCGACGGCCGCGACACCGACGAGAGGAACCACTGATGACCACCACCGAGACGACTCCCCAGACCACTGACGTCCAGAGCGCCGGCGTCGCCGAGATCACCCACTGGATCGACGGCACCGCCGACGCCGGCCACGGCACCCGCCGCCAGGACGTGTTCAACCCTGCCACCGGTCAGGTCAGCGGCACCCTGCACCTGGGCGACGGCGAGGACCTGGAGAAGACCCTGCTGGCCGCGCGGCGCGCCGCCGACCTCTGGGCGGAGACCTCGCTGTCCAAGCGCATGGCCGTGCTGTTCCGATTCCGCGAGCTGGTGGCCTCCCACACCCAGGAGCTGGCCGCGCTGATCACCGCCGAGCACGGCAAGGTGCTCTCCGATGCCGCCGGGGAGGTCGCTCGCGGCCTGGAGGTCGTGGAGTTCGCCTGCGCGGCCCCGCAGACGCTGAAGGGCGACTACTCGGACCAGGTCTCCACCGGGATCGACGTCTTCTCCTTCCGGCAGCCCCTGGGTGTGGTCGCCGGAATCACTCCGTTCAACTTCCCCGTCATGGTGCCGCTGTGGATGGCTCCGGTGGCGATCGTGACCGGCAACGCGTTCGTGCTCAAGCCCTCGGAGCGGGACCCCTCGGCCTCCCTGCTGCTGGCCCAGCTGTGGAAGGAGTCCGGGCTGCCCGACGGCGTCTTCCAGGTGCTGCACGGCGACAAGGAGATCGTGGACGGCCTGCTGACCCATGAGCTGGTCGACGGCGTCTCCTTCGTGGGGTCCACTCCGATCGCGCAGTACGTCTATGAGACCGGCACCCGGCACGGCAAGCGCGTCCAGGCCCTCGGCGGGGCGAAGAACCACGCGGTGGTCCTGCCCGACGCCGACCTCGACCTCGCCGCCGATCACCTCTCGGCCGCGGCCTTCGGCTCCGCCGGCGAGCGCTGCATGGCGATCTCCGTGGCCGTGGCGGTGGGCGACGCGGCCGACGCCCTGGTCGAGAAGGTGGGCCAGCGCGCCCGGGACATCACCGTCGGTGACGGCACCCAGGCCGAGGCGGAGATGGGCCCGCTGATCACTCCGGCCTCCAAGGAGCGCGTGCAGCGCCTCGTGGGCGAGGCGGAGGCCGACGGCGCCGCCGTCGTCGTGGACGGGCGTGATCTGGTGGTGGACGGCCGGGAGGAGGGCTTCTTCGTGGGCCCGACCGTGCTGGACCGGGTCCAGGAGCACATGTCTGCCTATGAGCAGGAGATCTTCGGGCCGGTGCTCGCGGTGGTCCGCGTGGACACCCTGGAGGACGCGATCCGGGTGATCAACGCCAACCCATATGGCAACGGCACCGCGATCTTCACCGGCTCCGGCCATGCGGCCCGCACGTTCCAGCGGCAGGTCACTGTGGGCATGATCGGGGTGAACGTGCCGATCCCGGTGCCGGCGGCGCAGCACTCCTTCGGCGGGTGGAAGGACTCGCTGTTCGGGGATCACCACATCTATGGCCCCGACGGCGTGCACTTCTACACGCGCGGGAAGGTCATCACCCAGCGCTGGCCGCATCAGAACGACGAGTCGACCGCGTCGCTGAACTTCCCGTCCAACGGCTGAGACCCTCCCCGCCCGAAGATCGTCCCTCCGTGAGAGATCGTGCCTGAATCCACAGACGATCTCTCACGGAGGGACGATCTGTGTGGCGGGGCACCGCACTGAAATCCATTTCGTCCGAATGTCTGGACAAAGTAATGTGATGCGTCCTACAGTGAGTGACATCACGGAACATCGCACGATCGAGGAGAGCTGAGACCAATGTCGACACCGCAGCAGTCCGAACTCCGCGTCGCCGTCGTCGGCGCCGGGCGCATGGGCTCGGACCACGTGGACCGCCTCGCCCACCACACCCTGCGCGCCCGGGTCAGCGCCGTCGTGGACGTCGACCGCGAGCGGGCCGCCGCCGTCGCCGCCACCGCCGGGGACGCCGCCGGAGAGCCACAGGTGTTCTCCAGCGTGGACGAGCTGCTGACCGCCGAGGCGGCCGACGCCGTCGTGCTGGCCACCCCGGGATTCCTCCACGAGGAGGCCCTCCTGAAGCTCCTCGACGCCGGGATCCCCGTGCTGTGCGAGAAGCCGCTGACCCCGGACCCCGACTCCGCCCTGCGCGTGGTGGAGGCCGAAGTCGCCGCTGGCCGCCAGCTCATCCAGGTGGGCTTCATGCGCCGCTTCGACGCCGGCTACCGCCGGCTGAAGGACGCGATCGCCTCCGGCGAGCTGGGCGAGCTGCTGATGCTCCATCACCAGCACCGCAACCCGGAGGCGCCGGCCGAGTTCACGGACGAGATGGTCATCCATGACTCCGTGGTCCACGAGTTCGACGCCGTCCGGTACTTCACCGGCGAGGAGATCACCGACGTCTCCGTGCGGATCGGACGGACCACCTCCCGGACCGGCAACGTGCGGGACCCCCAGCTGGTCACTGTGCAGACCGAGTCCGGACTGCTGGCCACCGTGGAGATCTTCGTCAACGCCCAGATCGGCTACCAGGTGCACACCCAGGCCACCTTCGAGAACGGTCTGGTGAAGATCGGCGAGGGCTCCGAGGTCGAGGTCACCACCGCCGGCCGCACCGGCGTCGAGGTCGACGCCGGATTCGTCACCCGGTTCCGCGACGCCTACGACCTCGAGGTCCAGCAGTGGGTGGACGCCACCCTGCGCGGCGAGATCGCCGGGCCCAGCGCCTGGGACGGATACGCCACCGCCGCCTGCTGCGCCGCCGGCGTCGCCGCCCAGCAGAGCCGCACGGTCGAGCATGTGGCGCTGGCGCCCAAGCCCAGCTTCTACGCCGCCGCCACAGGCTCCCCCGCCCTGGCCTGAGCCCGACCACTCGCAGACCCTGCCCCCACCTGCCCCGAGGACCCCTCCATGAAGTACGCCCTGGACCCCACCCCCTTCCACCGGACTCACTCGCTGCTGGAGTTCCCGCGGCTCGCCGCCGACCTGGGATTCGACTGGCTGCAGATGACCCCGCACCCGGACTTCATCCCGTTCTTCAACCACCCCAAGGCCGACGACGACCTCGTCGCCCGCTTCCGCGCAGCCTGCGCGGATGCCGGCGTCGGCGTCGCCTCCGTGCTGCCGGTGCTGCGCTGGTCCTCCCCCGACCCGGACGCCCGCGAGGCCGCCGTCCGGTACTGGAAGCGGGTCATCCAGATCACCGTGGACCTGGGAGTGGAGCAGATCAACACGGAGTTCTCCGGCCGGCCCGAGCTCGCGGAAGAGTCGGAGCGCGCCTTCTACCGCTCCCTGGAGGAGCTGCTGCCGATCATCGAAGCCGAGGGGCTCAACGTGGCCATCGACCCCCACCCTGATGACTTCGTGGAGCAGGGGCTGGCCGCCTGGCGGGTGATCCGCGGAGCCAACTCGAAGAACCTGAGCTTCGTCTACGTCGCCCCGCACACCTTCCACTACGAGGATCCGATGGCCGCCATCCTCGACGAGGTCGGCGACCGGCTGCGAGTGGTCCACGTGGCCGACACCTATGACCACCACCGCTCGGACGGCCTCCGGTACATCACCAACCCCCCGGGCAACGCGGCCCGGGTGCACCAGCACAACAAGATCGGCGTCGGCGACGTCGACTGGGACCACTTCTTCGCAGAGCTCGCCCGCAACGGCTTCGACCAGCGTGAGGACACGGTCATGGTCACCAGCGTCTTCGGCGAGAACGAGGACGCCATGGAGGTCTCCGCCTATCAGCTGCGTCAGATGCGCGAGCGCATGGCGGCGGCTCGGGGCTGACCCGCCCCCTTCCCGCCCCGACCGGGCCCCGCGCCCGGATTCCCCTCCAGGCGCCCGACGTCGCGTCGGGCGTCCGTGAGGCGCACCCACCACCCGGCACAGACAGGATCGCCAGATCATGGACACACACCGCACACGCCCGGCCCCTGACGGGAGCGTCGGCTCCGGGCGGAAGAAGAGCACCGTCCTCATCTACCTCTTCGGGGCTCTCGGAGGGCTCAACTGGGGCTATGACACCGGAGTCATCTCAGCGGCCCTCGTGTACCTGCGCCCCGAGTTCGAGCTCAGCAGCTGGGCCGAGGGCTGGATCGTCACCGGCCTGATCATCGGTGCCGTCTTCGGCGCTGCCGTCGGCGGACGTCTCTCGGACAAGTACGGCCGATGGAAGATCCTCATGGCCACCGCGGTGACGTTCATCGTCGCGCCCATCGGCATGGCGCTGGCCCCGGACCCCAACACGCTGTTCGTCTTCCGTTTCATCGTCGGCCTCGGCTCCGGACTGGCTGCGGTGACGCTGCCGGTCTACCTCTCGGAGATCTCCCCGGCGCGGATCCGCGGAAAGGTCACCGCCTTCTACGCCCTGGCGATCGTCACCGGCCAGTTCATCGGCTTCATCATCGGACTGGCCTTCGCGCCGCTGGAGTCCTGGCGATGGATGCTCGGGCTCTCGGTGGTCCCGTCGCTGCTGTTCGCCGTCGGTCTGGCGTTCATCTGGGAGACGCCCCGCTGGCTGGTCAAGAAGGGCCGAGAGGCCGAGGCCCTGACCATTCTGCACTACGACCGCACCCCCGAGGAGGCCGAGCGGGAGCTGCAGGAGATCCACATCATCAATGAGGCGGAGAAGGCAGCCGGCGCTCAGAATCTCAGGGCACTGCTGCAGCCCTGGGTGAAGCCGATCCTCTTCGTCGGCCTCGGTCTGGCGATCCTGCAGCAGATCATGGGCATCAACACGATCATCTACTACGCGCCCACCACGCTGCAGAACGTCGGCTTCACCGACCAGGCGGCCATCGCCGCCAACCTGATCATCGGCGTCATGAACGTGCTGGCCATCTGGCTGGCCCTGACCTACGCGGACCGCTGGGGGCGCCGGCCGCTGCTGCTCGCAGGGGCCGCGGGCACGTGCCTGAGCCTGGCGGTGCTGGCGCTGACCAACCTGCTGCTGCCCGAGCCGGACGGCTTCGGCGTCGTCGGGATCGTCACCCTGACCTGCATGGCCGTCTACATCTTCATGTTCCAGGCCAGCTGGGGCTCCATGGTCTGGGTGATGCTCGGGGAGATCTTCCCGCTGGGCGTCCGTGCTGCGGCCATGGGCCTGGCCACCACCGCCCTGTGGTTCGCCAACGGCGTCGTCGCCCTGGGGTTCCCTCCGGTGCTGGAAGCGGTCGGCGTGGGCTGGCTGTTCGCCGGGTTCTCCGTGATCTGCTGCGCCGCCCTGGTGTTCACCTACCGGCGAGTGCCGGAGACCAAGGGAAGGTCGCTGGAGGAGATCGAGTCCACCTTCCGCAACACCGCCGGCATGCCGGTGGTGCCGAACCCGAAGCGCATGCGCTGAGTGGCTGCAGGACCTCTCATGAAGGAGACCAGTGATGAGTGAGCAGAGAATCGGCGTCGCCGTCATCGGCGCCGGGATGGCAGGGGCGGCCCACGCGGCGGCCTGGCGAGCCGCCACCACGGTGCGCAGCCCTTTCCCCCGCCCGGTGAAGCTCGCGGCGATCGCCGACCTCGCCGAGCCGCTGGCCCGTGATGTCGCTGGCCGCTACGGGTATGAACGGGTGGAGACCGATTGGCGCGCACTGCTGGAGGCCGAAGACGTCGACGTCGTCTCCGTGGTGGTGGCCAACCGGCTGCACCGGGAGATCGTCGAGGCTCTGGTGGCCGCCGGCAAGCATGTGCTGTGTGAGAAGCCGCTGGCCGACACCCTCGACGACGCCCGTGCCATGGCGGAGACCGCGCGGCGAGCCGAGGACGCCGGCCAGGTGGTCCGCATCGGCTTCACCTTCCGCCGAGCCCCGGGACTTGCCGCTCTGCGTGAGCTGGTGACCTCGGGAGCATTGGGCGAGGTGGTGCATCTTCACGGCCGGTACCTGGCCGACTACGGCTGCGATCCGCAGGTCCCGATGACGTGGCGCTACCGGGGCGGCCCAGGCTCTGGGGCCCTGGCCGACGTCGGCAGCCACCTGCTCTATGCCGCGGAGTTCCTGGCCGGGCCGATGCGCTCCGTGGCCGGGGCACAGTTCCGCACCGTGATCCAGGAGCGTCCGCTGCCGGTGGGGTCCACGGTGGGACATGGGAAGGCGGAGGTCAGTGAGGAGACAGAACCGGTGACCAATGACGATTGGGCTGGTTTCACGGCGCAGTTCGACGTCGCCGCCGGCACCTTTGAGGCCTCCCGGGTGTCCCCCGGGCACCCCAACGGTCTGCGCCTGGAGATCTCCTGCCGCGACGGAGCCGCCGTGTGGGACCAGGAGCGTCCTGCGGAGATCCAGGTCCACACCCGGGACATCGGCGGCAACCGCCAGACCGACAACGGCTTCCGCACCGTGAACCTCGGACCCGGACACCCCTATGTGGGTGAAGGTTTCGCGATGGCCGCCCCGGGCATCGGCTTCGGCCAGAACGACGGCTTCGTGTTCCAGGCCCGCGCGTTCCTGGAAGAGGTGGCCGGGCTGGCCGCGGAGGACTCCTGGCCGCGGAACGCCAGCGTCGAGGACGGCGTGCACAATATGGAGCTGATCGAGGCGATCGCCGCCTCGGCTGCCGCCGGCGGGTCCGAGGTCAGGGTTCCCCGACCTCCACACGTGACGCCCGCACCTGAGGCCTGAGACCCACCCAGCTCACCAGCATCGGGAAAGTGCCGCTCAGCCGAACGTCGCCTGGAAGTCCTTCAAAGCATCGCGGGGATCCCCGGAGGCGAAGGCCTCCATCGCCACGACGCCGCCGTATCCCACGTCGGTGAGGGCGTCGGCGACGGCCGCGTACCGGATCTCCCCGGTCCCCGGCTGACATCGGCCCGGGACGTCCGCGACCTGGACCTCCCCCACCCAGGGCAGCGCCTGCTCGATCAGTCGGATGAGGTTCCCCTCGCCGATCTGGGCGTGGTAGAGGTCCAGGTTCAACCGCAGGTGAGGACTGTCGACCGCCTGGACCAGCGCCAGCGCCTCAGCCGCCGTCGCGAACGGCACTCCTGGGTGATCCACCGCTGTATTGAGATTCTCCAACGTGAAGACCCGTCCGTGCTCCTCGCCGAGCGTCGCGACTCTCTCCAGCGTGCGGGCGGCAGCCAGGTGGTCCGCACCGGTGGGGTGCGGCCGAGGCACCACAGGCATGCCCTGCCCGTCCAGACCTGTGCCGTGGAGGTTCAGCGCCGCGGCATCGATGACCTCGGCCGCTTCCAGCGACCGCTCGGCAGTCTCCACCAGCCTGTCGGCCCCCGCCCGGGTGATGAGATCGCCCTCCAGGTAGCCGGTCATCGAGGAGAACCGTGCTCCGGTGCGGGCCAGGGCCGGAAGGTCCTTGGCCGACCAGTCCCAGATCTCGACGACGAATCCTGCCTCGTGCAGGATCCGGACTCGTTCCTCGACAGGGAGGTCGCGGAAGATCATCTCCGCATTGGCGGCCAGCGTGTAGGGCCTCTCCTCCGGCGACCGCATCATGGACGATCTCCGCCCGGGGCCGCGTCGTGCGGGGCCGCCTCCGACTCGACCGCTTCTGTCTGACCTGAGGCGGCGCTGCGCAGGGAGGCCAGCGCAATGGCCAGCGCCGCGCGTGCGTCCCGTCCGGTGGGGACGTCCGGGGCCTCACCACGGATGGACCGGGTGAAGGCGATCAGCTCATCGGTGTAGGCCTGGCGGAACAGGTCGATGTTCTGCCGGGTGGTCTCCGCCTGCTGGCCGGAGGCCCCGTAGAGGCGGGCGCTGGATGTCCTCACCTCTCCGGCGGTGACCATCCCTCCACTGCCGAAGGCCTCACCGCGGATGTCATAGCCATAGGCCGCCTGGAACGAGGCCTCCGCGATGCCGATCGCGCCGTCCTCGTAGCGGATGGTGACCACGGCGGTGTCCAGGAGGCCGGCATCCTTGTGCGCGGGGGCGATCAGTGCGTCGGCCATGACGTGAACCTCGTGAGCGCGTGCCCCTGGGTGGAACCAGTTCAGCGTGTCGAAGTCATGGATGAGGGTCTCGAGGAAGATGGTCCCGGGCCGGATTCTCTCGGGGTTCTTCAGCTCCGGATCCCGAGTCAGCGAGCGCATCAGCTGCACCTTCCCGATTCGACCGTCGTGGATGTGCTCGCCGGCTTCTCGGAAACCTGTGGCGAAGCGTCGGTTGAAGCCGACCTGCAGCGGGATTCCCGCCCGGTCTGCGGCGGCAGTGGCCCGGTCCGCGTCCTCGAGTGTGGTGGCCATGGGCTTCTCCACGAAGACCGGGACCCCGGCCTCGGCGGCGGCCACCACCAGACCTGTATGGGTGGCGGCCGGCGAGGAGATCACGACGCCGTCGAGATCTGCAGTTCGCAGGGCCTCGTACGGGTCGGTGAAGGCGGCGGCACCGGAGGCGGCGGCAACTCGGCCGGCAGCCCCTGCATCGACGTCGACGACGGCGGCGAGGTGGGCGCCTGGCACCCGCTCGCGGATCGACTCCGCGTGGAAGCGTCCGATCCATCCGGCGCCGATGACGCCGAGGCGCAGGGCCGGTGCCAGAGGGCATGGCGCCTCGGCGACCGTCTGGTGCTGTGCTGTGATGTGCGTCATGGGAAACAATCTAGCACGTGCTAATAGCTCGTGCTAGAGGCGTGCCACAATGGTGCCATGAGCACCCGGCCCACGATGAGCGACGTCGCCCAGCAGGCCGGTGTCTCCCGGCAGCTGGTCTCCATGGCCCTGCGGGGGCTGGACGGACCGAGTGACGAGACACGTCAACGCATCCTCGCCGCAGCCGAGCAGATCGGGTATCGCCCTGACCGCGCGGCTCGCCTGCTGCGTGGACGCCACAGCCACTTGCTCGGGGCGATGTTCTCCATGCGTGAGCCGTTCGAGGTCGACATGGCCGAGGCCCTCGTGGGCCGCGCGCACCAGCGTGGCTACACGATGGCGCTCGGACCTGTCACGCCCGGACGCAGCGAAAAGGAGGTCCTCGACGAGCTGCTCAGCCAGCGGATCGCCGGACTCATGGTCCTCTCCACCGCCGGAGGTTCCGCAGAGCTCGGCACCCTGCCGAGCGACATCCCCGCCGTCCAACTGGGCGGGCCGTCCTCCGCCGAACGTTCACTTCCCGACGTCCGCGCCGACGCCGACGCTGGCATCAGCGCCCTGATGGAACACCTCATCGACCTCGGCCATACGGAGATCACGCACGTCACTGGTGGCACCGGACCCAACGCCAGCGCTCGGCGCCAGGCCTATCGGGAAGGCATGCACCGCCACGGGCTGACCCCCCGGGAGGTCGAGGGCGACCTCACCGAAGAGGGCGGATACGCATCTGCCGTCCGTCTCCTGAGTGATGGGCCTCCCCCCACGGCACTGATGGCCGCGAATGACCGCGCCGCCGTCGGAGTGTTGGCCGCAGCCCGGGACAGCGGGCTCCGGGTGCCGGACGACATCAGCATCACCGGGTTCGACGACAGTTCCGTCGCATCCTGGCCGTTCATCCGGCTGACCACCGCGCGGGTCGATCCGCAGGCCATGGCGGACGCCGCCGTGGAGGCGCTGCTGGAGCAGATCGCCTCCGAAGCCGGCAGGGACCAGAGCGCACCGCGCTCCGACACCGTCACGGTCCGCCCGGAGCTGGTCATCCGCGCGACGACGAGCCGCCCGAACTCAGCCTGACGGCGCCCCACAGGGTCGCCGTCAGTGGGCCCCGCGGATGCGCATGGACCGCAGTCGCTCGCCGTCGACGGCGAAGGTGAACTCCGAACGCCCGTTGGCGTGGTTGCTGCGCCAGTCGGCGATCACGGTGACGGCCTCGCCGTCGGCCTCCACAGATTCGACATCCATGGTGCCGCGCGCGCCGATGAACTCGACGTCGCTCCAGGCCTTGATCTCGTCCCGGCCGGTGAAGATGCGGCCGAAGTCGTCGACGAACCCCTCCTCGCCGAACGCGGCGAGAAACGCCTCCTCATCGTGGCGGTTCACGGCGGCGACGAAGCTGCCCACAGGTTCGGGGATGTCCGGCATGATGCCTCCTGCGTGGGTCGTAGAACTGGTCGTGCCCAGGACCCTACGTGCCCTGCCCGCAGGAGCGAAAGAGCCTGCGCCTCACCGCAGCCCGGCCACACGTGCCGCCTCCATGAGCACCGCCGCCGCCTCCTGCACACCCTCCACAGCACCCAATGAGGTGTCTTCGTGCTCGATGTGCACAGCCATGTCGGCGTCCACGTCCGCGAGCGCGGTGAGGAATTCGGCCCACCAGGCGGCGTCGTGCCCGCGCCCCAGCGCCACGAAGTCCCAGGCGGAGGCGGAGGGCCACTCGTTGACGTACTCCTCCGCACCGATCTGCGTGCGGGGCTCGTCGGGACTCAGTCGGCGGAAGCTGTTGTCCAGCACTCCGCACCAGGCGGCCTCGGGATTGATCCGCACGTCCTTGACCGCCGCGTGCGCCACATGCCTGCCCAGCCGGCGCACCACATGGACGGGGTCCATCTGCTGCCAGAACAGGTGGCTGGCGTCCAGCTCCACCCCCAGTCGGCGCGCTCCGGTGCGCTCGAGCAGCTCCAGGAAGCTCGGCGGGTTGAACACCAGGTTCTGGGGGTGCAGCTCCAGGGCCACCGTGACGCCGTGCTCGGCGGCGAGCGCGTCGATCTCCGTCCAGAACGGGACGGCCACCTCCCACTGGTGCTCCAGGACGTCCAGCGCGCGGGAGGACCAGGCGTTGACCACCCAGGTGGGCTGGCCGGCACCGGGCTCCGCACCGGGCAGCCCGGACATGCACACCACTCGGGTCTGTCCCAGCGCCCCGGCCACTCGGATGCTGCGCCGCAGGTCCTCGGCGTGCCGTTCACCGGTGCGTGGGTCCGGATGGAGCGGATTGCCGTTGCAGTTCAGGCCCTGCAGCGACACCCCGGTGTCCTCGAAGATCCGCAGCCATTCGCGGGCGGCGGCGGGGTCGCCGTCGAGCTCCTCCACCGGGATGTGCGCGGCGGGAAGGAACCCGCCGGTGTTGAGCTCGGCGGCGTCCAATCCGGCTTCTGCGACGATCTGCAGCGCGTCGGTCAGCGGACGGTCGTGCAGCGGCGCGGTGTACAGGCCCAGGTGCATCAGGTCCTCCTCAGGGGTCGATCATGTCGTCATCGTCGCGCGAGGTGGTCTGGAGTTGTCGGTACTCGACTCGATCGACTCGAGCATCGACAACTCCAGACCACCTCGCCGAGGGCCTCGACAGGGCGCCTCACTGGGCGGGGCGCCCGCCCAGGGTCTGCTCCAGGTCCGCCTCGACCTGCTTCAGCTCGGCGGTATGGCCGCCCAGCTGGGCCAGCTCATGGCTGAGCTCCTGCAGCTCCGCACCCCCGGCCATCTGTGCGGTGAGATCATCGATGCTGATCTCGTCCTTGACGTGGTACCCGATGGAACGGCCACGTTTGAGGACCATGAACCGGTCCCCCACGGGGAAGGCATGGTGCGGGTTGTGGGTGATGAACACGACCCCCAGGCCCCGGTTCTTGGCCTGCATGATGTAGCGCAGCACGACGCCGGACTGCTTGACCCCCAGCGCGGCGGTCGGCTCATCGAGGATCAGCACCTTCGCGCCGAAGTACACCGCCCGGGCGATGGCCACGCACTGCCGCTCACCGCCGGAGAGCGTGCCGATGGGCTGGTCGACGTCGCGCAGGTCGATGCCCATCTCGAAGAGCTCCTCCTTGGCGATGCGCTTCATGGCCGGCACGTCCAGCCGCTTCAACGGCCCCCAGCCCACGGTCAGCTCCGAGCCGAGGAAGAAGTTCCGCCACACCGGCATGAGCGGCACCACCGCCAGATCCTGGTACACGGTGGCGATGCCCACCTCCAGGGCGTCGCGCGGAGAGTCGAAGACGGTCTCCTCCCCGTTGATCCGCATGACGCCGTCGGTGTGCTGGTGCAGCCCGGCGATGATCTTGATCAGCGTGGACTTCCCGGCGCCGTTGTCGCCCAGCACGCAGGTGACCTGCCCGGCGTGGACGTCCATGGTGACGTCCCTCAGGGCGATGATGTTGCCGTAACGCTTCCCCGCTCCTTCGAGCCGGACCAGCGGGGTCGCCTCGACGCCGTCGGCGACGTCGTCGTGGGGTGACTGCGATGTCGTCTCACTCATGGCCCCTCCTATTTCTTCTCGACCCGACGGCGGACCATCAGGTTCACGATCGTGGCCAGCAGGAGCATCACACCCAGGAAGAAGCGGAACCAGTCCGGGTTCCATTCGGCGTAGATGATGCCGCGGGAGGCCATGCCGAAGATCAGCGCGCCCAAGGCTCCGCCGATGGCCGAGCCGTAGCCGCCGGTCAGCAGGCAGCCGCCGATGACGGCGCCGATGATGTAGAGGAACTCGTTGCCGATGCCCTCACCGGACTGGACGGTGCTGAACGCGAAGAGCTGGTGCATGCCCAGCACCCAGGCGCAGAACCCCACGCCCATGAACAGACCGATCTTGGTGGCGGTGACGGGCACACCGACCGCGCGGGCGGCGTTCTGATCCCCGCCGACGGCGAAGATCCAGTTGCCGATCCTGGTGCGCAGCAGAATGAAGGAGGCCACGGCCACCAGCAGGATCCAGTAGAAGATCGTGATGCGGAAGTTCACCCCGAAGATCGTCACGGAGGAGGCGAAGATCGCCTGGGCGGAGGCGAATCCGTCCATGGTGGAGATCGGCGGGGAGGAGACCGAGCCGCCGATAAGCCGGGTCAGCGCCAGGTTGAGTCCGGTGAGCATCAGGAACATGGCCAGCGTGACGATGAAGCTGGGCAGCTTGGTCTTGATGAAGATCAGCCCGTTGATCGCCCCGATGGCCAGCGAGACGACCAGCGCCAGGGCCACGCCGACCCAGATGTTCGTGGCGAAGTACCAGCTGAACAGGGAGGCCATCAGCGCTGAGGAGATCACGGCCACTCCGGTGGAGAGGTCGAACTCTCCACCGATCATCAGCAGCGAGACGCCGACGACCATGATCCCGATGGTGGAGGCCCCGTAGAGCACCGTGGAGATGCCTCCGGGGGTGGTGAAGGGCGGCGCGACGACGGCGAAGAAGATGAACACCACCATGGCGCCCACCGCCGCCCCGACCTCGGGGCGCGCCATCAGGGTGCCGATCAGACTCCGCTTGCTGACCCGCTCGTCGGCGCCGTCGTCGGGAGCCGCGGGTGCCGCCCCGGCGGGGGCGGTGGATGTCGTGGTCATGAGTCTTGTCCCTTCCGGTCTCAGCGCAGTCCGGCGTCGGCGAACTCGAGCACGGACTCGGCGTTCTCGACGTCGACGATGTTGGGTCCGGTCAGCACCGGCAGTCCGCCGCCCGGCTCGAAGGCGCCGTGGAAGTGCAGCCACAGCGAGTCGACCGCCAGGTAGCCCTGCAGCCAGGGCTGCTGGTCGACGGCGAAGAGGATCTCCTCGTCGACGACAGCCTGAGCGATGTCCGCGTTGAGGTCGAAGGAGCCGACGTTGATGTCCGAGCCGGAGGACTGGACCTCGTCCAGGATGGTCATGGTGAAGGGACCCCCGAGGCCGATGATCGCGTCGGCGTCGCCCGCGGAGTCGACCTTCGCCCGGACCGTGGAGGCGACCTGCGTCATGTCCGAGCCCTCCACATAGAGGTTCTCGGTGTCCGGCAGGACATCCCGGATCCCGTCGCAGCGGGACTCGAGGCCCACGTGTCCCTGTTCCTGGATCACGCAGATGGGGTGCTCGATGCCCTGCTCGTCCAGGTACTCGCCCACGGCCTCGCCGGCCACCGACTCGTTCTGTCCGAAGTGGGCGAAGGCTCCGGCGTCGAAGGCCTCCTCCTCTCCGGCGTTGAGCGAGACGACCGGGACGCCGGCGTCGATGGCGCGCTGGACAGCGGGAGTCATCGCGTCCGGCTTGGCCATGGTGACCGCGATGCCGTCAGCGCCGGCGTCGATGGCGGACTGGATGAGCTCCGCCTGCTGGGCGCCTTCGCGGTGAGAGTTGTAGACCAGGTTGATGTTGTCCTTGGCGGCGGCCTCCTCGGCGCCGCTGCGCACGTAGTCCCAGAAAGTGTCGCCTTCCACCGCGTGGGTGATGAGGTAGACGGTGCGCTCCTCGGTGTCCACGCCGCCGGCGCGCTCGGCGTCGTCGCCTCCGGCGTCGGCCCGGCCCCCTTCGGAGGAGCAGGCCGAGACGAGCAGAGCGGCGATGCCCAGCACGGCGGCGAATCGGACCGAGGCCCGACGACGGGTGCGACGAGATGTGGAGACGGCCGGGGAGGCAGGGCCGGGAGGCGCGGGTTCAGCGGAGGTGGAGGGGGATTCGAGGGTGCTGCGAGTGATGCGAGGCATGATCTCTCCTTCGAGCCTGCGGCCACGGGGTCGCTGCCGCCGTGGCCGTCGTAGGCTCCATCCTGAGTGACTCGCATCACAATGTCAATAGGATGTCAGGACATATGCACAAATTGCGCCCTCGGCCTGGCCCCGCCTCCCGACGTGAGTTGGTCCGGAGTTGTGGATACTCGAGGTGTCTTTCCATACCTCCGACGCTAGGCGCCGGCGCAGGCGGGAGGACATCGCCTCCGGGCGACA